>VBAL01000149.1:599-5509 GCA_005888595.1 Candidatus Segetimicrobium genomatis
ACGGTGCCCGGGCTCATCAACCTGGACTTCGCCGACGTGCGGACGATCATGCACGAGGCCGGATCGGCGTTGATCGGTATCGGCGTCGCCGGCGGCGAGGACCGCGCCATCCGCGCGGCCCAGGCGGCGATCAGCAGTCCGCTGCTCGAAACATCGATGCAGGGCGCCCGGGGTGTGCTGATCAACGTGACCGGCGGGCTGGACATGGGGCTGCTGGAAGTCTCGGAGGCCGCCCAGATCATCAAGGAGGCGGCCGACCCGGATGCCAACATCATCTTCGGCGCCGTCGTTGACGACAAGGTGGACGGCGAGCTGCGTATCACCGTCATCGCCACCGGGTTCGACGCCGGCCGCAAGCCCGCCGACAAACTCAGTGAGACGCCGGACGCAATCGAAGACGGGGTCAAGGCGCTGATCAACGACCTCGACATCCCGGCGTTCCTGCGGAGACGCTGAGCGGGCGACTGCGCGACCGCGACTACCACGAAGGGGGGACAGCGCCGCGCGCGATCCCCCCTTCACCTTTCTCGTTCGGGGGCGTACCCTAGGGAGTACCGTGTTCCACCTTGACGGTGAGCTCGAAAATCTCCACCGCATCGTGTCGGAGTACTTTCCGGTGACGGGGGTGCTGGACGACGCCGGCCGCCCGGCATTCACGGTGCAGGTGCCGGCGGACAGCAAGGCGCGCTTTCTCGCGCTGCAGCGCCGGGTGGAACCGACGGGCCTGCTGCCGCTGCTCCGCCGCCGGGACGACCGCGTGATCCTGGCGTTCGTTCCCCAGCCGCCGCCCGCGCGGTGGCGGTGGCAGGCGAATGCGGCCCTGTTCCTGGCCACGCTGTTGACCACGTTCGCCGCGGGATACATCAATGCGCAGGGACTGGTCGGAGACGGGTACCTGCGGTCGGCGGTGGGCGGCGGGCTGGCCTTCTCGCTATCCTTGATGGCGATCCTGGTGACGCATGAGATGGGTCACAAGGTGATCTCGGTGCTTCGCGGGGTGGACAGCAGTCTGCCGTACTTCATTCCGATGGTGCCGCCGTTGGGAACGATGGGAGCGATCATCATCACCCGCGTCCCACCACCGAATCGGGACGCGCTGATTGACGTCGGCGGGGCCGGTCCCATCGCCGGGTTCCTGGTCGCCATCCCGGTGCTCATACTCGGTGTCTTGAACTCATTCGTCATCCGCTCCACCGACTTCCAAGGGGTGAATCTCCCCGAGCCGCTGCTGTTGCGCTGGATCATCGCCTGGTTCCTCCACCCGCCCCAGGACGCGGTCGTCCTCGGTCACCCCATGTTGTTTGCGGGATGGATCGGGCTGCTCGTCACCAGCATCAACCTCCTCCCGGCCAGCATGCTGGATGGCGGCCATGCGGTGCGGGCGCTCCTGGGTGCCCGTGTGCACCGGGTGCTGACGTGGGTGGGAATCGCCGTGGCCTTCGCGCTCGGCTACTATGTGATGGCGTTGCTGATCGCGGTGATGACACGCCGCAACTATCCCGGGCCACTGGACGACGTGTCCCCGCCCAGCGTGTCGCGGGCGGTCATCGGCGTGATTCTCGCGGCCATCTTCATCGTCAGCGTGGTTCCGATGCGCTTCTCGCTGCGATGATCCCGGCCGCCCACCTGGTCTTCGCCGTCTTTCTCAAAGAGATGCTCGAGACGCTGCGGGACCGCCGTACGCTGGTCGTGGCCCTGGTGCTGCCGGTCATCTTGATGCCCGTGGTGACCCTCGGGGTCCCCTATCTCGCCGAACGGCAGCGGCATCAGCGAGAGACGGTGGCGTCGCGCGTGGCGATTATAGGAGGGTCGTTTGCGCCGGATCTGATCCGGGAGGGCGAGGCCCAGGGGCTCATCCGGCGGGTCGACGCGGCCGATCCGATTCGCGCGCTGCTCGTAGGGAGACTCGATGCCGTGGTGGAAATCCCGCCGGATTTTGCCGCGCGTGCGCAGACCGGGAACGGACAGGTGACCATCGTCTTCGATGAAAGCGAGGCCGGATCGGTAGTGGCCCGGCAACGTCTCCAGGACGCCGTCGCCGGCTACGCGGCGCGGCTTGCCGAACTGCGCCTTCGCTCGCATGGGCTCACCCGCAACGATCTCACCCCCATCCACGCCGCGTCACGCAGTGTGGCCGATCAGCGCCGTCTGGGCGGAGCGTTGCTGGCCAGCCTGCTGCCCTTCTTCATTGCCATCTGGGCCGTCCTCGGCGGCCAGCATGCGGCCCTCGATGTCGGTGCCGGTGAGCGGGAGCGTCTGACCCTGGACACTTTGCTGGTGGCGCCGCCATCCCGCTGGGTCCTGACTCTGGGAAAGTTCCTGGCGGTGGCGGCGGCATCTCTTGGGGCTGTGGTCGTCGTGATCGCCGCGACCCTCGTCAGCCTGCGGCTTGGAGCCGCCTGGGGATTGGCCGAGCTTCGGAGGGCGTCGGTGGTCATCTCAGTAGGTCCGGCGCTGTGGATCCTGATCGTGTCGGGGCTGCTGGCGGGGTTCCTCGGTGCGGCGCAGCTCGCGGTCAGCCTGTTTGCCCGCAGCATCCGGGAGGCCCAGCAATATTTCACCCCCCTCTACCTGCTGATTACGCTGCCTGCTATGGCCGCTCCGTTTCTCGAAGGGTGGAACAGGTCGGGATGGACCTACTTGGTGCCGGGCCTGGGCCCGATGTTCGCCCTTAGGGGTCTGCTGCTGGGGGACCTGGCTGTCCAACACCTGGCAGTCACGCTGGGCGCAACGGCCCTCTTCGGGGGGCTCGCTCTGGTTCTGGCGGTCCGATCCCTGCGCCAGGAGCCGGAATCTCCCGCTGGAGCGAGACCCTAGCCCGCAGGGTGCCCGTGGGGCGGCCTTCCCAGCAGGGGGCATCCACACCCCCCTCGATTCGGGCCAAAAATCGCTTGAAATTCAGCATTGACACACAACATGTAGAGAAATAGAATCTGATTGCCCTAGATGTTGTAGGGCCTTCGAGATGCGCTGTCCCTTCTGTGCCCACGAAGAAAGCAAAGTCTTGGACTCCCGCCCGGTTGAAGACGGAGCCTCCATCCGCCGCCGCCGCGAGTGCATCCGCTGTTCCCGCCGTTTCACTACCTACGAGCGAATGGACCACGTGCCCATCATGGTGGTCAAGCGTGACGGCCGGCGGGAGCCGTTCGACCGCAACAAGATCCTCCGGGGGCTCGTCCAGGCCTGCGGGAAGCGTCCCGTCTCGATGGACGACCTGGAGCGCGTGGTGGCCGAAGTTGAACGGGAAGTCACGGAGCGAGGCGACCGCGAGGTCAGTACTCTGCAGATCGGCGCGCTGGTGATGGAGCGGTTGCGGCGCCTGGACGACGTCGCCTATGTCCGTTTCGCCTCCGAGCACCGGCGTTTCCGCGACCTGGACATGCTGGTCCAGGAGGCGGAAACCCTGAAGGAGCGCAAGAGGCGGGAGGAGGCCTTGCGCGCGCAGGTCCCCCTGCTGACGGTCGATTCCGGCCAGACCAAGACCTCGAAGTAACGCACGATCCTGACAATACCGGCCGCGCGATGCGTCCGGAGCCTGCATTACTATTACGGGAAGGGGTGAGCCCGGTGGACGCTGACGCTGCACCAGCAACGACCCGACCGACAACCGACCTGCCTCAGGAGACGCTGGACTACTTCGGCGGCGACGACCTCCGGGCGCATGTCTTTTTTGACAAGTACGCGCTGCGCGACCCCGAAGGCCGGATACTGGAGACCACACCACCGCAGATGTGGCGGCGCATCGCCCGGGAGATCGCCTCGGTGGAACCCACGGCGGCCAGGCAGGCGGATTGGGAGGAGAAGTTCTACTGGTTGCTCGACGACTTCCGCTTCATTCCCGGCGGCCGCATCATGCACGGCGCAGGCAACCCCAAACGGGTCACACTTCTGAATTGTTACGTTCTGCCAGTACACGATGACTCTATTGAATCCATCTTCGAGTGGATGAAGGAGGCCGCGCGTACCTACTCGCTGGGCGGGGGGGTGGGGACCGACATTAGCGTGCTGCGGCCGCGGGGTGCACCGGTGAACAACGCCGCCCGCAGCAGCACCGGATCGGTCTCCTTCATGGAGCTGTTCTCGCTGACCACGGGCACGATCGGGCAATCCGGCCGCCGTGGTGCCCTGATGATCACGATCTCGGATTCCCATCCAGATGTGCTGGACTTTGTGAGGGTCAAGCGCAACCTCACGAAGGTGCGCTACGCGAATATCAGCGTGCGCGTGTCGGACGCGTTTATGCAGGCGGTAGAGTCCGACGGCGAATTTGCCCTGGAGTTCGCAAACGAGCGCGCCGGGCTGCACCGGACCATCCGGGCCCGCGAGCTGTGGAACGAGTTGATCAAGGGGGCGCGCGACTATGCCGAGCCGGGTCTGATCTTCTGGGATCAGATCAAGTACTGGTCCACCTCTGAGTACAATGGCATGGGCGTGATCACGACCAACCCGTGCAGCGAGATTCCGTTGGAGCCGTACGGGAACTGCTGCCTGGGCAATGTGAACATGGCCTGCTTTGTCAGCGACCCCTTCGGCCCGCAGCCGCGGGTGGATTGGGAACACCTGGACCCCGCGCTGCGCGCCGCGACGCGCTTTCTGGACAACGTGCTCGACTACAACGCCGACAAGCATCCCCTGCCGGCGCAGAAAGCCGCCAGTCTCAAGTCCCGCCGCATCGGTGTGGGGTTTACAGGGTTGGGGGATATGCTCATCAAGTTGGGGCTGAAGTACGACACCGAAGAAGCCGTGGGGTTTGTGGACCAGCTATTCGAGCGCATCAAGAATGTCGTCTACGATGAGAGCGTAAATCTGGCCTGCGAGAAGGGCGTTTTTCCGGCCTACGATGCGGACAAGCACCTGGCCGGACGGTTTGTAGCGACCCTGCAGCCGCTGGTCGGGGACCGCATCCGCCG
>VBAL01000149.1:5549-6431 GCA_005888595.1 Candidatus Segetimicrobium genomatis
TGCTGACAGTGCCGCCCGTGGGCAGCGGTGCCGCCCTGGCCGGGGTAACCAGCGGGATCGAACCGATCTTCGATCGCGCCTACGTCCGGCGGTCTGAATCGCTGTCGCAGGAGATCTTCAAGGTCTATCATCCGCTGGTGCGGGAGTACATGGCCCGGTTTGAGGTCGAGCGAGAGGAAGACCTGCCGCCCTTCTTCGTCACTGCCCACCAGATCAAGCCGGAGATGCGGGTGAAGATGCAGGCGGCCATCCAGAAACACATCGACCACTCCATCAGCAGCACCGTCAACCTGCCCCGGGAGAGCACGGCGGAAGAGGTGGAACAGGTGTACTTCCTGGCCTGGAAGCTGGGATGCAAGGGCATCACGGTCTATCGGGCCGGTTCTCGTGAGAACATTCTGACCGCGATGAGCGAGGTCAAGGAGGAAAAACCAAGCATCCACACCGCTCCGCGGGAGATCGTAAGCGGTTCAGATGGTGACGACCCCATGGCCTCGCCGGCCATGCACGATCGCGCAGCACGGGCCGCCCAGTCTGCCCATACCACCCCGCGACCGCGGCCGAAGGTCACCAGCGGTCGCACCGAACGCGTGGAGACCCCGCGGGGGCGCATCTATGTCGTCGTGAACGAGGACGAGTGGGGGGTGTGCGAAGTGTTCGTCCACTCCCTGGACGTCGAGGCCGAGGGTGTCGGTCGGCTGGCCTCACTCGCGTTGCGCGGGAGGATTGACCCGCGGGAAGTCATCGAGCAACTCTGGCGGGTGCAGAGCAAGGAAGTGGCGTTCGACCGATCCAGCGGCGGCACGGTGGTCCGCGTCACCACGATTGCGCAGGCCGTGGCACTGGCGCTGGGGCGCGCGCTGTATGGGGAGGACTTCCGGC
>VBAL01000150.1:0-7829 GCA_005888595.1 Candidatus Segetimicrobium genomatis
AATAGAAATCCCAAAGTCTCCCGCGAGCAGCCGGTGGACGTAGATCAGGTACTGAACGCCGACCGGCCGGTCCAGTCCGTAGGCGTGTCGGTACGAGCGGATCTGGTCTTCACGCGCGTGCTCACCGAGCGCGGCCAGGACCGGATCGGCCGGCACCACATGAGCGATGAAAAACGTCAGCACGGATACCCCCAAGAGCACGAGCCCCATGGAGGCGATCCGCGTCAGGACGTATCGGCTCACATCCTATTTGCTGACGGTCCGGAACTCCGTGTAGGCCATCGGGTTCCAGACAAACCCCTGCACGTTCTGCCGCAGCCCGAAGCGCTTTGTCGGTTGATACAGCACGATGTACGGCCCCTCGTGCAGAACCTTATCCGTGAGCTGCTTGTACAGGTTCCGGCGTTTGGTCAGATCCGGCTCCAGCGCCGCCTGCTTGGCCAGCGCCGCCGCCGCCATATCATTGTATTGGTTGCGCCACGCGATAGAATGCGCTGCATAATCCGAGAACGGGGTCGCGTTCCCGTCCGGATCGGGGAAGTCCGGACCCCACAGGATCATCACCATCTGACCCTTCTGGGCGCGGTAGGTGCCCAAGAGCTGCGCCTGGACGGTTTCCTTGATATCGACCTTGATGCCAGCTTTGGCCAGATCACTCTGGATCTTGGCGGCGATGTCCGACCACTTTGGCCCGCCGGGCGCCGGTCCCGTCGGGACCAGCATCTCCACGGTGAACCCCCCGCCGACGCCGGCTTCCGCCAGCAAGGCCTTGGCCTTGGAGATGTCCTGCTGGAACGGGGCGGAGGCGTTGAAGCCAAAGAGCCCCTCCGGGACGATCGTCTGAACCTTGCGCGCCCCTCCGCGTAGCAGGCTGCGGATGATCCCATCGTAGTCGATGCTCCAGCGAATCGCCTCCCGCACCTTGACGTTATCCAGCGGGGGCTGTTTGACGTTCATCCCCACGTACACGAGCTGGAGCAACTTGCCGTCCTGCAACTTCACGTCCGGTTTGCTGGCCATGTCTTGGGCCTGCTCTGGTGTGAGGTCGGCAGCGATGTCCGCGTCCCCGGTCTCCAGCATGAATTTCTGCGTGCTGGTTTCAGGAACGTGCTGGATGATGATGCGGGACAGCCTGGGTTTCGGCCCCCAATAATTGGGATTGGCCACGAGTACGGCACGAGATTGCGGATCCCACCGCTCCAGCACGTAGGGACCGGCCCCGGCAGAGTGGTTGCGCAGCCACGCTTCCCCGCGATCAGCCCCGGACTGGTGCGCCATCGCCTCGTCGGGGTCGACGATGGCACCCACGGTGAATGTGAGAATGTTGAGGAACGCCAGGGGGCTGGCCGTCTTCGGCAGGCTGACCACGACCGTGTCGTCGCCCACGGGGATGGTGTCGCCTTCGTTGAGACCGGCGACTTCCTTGAAGAGGAACGCCGGCGATTTGTTCAGCGCGATCACCCGATCGAATGAAAACACCACCGCCTTCGCGGTCACCGGGCGGCCGGTGCTGAACTTGACGCCCGGCCGGAGCTTGAACGTTACCTTCCACGTCAGCCCGGCGTCACGGATCGTCCACGACTGGGCCAGCCGCGGCTTGATCGTCGTGAGATCTTCACCCTCAAACGTCACCAGGGTATCGTACACGTTTTGCGCCACCAGGACGCCGCTGAACTCATAGGCCACGGCGGGGTCCAGGGAGATCATGTCGCTGATGTCGTTCACGTAGACCAGCGTATCCGACGCTGTCGCGGCGCGGGACGGCGTCTGAGGCGCGAACAACACTCCCACCAGCATCACCACAACTGCAATCCTCATGCGCACGGACCTTCCTCCTTTTAGGGGGGAACCCATCTGGGAAAAGCGACGGCCTTGCTACTCTTCGGATGCGGCCTCAGGATTCCTGCGCGCGGCCGGGGCTGCTACCATAAGAGGACATGGCGCGGATCGAACGGATCGCGGATGACCTCGTCGTCATCGACGTGCACTATAATCAGACGCCGCAGGTCATCGGCTCATACCTCCTGCTGGGCGAGCGACCGGCGTTGATCGAAACCGGCCCTACGTCGACGCTGGAAACGCTGCTTGCGGGGGTGCGTGAGGCGGGAGTGGATCCCCGCGACCTTCGGGCGGTGGCGGTAACCCACATCCACCTCGACCACGCCGGCGGCGCCGGCACACTCGCGCAGCGGTTCCCACAGCTCGACGTCTACGTGCATCCGGTGGGCGCGCCGCACCTCATCGACCCGGCCCGCCTGGTTACGAGCGCCGGGCGCTTGTACGGCGATGCCCTCCACCGCTTGTTCGGAGACGTGGCGCCGGTTCCCGAACGGCAGGTGAAGGTGCTCAACGACGGCGATCCGGTGCTGCTGGGATCGCGCCGCCTCGTTGCCCTGGACACGCCCGGGCACGCCAGTCATCATCACGCCTTCTGGGATCCGTCGTCTGCCGATCTCTTCACCGGGGACATCGCCGGTGTTGCCCTGCCGGGCTCGCGATACGTTCGGGCGCCGACGCCGCCGCCCCAATTGGACATCCGGGCGTGGGAACAATCTCTGGCAAAGCTCCGCGCCTTGCATCCCAAGCGTGTGCTGCTCACTCACTACGGGCCGCATACCTGGGTGACCGACCTGCTGGCGCAACTGGAAGAACGTCTCCACAAGAATCTCCGCATCGTGCGGGAAGGGCTGGCCGCGGGTGAGTCCGAAGACGCCATCACCAGGCGCGTTCGCACGGAGACACTGCGGGAGATCGAACTCCGGGACGGGCCGGGCGCGGGCGCCAGATATGAAGTGATCATGCCAGTCCGGCAGAGCGTGCTGGGATTAATTCGTTACGTCGGAAAGAACGAACTTGCTGACGCGAACCCACCCAAACCACACAACCCACACAACTGACTGCCCCCGAAACCTCGAGGAAGAGTGCAGGTTGTGCAGATTGTGTAGGTTTGAGAGAGGAGGTGCCCCGTGTTGCTGAAGGGCAAAAGGGCGCTGGTCATGGGCGTAGCCAACCAGCGCAGCATCGCCTGGGGAATCGCCAGCGCGTTCCATCGCGAGGGCGCAGAACTGGCGTTCACGTACCAGAACGATCGCCTGAAAGAGAATCTCGACGAGTTGCTGGATGCGGTGGGCGGGCGGAACGCCTTCCCGACGTTCCCCTGCGACGTGCAGAACGATGAGCATGTCCGGGCCGTGTTTGAGGGGTTGCGCGACCGGTGGGGCCGGCTGGACGCGGTCGCGCATTGTATTGCGTTTGCCAACCGTGACGACCTCTCCCGGCCGTTCCACGAGATCTCACGCAGTGGCTATGCGCTGGCGCTGGACATCAGCGCCTACTCCCTGATCGCCGTGGCCCGCGGCGCGGCGTCGTTGATGGGCGATGGCGGAGGCAGCATCTTCACCCTGACCTACAACGCCGTAGAGCGCGTGGTCCCCGGCTACAACGTCATGGCGGTGGCCAAGGCGGCGCTGGAGACTGAGGTCCGGTACCTGGCCAGCGAACTGGGGCCCGGTCAGGTGCGGGTGAACGCCATCTCCGCCGGACCGATCAAGACGCTGGCCGGGAGCGCGGTGAAAGGCCTGACGAAACTCCGCGATCTCACCGAGCAGACGGCTCCGATGCGCCGGAATGTGACGCAGGAGGACGTGGGGGACGTCGCGGTGTTTCTGGCCAGCGATCTCTCCCGCGCCGTGACCGGTAACGTCATCTTCGTGGACAGCGGTTTTCATCTGATGGGCATCGCCCAGGAGTCGTAGCGGACGTCAGGGCCGCAGCAGATTCCACCACCCGTACCGTTCCAAGAAGACCAGGTCAAACAGCATCGCCCCACCGGTAAGCCGGCGCGTACTCCGCAACGCGGCCGCGAACCTCTCCGGCTGCCCTTCGTACAGTGACAGCAGCAGGCTGCCTACCGGCGTCGTGGCGCCCGCGGTGAGGTCACGCGCCAGCATCGCCCCACCCTCCACGCTGGCCCACGCCGGGAGACGGGCGCGCAGCGCAGCAGCCCGTGAGATGTCGGAATAGTACAACCCCACCAGCAGATAGTCGAAGTACTGCGCCACGGCGGCCTGCTGCCATGCGGCCGTGACCCAACGGAACGGCAACCGCGCATCCGGCGCCGCCCAGTTCACGCTCTCGTTCCAGTACGTCGGATACCATCCGCCCACGTACGCGGCGAAGGCGAGATCCGGCCGCTCGCCCCGGACCATCTGGCGCGCCGCGCGCACAAACTGTCGGATGATGCCGGCACGCCAGGCCACCCACTGGCGGAAGAGCGGGCCCGGGATGACGCGATCGGAGTCCACCCACACCACGTCCTCCGGCCAGCGGGGCACGGGACGTCCCAGCCATCGCTCGAATCGGGCCCGGCTATCGTCTGACACGTCGGCCGTGGCATCCGGATACCTGGCCCGGTCGAGGAGAATGCCGTCCACGTCGTAGCGCGAGACGATCTCGTGGATCACCGCGAGTTCGTATAGTTGAACCTCGGGAAGCGCCGGGTTTACAAACGCCACAGCGCCGACCCGTGAGGAGGGGACCACGCCCAGAGCATAGACCAGGTGCTGCGCTTGCCAGTCCGGGCGCTCGATCGCCAGACCGGTCTGCGTCGGAGTGTAGCCCTCCCCGAAGACATTGACGGCCGCGTGCACCTGTATCCCGCGCCGGTGCGCCTCCTCGACGGGCGGGGACACGCGAGGAATGGGCGAGGAACGGAGCAGCGGCGCAAACTCGCTTTCGTAGGTCACCAGACCCCAGGCGGTTTTCGCCTCGGGGATGACCACGGTCACGCCCGCCGCCTTCGCTTTATCCAGTACGGCCGCCACGCCCTCACGCGTGCTCAGGACCGGCAGGTTGGCGGAGGGTTCAATCCACAGGGCAAGCCGGGGGACTGCGTCCCCTCGCCCAGTGGCGGGCGCCGCCATCATGAGCGCGAGGCCAAGCGCCGCGATCGTAACACGCACGCCGCCTTCTTCGGCTCCGTCAGAAGGATTTCCCCCGCACCTCCCCCAACTAAGAGTGCTGTTACCCTCGCACACTTTCCCGAGATCGGCACATCGAGAGGAGTCGTCCGGTGCATAGTCTGATGCAGGTTGATCCGCGCCGTCCGTTTCCCCGGCAGTTCGTTCCAGAAGGGGCGACCATGGGGGATTGGGCGCAAATCGAACCGTTGTTATCAACTCCGTTGAGGAGCTGGAGCAGTGGCTGGTGGACTGTTCCGAACTGTCGGCCGCGATTGCCGAGGAGCGCACTCGGCGATACATCGCCATGACCGTCCAGACCGACGATCCGGTCCGGGAGGCAGCGTATCAGGAGTTTATCGAGCAGATCGAACCCAAAACCAAGCCATGCTGGCACGCGCTGGAAGTCGCATACCTGAAAAGCCCGCACCGCAAACTTTTGCGGATAGACCGGTACGGTGTCCTGGACCGCATCATCGAGAACAACGTCTCCCTGTACCGGGAGGACAACATCCCGCTGGAAACAGCGGACGCGCTGCTGATGAAAGACTATCAAAAGCTAAGCGGAGCAATGACCGTCGTCCATCGCGGCGAGGAGATCACCCTGCAGCAGGCCGCCAAGTTCCTCGAAGAGCCCGACCGCAGTCTCCGCCAGCAGGTGTGGGAGCTGGTTACGTCCCGCCGGCTACGGGACAAAGAATCGCTGGAAGACCTCTATGACAAGATGGTGACGTTGCGCACGCAGATCGCCCGCAACGCCGGCTTCGAGAACTACCGCGACTACATCTTCAAGCGGCGGCGGCGGTTTGACTATACGCCCGAGGACTGCCTCGAGTTCCATGCCGGCGTGGAGCGCGCCGCCGTTCCCCTGGTGCGGGAGATTCTCCAGGAGCGCCGCCGGAAGCTGGGCGTGGAGACGCTGCGGCCGTGGGACACGCTCGTCGACCCTCAGCAGCGCCCACCGCTGCGGCCGTTTGCCAGCATCGAGAACCTGGTTATGGGCATCGAAGAGATCTTCCGCCGGGTCGATCCCGCCCTAGGCGATCAGTTCCGCTTCATGTGGGAGGAGAAGCTCCTGGATCTGGACAGCCGCAAGGGCAAGGCTCCGGGAGGCTACCAGAGCACCCTGCACGAGCGGCGCTGGCCGTTCATCTTTGCCAACGCCGTGGGCCGCGACGACGATGTGCGCACGATGCTCCACGAAGGCGGCCACGCCTTCCACCAGCTGGCCGCGCGGGAGCAGCCCCTCATCCACTACCGCAACGCGCCCATCGAATTCGCCGAGGTGGCCTCGATGGGCATGGAGCTGCTGGCCGCCCCGCACCTGGACGTGTTCTACAAGAATCCGGAAGACTACAAACGCTCCTATCGCACCACCCTGGAGGACGCCGTCACCATCCTGCCGTGGGTGGCGACGATCGACGCGTTTCAACACTGGGTGTATACACACCCCGCGCACACGCGGGCGCAGCGCCGGGAGGCGTGGGGGCAGGTCTTCAGCCGCTTCTCCAGCGTGGTGGACTGGCGCGGCTATGAGGAGGCGCTGGCGTACGCGTGGCACCGCCAGCTCCACCTGTTCCTCAGTCCCTTCTACTACATCGAGTACGGCATCGCTGAAACCGGAGCACTCCAGATCTGGACGCGCAGCCGAACCAACCACCGCGAGGCTGTGGAGCGTTACTGGCAGGCCCTCTGGTTGGGAGGCTCCAGGCCCCTGCCCAGGTTGTTCGAAGCAGCCGGCGCGAGATTCCGGTTCGACTACGACACGGTGGCCCCGCTGATGGACGCCGTGGCCGAGGAACTTGGCCGGATCGGGGACTAGAAACCGAGGCAGTCGCGCGGTCGCGCAGTCGGGCGGTGACGGAGTTGCGGGTTTACTGCTAGCCCCCGAAGATCAGCAGCACCCCCGCGGCGGCCAGGGCCGCGCCGATGGCCGTGTGGGCGGTCACGCGCTCAACCTGCCGGAAGGCATATAACAACGCCACGGCAAACAGCGGCGTGGTGTTGCTGAGGGGAGTTACGATCACCACGTCACCCAGACTGAGCGCCGGGTAGTAGGCGAGAAACCCCCCCGTCGTTAGTAAGCCACCGGCAATCAGCCACACCAGACTACCGCGGGTCGCCCGCAGCGGCCCGTGCCTCCAGCGTGCCGCAATGTACGGAGCGAGCACGACCATGGACCCGGTTACCGTCAGGGCGGCGCCGAGCACAGGATCCGGGTGCATCCGCAGCCCGATTTTTCGCAGCATGAAGGACACGCTGGCCATCACCGCCGTGTTGAGGGCCAGCAGCGCGCCGGTAGTGAGGCTCCGCTCAGTGTCGGGAGGGGATGCCGGTCCCGCTCCTTGCCGGATCGCCAGCGCAACGCCGGCGACGACCAGCACGGTGCCCGCGCCCACCTTCCAGGTCAGGTGCTCGCCTAACACGGGGATGGCCAGGAGCGCCGCGAAGATCGGGGTCGTGTTGCTGATCATAGTGGCACGAGCGACGCCGATGAGGTTGAGACTTTCGTAATAAGTCAGGCGCGCCAGCGCCGGGGCGAACACTCCTGCCAGTATGAATATCAGCGATGCAGGCGTGACGAGATGCGCGCCAAAGCACGCAAGCTGAAGGCCGAGCACGGGCTGGGGCTCATCGTGGTGGACTATCTGCAGATGATCCAGTCGTACAAACGGACGGAGAATCGGACGCAGGAGATCTCGGAGATTGCGCGTTCCCTGAAGTCCCTGGCGAAAGAACTTGACATCCCGCTGATCGCCGTCTCGCAGCTCTCCCGTGCGGTGGAGGTGACCGGCACGAGGAGGCCGATGCTGTCGCATTTGAGGGAGAGCGGTGAATTGGAGCAAGTCGCCGATCTCGTCCTCTTCATCT
>VBAL01000150.1:7957-9782 GCA_005888595.1 Candidatus Segetimicrobium genomatis
CACCCCATCCTGACTTCAGAAGGGTGGAAGACGGTCGCGGAGCTGATGCCCGGATCGCTGGTGGCCTCCGCTCGGCGCTTACCGGTGTTTGCTGACGCTTTGGGCTCTTTGAGTCCGGATAGGATGCGACTACTGGGGTACCTCATTGGCGATGGTAGTTACAAGCGGCACAGGGGGATTTCGTTCATCAGTTCTGATCCGGCGACGCTTGAGGACTGTGTAGTAATTGCGAAGCGGGAGTTCGGTGTTGAGACACGTCGCGGGGAAGCACATGGGACGCCCGAAGTGGATCTGGTCTCCGTTTACACAAAGAACGAAGCCACAGGACGCACTTACGGACGCCCACACGGCAACCCACTTCGGGAATGGCTACGTGAACTTGGTGTCGAGGGGCAGTCCTCGTACAACAAGCGCGTTCCTGCTGTAGTATTCTTCGATGCAAGTTTAGAGAGTACTCGTGCGTTGCTCCGTGCGTTGTTCTCCACGGACGGATGCTTGACGCGCCGGAATTATCAGAATGGAGTTTACCTATGGTCTCTGCACTACGATACAGTCAGCCGGGGACTCGCTGATGACGTTAGAGATTTGCTCCTACGGTTCGGGATTGTCTCGCAGATTAGTTCGGGTTATCAGAGCAAGAAGGCGACTGCCCCACTTTACAGAGTCACCCTTGAGGACTCGCGTCACTTAGCCGCGTTCTGCCGACTGATCGGCATTGAGGGGCGTAAAGATGCCCTTGTCAAATCCTCCCTAGCAGAGCTCGAGGAGCGGCGTTCGAAGCCGCAAGTCGACAGGCTTCCGCTCTCCGTGACGGAGGAGCTGTGGGCACGAAAGAAGGTTGCAGGAATCAGTTGGAAGCAGCTCGGCTTCAGATTGCAGACAGGGAAGACGCTGGATAGGCCTACCGCGACCAAACTTGCAGAAAGGCTCGAAGTTCCTCACATTGCTGAGATGGCTTCAAACGACATCCTCTGGGATAGGGTCGTGAGTATTGAGTTCGCTGGATGCGAGCAAGTTTTCGACCTCGTGATGCCGGGAACTCACAGCTTCATCGCCAACGGGATCGTGGTTCATAACAGCGGTGAATTGGAGCAAGTCGCCGATCTCGTCCTCTTCATCTACCGCGAAGACTACTACAATCCGGAGACCGAGAAGAAGAACATCGCCGAAATCATCATCGCCAAACACCGCAACGGGCCGGTGGGCACTATCGAGCTCTTCTTCAATCGGGAGCACAGCCGGTTTGCGAACTTGGAGCGCCGCCGGGCCTAGCCCCGCGGAATTCTCCGCCGCCGCGAAGAAGGATAACGCAGTGTGAGCAGTCTCTACGCCCTCCTCTCCGCCGTCTTCTTCGCCGGCGAAGCGCTGTGCGTCCGCCTCAGCCTGCGCGGTTCCACCGCTGCGACGGCGACGGTGATCTCCATTGCCACCAACATCACCGCGCTGTGGGTCGTCTCCGCGGCGCGGGGCTCCCTGGCGCATCTCGTCACGCCTGCATCGCTGATATTCATACTGGCAGGAGTGTTCGCCCCGGCGCTGGCGCGCCTGACTTATTACGAAAGTCTCAACCTCATCGGCGTCGCTCGTGCCACTATGATCAGCAACACGACCCCGATCTTCGCGGCGCTCCTGGCCATCCCCGTGTTAGGAGAGCACCTGACCTGGAAGGTGGGCGCGGGCACCGTGCTGGTCGTCGCCGGCGTTGCGCTGGCGATCCGGCAAGGAGCGGGACCGGCATCCCCTCCCGACACTGAGCGGAGCCTCACTACCGGCGCGCTGCTGGCCCTCAACACGGCGGTGATGGCCAGCGTGTCCTTCATGCTGC
>VBAL01000321.1:0-1585 GCA_005888595.1 Candidatus Segetimicrobium genomatis
ATTATCGAAACGGCCAATGCCGATCTCACGGAGCAGTACGCCGAGCTGCATCAACCCGTGATCCCGGGCCGCTACGTCATGATCGCGGTCAGCGATAGCGGTATGGGGATGAGTCCGGAAGTGAAGGCCCGCATTTTCGAGCCGTTTTTCACGACCAAGGAGAAAGGGAGGGGCACCGGTCTCGGCCTCTCCACCGTCTACGGGATCGTCAAGCAGTCCGGTGGCTACATCTGGGCCTACAGCGAAGTCGGCCGCGGTACCACATTCAAAATCTACCTGCCACGAGTGGATGCACCCGCTGAGCCGCTGTCGAAGCCGAGAGAGGACGGGTCGGTGGCGGGCACGGAGACGATCTTGCTCGCCGAGGACGACCCGATTCTTCGGCCGCTGGCCAGGGCGTTACTGGAGAAGCTCGGATATACGGTGCTCGAAGGCGAGGACGCGCAATCCGCACTGGCGGCGGCACGCACGCACACGGGGCCGATCCACCTCCTCGTGGCAGACGTCGTCATGCCGGGGTCCAGCGGGCGCGAGCTAGCCCGGCGGCTTGCTGAACTCCGCCCCGAAACCAAGGTCCTTTTCGTCTCGGGGTACACCGACGACGCAATCGTCCATCACGGGATGCTCGAGCCGGGCCTCAACTTCCTGCGTAAGGTGCGGGAAGTGCTGGATGCCGAGCAAGGCCGGACATGAGATCGCGCGCGGCATTCGCGATCGGTTTGGCACTGGTGGCTGCAGGCGCCGCATGGCAGCTCGCACTCGTACGGCGTTGGACGCAACGCATTCCGGCGGGCTGGTCAACAACGATCCACTATGTCGGGACGGCAACGTCGCCCGACCCACGAACCGGCCGGCTTCCTGCGGGGGCATCGCTCGAGAACTACGAACGCACGCAGCATGTGACCAGCGATGCGGGTCGGCCCCGGTGGGTCGAGCTGGAAGAGCAGTATGTCGCGCGTGATCCGGTCAGAGGACGCCCCGTGTTCGCGTATACGACTCGAGATACCGTCAGTCCGCAGTCGGGCGCACACGCCGACGAACGCCATCGCGGCGAGATCGTATTATTCCCTCGCGACGTTCAACGGAGAACCTACCGGCTGCGCAGCAACTACATCAACGGCATCCCCCTCACGTTCGAGCGGACCGAAGTCCTGGAAGGACTCCAGACATATCTCTTTTCGTATCGCGGGCGCCTCGAGCAGACCGCCGCATATGCCGGCAGTACGGGAGATCTGGGAGGCCTGCGGGTCCTCGCAGGGCAGGAGGTGCACTGTCTCGACGATCAATTCTACTATCGCATCTGGGTGGAGCCCGCCACAGGAGAACAAGTCAAGCTGGAAGAGGGCTGTCCCTCCGGCGATTACGTCTTCGACGTCTCCTCGGGCCGCCCAGTGATGGCACTCGCCCGCTGGACCGGCGTGACTGCAGGCGACGATCTGATCCAGCGTATCGAGGAGATTCGCCGTTTGCGCTGGGACTACCTGTTGGCGTCTCGCTACCTCGGCATCACTCTTGTAGCGGGTGGCGCCCTGCTCACGGTCGTCGGCGCGCGTCCCAGGCCGCGAACGGCAGGGTGAAACGCCCG
>VBAL01000321.1:1601-2137 GCA_005888595.1 Candidatus Segetimicrobium genomatis
GGTCGCCGTGCCACGCTACTTCTCGTTGCGCGGCGAGCTGTATGCAGCCGTTGAGGCGTCGGCCGAAAACCTCCTCCAGGTTCTCGAGGATCTCGTCAACGAACACCCCGAGCTGCTCAAGCCGGGGGCATTGGATGCCGCGATCGATCGCTTCACGCATAAGCTGCCCGCGGTCGCCCGCATGAGCATCCTAGCCCCGGATGGTCGCATCATCGCCGATTCTCGTCTCGATGTCGGCCGTGTCACAGATGATTCCTCGATGCTGCCCCTGCTGCGGCAGGTGGGTCAACGGCAGGAGTACTTCAGCACCGCGGAACAGCCCTTTCTGCGGCTCACCCGCTCCTTACGCGGTCGCTATGACGACACGCGAAAGAGTGACATCGTCGCGGTCGCTTCAGTCGAAATGCGGCTCGGCCTGACCAACGCCGTCGTGCGCCGCGAGCTCGCGGCCGAGATGATCCTCGTCCTGGTGCTCTTATTCCCGATCGGCGCGCTGCTCTACCTATTCACGCGCCGGACGTTTGTGCGTCCGCTCG
>VBAL01000096.1 GCA_005888595.1 Candidatus Segetimicrobium genomatis
GCAGCACCGCCTTCTCTCCATAAAACGACGGGATGGTCGACACGCGCACGTCGATGGCCCGGCCGTCCACGCGGGTCTGAAAGCTGCCGTCCTGCGGCACCCGCCGCTCCGCGATGTCCATGTTGGCCATGATCTTGATGCGGGAAATCACCTGCGAGTGCGCATGCGCCGGCAGCGTCCCGCGCGTCAGCAAGACGCCGTCCACGCGATATCGGAGCCGGACGTGCCGCTCCTGCCGCTCGACGTGAATGTCGCTGGCGCGGGTCCGCACCGCCTCTTCCACGAGCCGGTTGACCAACCGCACCACCGGCGCGTCTTCCGCCATGCGGCGCAGCCGCTCCAGAGAGATCTCCTCGTCGATGGCTTGTGGCCGCGGCAGATCCCGCACCAGTTCCTCGGCCACGTCCACGGTGGGGTACTGGCTGAGCGCATACTGAAAGTCCTGGACGGTGGTGAGCGCCACCTTGATGTCCATTCCGGTCATGCGACGGATATCGTCGATGGCGACGACGTCGGAGGGATCCACCATCGCTACGGTGAGGACACCGTGCGCGCGGGCGATCGGGATGGCCTGAAACCGGCTGGCCATCTGCTGCGGCAGCAGCGTCAGCACGTCTTCGCGCAGGTTCGCCCCCACGAGGCGGACGAACTCGGCCCCAATCTGCCGGCCCAGCAGCCGGGCCAGACGCTCCTGATCCACCACGCCCATGTCCAGGAGCACCTGCCCCAGCCGCTCGCCGGTGGCACGGTGAATCTCCAGGGCGCGATTGAGCTGGTCAGGGGTCACCACGCCTTCCGCCAGGAGCAACTCGCCCAACCGGCGGCGCCCTGTGCCATCCGGAGCGGGGCGGCGCCCCGTCCCGCTCCCCGTTCCTTCTGCTGCGGGCTGCGCACCGGTACCGTCTGGTGTAGCCGGCCGATCGCCGTCTGATGACATAGAAAGGTGGGCCGCGGCGATGTCCTCGCGGGAGCCCTGCCCGTTACGCTGCGCGGTCGTCTTCTTCATTTCATCTCATCGCCACAGGGCCACAATGCCGCCGCGGGGTGGAATTATCCTCCAGGTTGCTGACTCGCGCGACACCGGCGCGGGGTCGAGAGCCAAGAGATTTTTACCCAGTTCTTCACGTCGGGTCCAGCTGGCAGCATCAACATACCGACTGAAGCCCCTGCAGGATTTTCCTGATCTGGCCTGCGGGTATTCCCCTACGCCAGCTTACGAACACATGCGCTGCAGCCACGCGGCCTGAGTCATACGATGATCGTGCTAGAATGTGTGTACTGTGAGTCACGCCCGCGCCGGCGAGATCTATCTCGACAATGCCGCCACGACAAAACCGCATCCCTCGGTGGTGGAATCGGTGACGCGCGCCCTGACCGTAGACTACGGGAACCCGTCGTCGCTGCACGGTAAGGGCGTGGCGGCCGAGCGTCTGGTCGCCGAGGCGCGCGAGGCACTGGCGTGGACGCTGGGTGTGGAGCCCGAAGACGTCCTCTTTACGTCCGGCGGCACCGAGGCGAACAGTCTGGCGATCCGCGGCGTCGGGGGGGTAGCCCGGGGACGGCACCTCATCACGACCGCGGTCGAGCACTCCTCTGTTCGCGTACTCCTGCAGCGCCTGGCGGCGCAGGGGTTTGCCCTGACCGAGTTGCCGGTGGACCATTACGGACGGGTATCGGCGGCGCACGTGGAGCAGGCGCTGCGAGCGGACACGGCGCTTGTGTCGGTGATGGCGGTAAACAACGAACTGGGCACGGTGCAGCCGATCGGGGACATCGGCCGGATGCTGCAACGCCACCGCGCCGCCGGTCGCCCGACACTCTTCCATGTCGATGCGGTGCAGGGGTGGGGCAAGATTTCGCTGCGGCCGGCGGCCTGGAGCGTGGACCTGATGTCGCTGTCCGGCCACAAGGGACATGGTCCGAAGGGTGTGGGAGCCTTGTACGTACGGCGGGGCGTGCCGCTGGCGCCGCAACTGGGCGGCGGAGAGCAGGAGCGCAGCCTGCGTCCCGGCACGGAGAACGTGCCCGGCATCGCCGGCCTCGGTGCGGCGGCACGACTGCTGGCTGCCGATTTCGACGAGAGCGCCGCACGGATGCGAACGCTCGCGGATCGTCTGCGCGAGCAGATCGGGACGATCCCCGACGCACGGATCAACACGCCACAGGACGGCGCGGCGCCCCATATCGTCAACGCAACGTTCGGAGGCGTGCGGGGAGAGACGTTGCTGCACCGGCTGGAGCAGGATGGGGTCTTCGTCTCCACCGGCTCGGCCTGTCACAGCCATACCCCCACGCCCAGCCACGTCTTGCTGGCCATTGGGCTGAGTACCGCCGACGCCCAGTCGACCCTGCGGCTCAGCGTGTCCCGTTTCACCACCACCGAGGAGATCGACGCGGCCGCGGTCGCCCTACATCATGCAGTGGCCGAACTGCGCGCGTTGGTTCGCTGACCCCTCACCCTCCTCTCTCCACAGAAAGGGGAGTGGGAAATACGAGGTAATCACCAATGGCCCACATCTTGCTACGATACGGAGAAATCCACCTCAAGGGGCAGAATCAGCGATTCTTTCTGGACGCGCTCGTCCGAAATGTGCGGGAGTCGATCGCCGACCTGGGGCGCGCGCAGGTGCGGCACGCCTTCGGCCGCATTCTGGTGGACAGCCCTGCTGAAGAGGAGGCGCTCGTCGGCCGGCTGCGCAAGATCTTTGGCGTGGTCTCGCTCAGTCCGGTCCAGGTCGCCTCGCCGGCACTCCCCGACATCGCCGGCGCCGCGGTGGACATCGTCGGCGCCGCGCTGGGGACCCGTCCGGGCATTGCGACGTTTAAGGTCGACACGCGGCGGGCGGACAAGCGATTTCCACTCACGTCGATGGAGACCAGCCGGGAGGTCGGCCAAACGGTGCAACACCGGTTTCCGCAGTTGCAGGCCCGCATGGACGGCCCCGATCTCCTGGTCAGGATCGACATCCGCGACCAGGCCTATCTCTCATCTGAGACCATTCCAGGGCCGGGCGGGCTGCCGTATGGGACCGGCGGACGCGCGCTGGCGCTCATCTCCGGGGGCATCGACAGCCCGGTGGCGAGCTGGCTGGGCGCGCGGCGCGGCGTGACAATCATTCCCGTCCACTTTCACAGCTTCCCCTTCACCAGCGAACGGTCGAAAGAGAAGGTGCTGGATCTGTGCCGCGTGCTGGCCGGGTACATGGGGCCGCTGGGGGTGTGGATCGTATTCTTTACCGACATCCAGCGCGCCATCCAGCTCTCGGTGCCCGATGGACTGCGGGTCCTGGTGCTGCGGCGCATGATGATGCGCATCGCCGACCGGCTGGCGGAGCAGGATCGGGCGACCGCGGTCATCACCGGCGAGAACCTGGGACAAGTGGCCAGCCAGACGATCGAGTCGATTGCCGCCATCAATGCTGTGACACGGCTGCCGGTGCTGCGGCCTTTGATCGGCGCGGACAAGATGGAGATCGTGGCGCGGGCGGAGGCCATCGGCACCTACGAGATCTCCATCCGGCCGTACGAGGACTGCTGCAGCCTGTTCGTCCCGCCCCACCCGCGCACGCAGCCGGGGCTGGGGGAAGCCGACGAAGCGGAGCGAGGATTGCCCATCTCCGCACTCATTGACACCGCGGTGCAGCGGAGCGAGCGTCTCACCATCAGTCCTCGCTGGGCTCGGGATACGTTGCCGGTTGGCAGTTGAACCTTCAATTTCGTCCAATTTCGTCCGCGACCGGATTGCGGACGTCACGGAGGAAACAGCCTCGCAGAAGGAATATAGTGTCCGTGGGGGCCGCCGTGAAGATCTGCGTCTACCTGGAGCACGGCAACTCGGCGCAGTGGAGCGGGGGGATCCGCCGGGCGCACGAAAATCAGGTCAAGGCCCTCAAACGCGCCGGGATACAGATCACGACCGATCCCAGCGAGTCCTTTGATATCCTGCATCTGCATTCCATCGGGCCCCGCTCGCTCTACCTGGCGGAACGATTCAGCGGCCGGCGGCCACTGCTGATCAACAGTCACATTACCGCAGAGGACTTCGCCAATTCCTTCCGGATGAGCGACCACATCGCGCCCTACCTGGGCCGCTATCTGCGCTACTTTTACGGCAAAGCCGACGTCCTGATCGCGCCCTCAGCGTACGCGCGTGACGTGCTGCGGGGTTATGACCTGCTGCAGCCGATCGAAGTCGTCAGCAACGGCGTCGACGTCACCCGTTTCGCCCCCGACAAACGCCGGCGTCTGTTAGGCCGCGCTCGGTACGGGCTGCGGGGCGTCGTCCCGTTTGCGGTCGGGCTGGCGCTGCTCCGGAAAGGGGTCGACCTGTTCATCGAGACCGGGCGGCTCCTGCCCGCGTTGACGTTCATGTGGTTCGGGCGGGTGCACAAGGCAGCGAAGGTGGAAACCCTGCGGGCCGTGGAGCAAGCGCCGGAGAACGTGCGCTTCCCCGGCTACGTGGAAGACGTGCTGGAGGCCCATGCGGCCGGCGACATCTTTTTCTTCCCCAGCGCGGTGGAGAACGAAGGGATCGCCATCCTGGAAGCGGCGGCGTGCGGTAAACCGTTGGTGCTGCGGAATTCAGAGTGTTTTGCCGGCCGGGCAGAAACTGCCTGAAGGGCGAGACGCCGGACGAGTTCGCCGACCACCTCCGCCGCCTGGCGGAGGACCCCGACGAGTATGCGCGTCTCTCCGACGGCGCCCGCCGCTACGCGCAATCTCATTCCCTCGAGCAGATCGGGAACCGGCTGCGCGCGATCTATGCCCAACTCACCAATTAGGGACACGATTGTAAATTGAAAATTGTGAATTGTGAATTGGACTGTCAGGCCGCTGTGCCGTTCAATCCACAATTCACAATTGACAATTCCGCCATCTCGCGTTAGAGGTCGTGCTCCCTTGGCGGCACGGGGATGCCGTGGGTTGTCTTCTCCCAGACGGTATGGCCGGTGATGGCGCTGCGCAGATACCGATGAATCGCCAGCGGCACGACGATCAGGCGGTGTAGCGAGAACAGACCCGAGCGGACGAGGACCGACGCAACCGCCCACACCCGCCCGCGCAATTCCACCAGCATCGCCAGCAACACACCGGCCGTCAGTAGTCCCGACGTCCAGGTCGTCAACCGCCGCGGCAGCTGGACGTAGAGCACGATGGCCCCGGCCACGTCGATCATGCCAAACACGTACGTCGTCAGCAGGCTCAGCGTGACGAGAAGCCCGCCGCTGAGGAAGATCACCATGTCCACGCGTTTGAATGGAGTCACGCGGCCGAACAGGATCGCCGGAAGATGATCACCCAGACAGCGCATCGCACCCTCAAACCACCGGATGCGCTGGCGCATCAGATCGCGAAGCCGGGGAACCGCCTCTTCCCAGACCACCGCCTCCTCGCAGTAGCGAATCTGGTAGCCTGCCAGGTGGAACCGCAGGGAGAGATCGATGTCCTCGGTCAAGGCATCTTCATTCCAGCCACCCACCTCGTGCAGGGCGTCCCGGCGCAGGAGCAGGCCGTTTCCCGAAAACGAGACCATGCCGCCCAGTACCTGCCGCGCGCGCTGCAGGGGATGATAGAACAGCCGGTACTCATCGTCTTGAATGCGGGTCAGCAGATTCTGCCCGGCGTTGTAGAGGCGGCGCTGACTCTGCACGCCGTCTGCCCCCGACCCGGCCAGCGCTGCGACCATGCGCAGCAGGAAATCGGGTGCGACCCGCGCGTCGGCATCACACACCGCAATGAGGTCGCCGCGGGCCCGTGTGGTCCCCAGGTTTAACGCCGCCGCCTTGCCAATGCTCCCCGGTGGAGTCCGCACCATCTTCACCGGCAGGGCCACGCTGAGGGATTTCAGAATCTCGCCGGTGCGATCGATGGATCCGTCGTCGACGACAATGATCTCATAGCGGGGCACCCCTGCGTCTTGGTAATCCATGCCACACAAGCTGCGCACCGTCGCCTCGATGACGGCCTCTTCGTTCTTGGCAGGGACGATGACGCTGACGAATGGTCCGGCCGGTGGCGGGAGGGCGCGCCGGCGGGCGGGGGTGAGGGCTCCCACGAGCACCATGAACGCCCCAAGGGCACCGACCCCGAGCACCAACGCCTGGACCCACGCGATATCGACAAACAGGACCTGCAGCCACGAGAAGTCGCGATAATGGAGGCTGTGAATGACGGCGCCCAACCACAGCGCGGCGAGGGTACTCAGCACGAGTCGGTTGGTCGGACGGGGTCTCACGAACTCCTCCTCACCCAGCCTGCTACGCTCTACCTCTCAGGCACATCCCTAACGCCCTGCGCGGGTGGCAGACAGATCCAGGAGAGACCGGGTATACGGAGGCGTCGCGACGCCAGCTTCGGTGACGATGGCGGTGATCAGGTGGTGGGGGGTGATGTCAAACGCAGGATTCGCGGCGGCAATGCCTTCCGGGGCGACCGGCACGCCGGCGACGTGCGTGACTTCCTCCGGCGGGCGCTCTTCGATCGGAATGGCGGAACCATCGGGGGCACGAAAGTCTACGGTCGACAGCGGCGCGGCGACGAGAAAGGGAATTTCGTGGGCCCGGGCCAGCACCGCCAGCCCATAGGTCCCGATCTTATTGGCCGTGTCACCGTTGGCAGCCACGCGGTCCGCGCCCACGACCACCCGATCGATCAGGCCCTGGCGCATCAGCCAGGCCGCGGCGTTGTCCGCGATCAGCGTGGCGGGAATGCCATAGCGGAGCACTTCCCACGCAGTCAGCCGGGCCCCCTGCAACAACGGCCGCGTTTCGCTCACGAATACCTGGATCCGCTTCCCCTGCTCATGTGCCGCGCGGATAATCCCCAGCGCGGTCCCGTAATCCACGGTGGCCAGGCTTCCTGTGTTGCAGTACGTGAGGATGCGCTCGCCGGGCCGGATCAGTGCCGCACCGTTCGCCCCGATGGCGCGGTTGGTACGGACGTCCTGCTCACAGATGCGCTGCGCTTCGGCCAGCAGCGCCTCTACGAGGTCGCCACCTGAACGCCACGCCACCCGGCCGGCCACCGCCAGCATACGTTCAACCGCCCACCGCAGGTTGACCGCGGTCGGCCGCGTGCCGAGCAGCATCTGCGCCGCCGTATCGAGATGGGCCCGCAGCATCGGGGGATCAGCAGTCGCAGCTGTCTGAGCGGCCAGGACCAGGCCGTAGGCTGCCGCCGCGCCAATCGCGGGCGCGCCCCTGACCTTCATCGTGCGGATCGCGTCGGCCACCTCGTCCGCAGTGGCACACGCGACAACGCGCGTCTGGTGCGGCAGCACAGACTGATCCAGCAGTTTCAACGTCCCCCGATCCCACACCAGCGCCCTGTCCATGCCGCCCCACGCTACTAGAGACGCAGTCGAGCAGTCGCGCAGTCATGCAGTCGCGCCATCGGTGCGGCCGCGTTGACGCAGAACTGCACGCTGCGTTTGCTGTTCCGCGACCGCCTGACCGCTCGACGGCGCGACCGCGTTTATTCGAGCGGGAACAGCGTGTGGTTGTCCTCAGCGCCCACGTCGGAGGTAATCACGACGTGACTGGGCGTAAAGAGGAAGATCTCCTCACCGACCCGGAGCATGTGCCCATCCAGCGCGTAGGTCACGCCGCTCGTGAAATCCACGATCCGGCGAGCCAGGTCGGAGTGCGTTCCCCGCAGATTCACCACGACCGACCGCCGCATTTTGAGATAGTCTGCCGCGGCGCGTGCGTCGTCGAACGTCTTCGGCTGGAGCACCACGATCTCAAGTTGTCGCTGCGCGGGGAGGCTGAACAACTGCCCTCGCCGACGCGTCGTGGTTTCCGCTCCGTCTGGCTCCCCGGAAAAGATATCCTCATCCTCGGACGTCTCGGAAAACCCGAGGAAGGTCATAAATCGCTGTAACGCGCTCACCGGCGCACCCCCAACTGCCCACTGGCCCTCGCCCGCGAGGACGGGTGGGATGGACTCTTCCTTCCTCCCCGGATTCGCTCTCCCGTTTCACGCATCTGCAGCGAGCGCCAGCCGCCACAGACTCTTGTTCACAACGCGTGTGCAGGGCCGAAGAGGGCGCGCCCAATTCGAACCAGCGTCGCTCCTTCTTCAACCCCAATCTCAAAATCGTCGGACATACCCATCGACAGGTGCTTCAACGACGGCGTGGCGCCGGCCTGCGTCATGTCGTCGCGCAACTCTCGGAGCCGCCGGAAGACCGTCCTGGCGACCTGCGGGTCATCCGAGCGTGGGGCGACCGTCATCAACCCGATCATCCGCAGCGCCGGCAGCCCAGCCGCCGCCTGCAGCAGCGATAGGAGCGCGTCGGGGGCCACCCCAAACTTCTGCCGCTCTCCGGCGACGTTGACCTGCACCAGCGCCTCAACGACGCGCCCACTCGCCGCCGCCCGCTGGCTCAACGCGGCGGCCAGCGCCGCACTGTCCACCGAGTGCACCACCTCAAACACCTGCACGGCCGCTCGGGCCTTGTTGCGCTGCAGGTGCCCGACCATGTGCCACCGGGCGGTGCGCAGTCCCTGCGCACGCGACGCCGTAATCTTCGGGACCGCCTCCTGCACACGGTTCTCGCCGAAGTCGGTCACACCGCAGGTCACGGCGGCGAGAATGCGCGGCAGGTCAACGCCTTTTGTCACGGCGACCAGCGTGACTTCTTCAGCACGCCGGCCGCTGCGCCGGGCCGCAGCCGCGATCCGTTCCCGCACGCGGGCGACGTTCGCGGCGACGTCGGTCACACCTCGACCGTATTCTATGCCTTGGGAGCTTTCCCTCCGCAGTCACCGCAGGCGGGGGTCGAGGAAATCGCGCAGTCCATCCCCAAGCAAATTGAACCCCAGCACGACGAGCATGATCGCCAGCCCCGGAAAGACGGCGTTCCAGGGGGCCAGCTCCAGAAACTGCCGGCCCTCGCTCAGCATGTTGCCCCACGACGGCGTGGGCGGCTGGGTGCCCAGACCCAGGAAGGATAACGCCGATTCAGAGAGGATCGCCAGCGACAGGCTCAGCGACACCTGCACGGTGATCGGGGCCAGCACGTTGGGAATCAGGTGACGTGCGATGATGCGCGCGTTGCCCAGACCCAGCGCACGGGCAGCCTCCATGAACTCCAGCCCCCGGACTGTCAGCGCCGCCGCCCGCGCGACTCTGGCGAATTGGGGCGTGTAGACGATGCCGATGGCGAGCACCAGATTGCCCACACTGGTGCCCAGCACCGCCATAATGGCAATCGCCAGCAGGATAGCGGGAAACGCGAAGATGATGTCCATTGTCCGCATGGCCAGCGCGTCCCACCATCCGCCGTAGAATCCCGCCGTCAGCATCAGCACACGGCTGAGGACATCGCGCCCAAACTCATCGGTGCCGAACAGGTAGCCGTGCCCCGGCGGGCGGAGGGCGTCGACGGGGTGCATGGCGCGCACGTCATGGGGAACGATCACCGGAGCGAGTAGCGCCACTCCGAGATTGGCCGCGATGATCACCAGGCCAATCGGCGCCACGCGGTTATGCACGAACCGCCACAGCCACCAGCGCCCGGCCGCGGTGACACCCAGCGGCGTCGTGGCGGCGACCCTAGTGCGGTACCAACTTGATTCGCCCGATGCGTCTTTCCTCGTGTCCTTCGGGTCGCTCATGAGCCAGCCTGACTATCAAGTTGGTACGGCACTAGCCGTAGCGGATGCGCGGATCGATCCACGCATAGAGGACGTCGACGATCAGGTTGGTTACGACGAACAGCAAGGCAATCACCAGGACCACACCCTGCACGACCGGATAATCCCGCTGGAAGATCGCCTGAAGCACCAGCCGCCCCATCCCCGGCAGGGCGAAGATCTCCTCAATGACCACCGTGCCGCCGAGCAGATACCCCATCTGAAATCCCAGGACCGTGATGACTGGGATCATCGCGTTGGGAAGGGCATGGCGCAGCATCACCACCCGGGCGCGCAGGCCCTTGCCGCGTGCGGTGCGGATGTACTCCTGGCCCAGCACTTCCAGCAGCGACGACCGTGTGTGCCGCATCAAGATTGCGGCGATGGCCACGCCCAGCGCCAGCGCCGGAAGCGAGAGGCTGCGAAGGGTCAGCAGTGGGTTCTGGCTCAGCGGCACGTACTGCCCCAGCGGGACGTGCAGGAACCGTGAGAACACCAGAATCAGCATTGCGCCGAGCCAAAAGTTGGGGATGGAGAGCCCCAGCAGGCCGGTAATCCGCGCCACTATATCGTACGTCGAGTTGCGCGCCACCGCCGACACGATGCCCAGAGGGATGGCAATCAGCACGGCGATCGCAAGCGCCAGGCTGGCCAGTTGAAACGAGAGCGGCAGGCGGGTGAGGATGTCCGGCAGCACGGGGCGGGCGGTGCGCAGCGACACCCCGAAGTCGCCCCGGAAGATGCGAGCCAGATAGTCCGCAAACTGCACGGGGATCGGCTTGTCCACCCCGAAGAACCGGCGCAGTTCCATCATCTGCGCAGGCGTCATCTCGACCTGGGTCCCCAGGAAGAGCTGGACGGCGTCTCCCGGGATCAGGCGGATGAGCAGGAAAACGACGGCCAGGATCCCAAACAGCACGGGGACCAGAGCCAGCACGCGGGACGCCAGGTACCGCTGCATGTTGTGCGGGCGAGAAGAGCGCTGCCCGACTACCGACGGATCTGGTTACCGCTCGAGCGAGGCCTCCTCCAGGTAGTAGAGCGCGCCGTTCCCGATGATCCGGAAACCTTGGACATACGCCTGCAGCACCTGAGTCTCCATCGGCACGTAGAGGAACAGCGCCGGCGCCGCCTCGACCAAGACCCGCTGCAGCTCATCATAGATGGTCTTGCGGCGTGTGGCATCGATGTTCACGCGGCCGCGTTCCAGCAGCCGGTCGATCGCCGTGTCTTTGAAGAGGAAGTTGTTCACCGCACCGGTGCTGTGGAAGGTCCGGTATAAGAACCGGTCGGGGTCGGGATCGCCCCCGCGCAGTTCGATCATGGTGTCAAAGTCCCGCGCCACCCAGCGGTTGATGTAGGTGCCCCATTCCACGGTATCCAGCGTGGCGGTGACGCCCACTGCACGCAGCTGTTCCTGGATCACCTGCGCGACCGCGATGCCGCCCTCATAGGTGGGTGAGGTGACGATGCGGGTGGAGAAACCGTTGGGATACCCTGCGTCGGCCAGCAGCTGCTTGGCGCGCTGCATATCGGATGCATACGAAGGAAGTTTGGATAGGGGAAGGGCCCAGGGCGTCGAGGCCGGCACCGGCCCCGAGATCGTCGCGTAGCCGAACTCGGCCGTATTCACGATCGCCTGCCGGTCGATCGCCCAGGAGAGCGCGTACCGGACGCGCGGGTCGGTGAACGGCGCCCGGGTGGTGTTATACGAGAAGATGCGCAGGTTGAGCCCCGCCTTCTGCAGCACCACCACCCCGGCCCCACGCTTGGCAGCGGTGATTACCGCTCCCTGGTTGACCGTCGCCATGTCCAGGGATCGGGAGCGGACCCCGGCTAGCAACGACGCCTGGTCGGGGATCACCCGGATGATGATCGTGTCGATCTTGGGCAGACCGCGGCGGAAGTAGTCGGGGTTTCGCGCCAGACGCATGAAGTTGTCAGGGGTCCACTCCGCCAGCGTGTACGGGCCGGTCCCCACGACGTTGCGCTGCAGGTCTCCGTAGCGCTGGACGGCCGCCTTCGAGACGATGGAGAGGTTGGCCGAGGACAGCCCCGAGAGCAGGGAACGGTCCGGCGTCTCGACCTGCTTGATAACGTCAATAAACGATCGCCCGGGTGACCGGGTGGCGGGGTCAAGCACGCGCTCCAGCGTGAACTTCACGTCCTCCGACGTCATCTCCGTGCCGTCGTGGAACTTCACGCCGCGGCGGAGGTGGAAGGTGATCGTGCGCGGGTCCTGATACTCCCAGGACTCGGCGAGGTCCGGCTCGATCTCCAGTCTGTCGTTGTAGCGGACCAGCTTGTTGTAAAGGAAATCAACCCGCCGGAAAGACGAGAACGCCGTGACCAGGTTGGGGTCCAGTCCCACGACCTCCTGGTCAACGCCGAGTGTCAGCGTCGTGCCGGCCGGGGCCGCACGGACCGGGAGTCCCGGTAATACCAGCACGGCCACCGCGAGCACCCACCACCAGCGCCTGCTCACCATCGTCTCCTCCTTCGCGCGGCGCATCATGATGCGTCTGCGCAGCATCATATGATCGAGAATTCGCGGCGTTGGGATGGGATTCCCGTGTACGTTGAGGGCCCGGCAGGGCCCGACCTCGTTCCCCTCTCCCTGGAGGGAGAGGGACGAAGGGTGAGGAGGTCACGCGTCGCCCCTCACTCCTTCCGCCGTCGCGTGATCGACCCGATAGTCTTCCGATAGAGAAGCTCGGTGATGCCCGGAATCACATAATTAGGGATGGCCCCCACGTTCCTGTAGCCGAGCGTGCGGTAGAAGAACTGGGCGCGCCGGTTAAAATCCGAAACGGTCAAGAACACGTTAGGGCCCGTGCGGAAGATGTGCGCTTCGGCGTGACGCATCAAGGCCCTGCCCACCCCGCGCCCCCGTGCCTGCGTCGCCACCGCGATCCAGCGTACATACCCGCTGGAGTGGAACGTGCCGTGCAGGTGATAGAGGACGAAACCGACCACCGACCGGCCGAGCGTCGCCACAGCGAGTTCCGCGCGGTCCCGGCTGCGCCCCACCCGCCGGCCCATGGCCTCGCGCAGGACGCGCCGCGCCCGCGGCAGCGTGAGGCGATAGCGACGCCACAGGGGATCGGTCACGACGATCCGGGCGCATGCCTCGACGTCGGACCGCTGTCCCCGCCGCATCGTCAGCACGCGTGCGGATGGCCTCCGGCCGGCGGCCCAAGCGCCACGATCGCGGCCACGCGGCCGGTCACGCCGTCACGGCGGTAGGAGTAGAACAACTCGGGATGCTCAAACGTGCACCAGTCCAGCGTCTCGACCTGTTCCGCGGGGACGCCGGCATCGACCAGCTGCCGGCGGTTGGCGTCGCGGAGATCCAGCTGCCAGCGCCCACGCGCGTTTCGGGCGGCGACATCCTCCCACCACCGCCAGCCCCGCAGGCGCGCCATCACCGGTTCGTCGACCTCATAGTGACACGGGCCGATGCACGGGCCGATGGCAATTCGGAGGTCCTCCGGCCGGCAATCGAAGCGATCGGCCATGACGGTCACCGCTTCGAGGCCGATCCCGGCCGCCGTCCCTCGCCACCCCGCGTGCACCGCGGCCACCACGTGCCGCCTGGGGTCGGCCAACAGCAGCGGCACGCAATCGGCGGCGTGCACGGCCAGGACGACGCCCGGTTCCGCCGTCACGAGCCCATCGGCCCCCTCGATGATGCGGCCCGCCTCGGCCTGTCCGACCACGGCGACCACGGCCCCATGCACCTGCGCGGCTTCGACCTCGTGCGCACCCGCCAGACCCAGCATGTTGAGGACCAGAGCACGGTTGCGCGCTACGGCCTCCGGATCATCGTCCACCCCGCGCCCCAGGTTCAGCGACGCGTAGGCGCCACGGCTGTATCCGCCGGTCCGCGTCGTGAAAGCATGGCGGATGCCGCAGGCGTGCAGGTGATGAGAGAGCAGAAACCGCGGGGCGGTCACACCACGCGCTCCCGAACAACCGCGCTCAGGTAGTCCAGCGCGGCCACCACGAGCGTAATAGCCCACACCGCGGTGGCCGCCTGACGATACTGCAGCAGATTGATGTATTGCTGTAAGACGAACCCGACCCCGCCGCCGCCCACGAACCCGATTACCGTGGACATGCGCACGTTGGTGTCCCACCGGTAGATCGTGAAGGCGATGAATGGCGGGACGATCTGCGGGACGACCGCGTAGCGCACCACTTGCAGCGGGCTCGCCCCGGTCGCGGCGATGGCCTCGATCGGCCCGGGGTCGATGGATTCGATCTGCTCGGAGTAGAGCTTCCCCAGGGCGGCGACCGAGTGCAGCGCCAGCGCCAGCACGCCGGCGAATGGTCCCAGTCCCACCCACACCGTGAAGACGATGGCCAGGATGAGAGGTTCGATCGACCGCACCACGTTGAAGAAGGTGCGGGTGAGGAAGTAAATGGTCGTGCCCAATGGGTTCTTGGCCGTCAAGTTCTTGGCGCCTAGGAACGAGAGCGGGATCGCTGCCACGATCGCGATGGTCGTCCCCATCAGCGCCAGAAAGACCGTTTCGATGATCTTCTGGCCTACCAGCAGCAGAGTCTTGCTGGGCCGCAGCGCCCCCGTCTCCCAGGTCACGCGCGCGAGAAGCCGCTGCTGCGCACCGCGAGGGCCGGATTCCGGCCCCCGGAAGACTTCCGGCACGGTGATGGTCACGGCGAATGTCCCCGCGGCGTCCGTGTGAAAGGTCCCGACCTGCTGGGGGTTCCCGATGGGGTTCACCCAGAACAGCGTCCCGGAGGCGTTCGGCCGGAACCCTCGTCCGGTCACCTGGAGTTGTGCTCCGACCGCCGTCACGCGGGTCGGCACCGAGAGTTGTGGCCCGCCCGCCGGCGGCGCCACGTCCTCCGGCGCGACGGCAGCGTCAACCGACATGCCCAGCTGCACTTCCTGTACCTGCACGTCACGGGATACGACGTCGGGACGGACCAAGTCGACGACGAACGGCCTGACGAACTTGGTCCCCTTGAGCAACTCCGGCAGGTCGATCTTGGTGACCCGCCACCCGTAGGCGTACACCGCCAACAGGCCGAGCAGCAACAAAAGAAACTTCGCGCTGGCAAACCACGGGCGGGGCTGAAGGAGCGTGGCCCGGGCGGGCGCGACCTCCGGCGTCACGTGATCTCAACCTCCACGGCGTCCTCTCCGTAAATCTCCTTGAACCGCCGCTCATCGATGTCCCCCGGCACGCCCTCATAGACGAGCTGACCGGCTTTCAGCGCCAGAATACGGGTGCCGTAGCGCCGCGCCAAGCTGAGGAAGTGCAACGCGCACAACACGGTAATCCCATCCTTCTTGTTCAGCTCTTCCACGTATCTCAGCACGGAGTGGGATGTGGCCGGATCCAGACTCGCCACCGGCTCATCGGCCAGAATCAGCCGGGGCTCCTGCATCAGCGCCCGCGCGATACCAACCCGCTGCTGCTGCCCGCCGGACAACTGATCCGCGCGGGTTCGCGCCTTCTCCGGGATGCCGACCCGCCGCAAATTCACCATGGCGCGGTCCAGCTCATCCCTGGGGAAGTAGTTGATCAGGGACCACGATGGCGGCAGGTAGCCCAGCCGGCCGGAGAGGACGTTGGTGAGCACCGAGGACCGCTTGACCAGATTGAACTGCTGGAAGATCATGCCGATGCTCCGGCGGAGCCGGCGCATCTCCGCCTGGGAGAGCGCGGTGATGTCGATGTCGTCGATGAAGATCTTGCCGGAGGTGGGTTCAATCAGCCGGTTGATGCAGCGCATCAACGTGGACTTGCCGGAACCGGACAAGCCAATGATCACCACGAACTGCCCGGGAGCGGCCTCAAAACTGACGTCCCGCAGCGCCACCGTGCCGTCGGGGTAGATCTTGCTCAGGTGCTCGACGCGGAGCGAGGCGCCTTTCATGGGGTCTCCCTTCTCGCCGCCTCCTCTCCCAACTTCACGAGCCGCCGCGAACCTAGCGCGCCAGTTTCGTCAGGTCCAGGCCGAGGAACTTCGCCGCATCGCGGA
>VBAL01000097.1 GCA_005888595.1 Candidatus Segetimicrobium genomatis
CTCGACAACCAGCATTTCCGCAGGACGCCGGTGCGGGTGGCCAAGTTCTACCGCGAGTTCACGCGGGGCTACGTCGCCCGACCTGCGGACATCCTCAAGACCTTCCGCTCCGCGAACCGCGACCTGATCCTCGTCTCGAACATCGATTTTTACTCGCTCTGCCCCCATCACCTGCTGATCTACGGGGGCCGCATGCACTTCGGGTATGTACCAGACGGCCTGATCGCCGGGGTTTCCAAGATCCCCAGGCTCGTGCACGCGCTTGCCGCTCGGATGGTGGTGCAGGAGGATCTCGTCGCCGACATCGCCGACGCGTTCATGGAGGTTGTGAGACCGCTCGGCTGCGCCGTCAAGGCGACCGCCCGTCATGACTGCGTCGCTGCCCGCGGGGTTCGGTGCCGCGAAGGCTCAATGACTACGATCGCGCGGCGGGGGCTCTTTCAGGATCAGTCGTCCTTCGTCGATGAGTTCCACCAGGTGATCGCACAAGGCGTTCCAGGTGGCGCAGCCTGACACAGCCCGAGCCGGATCGGAAGAGGCTTCTTGAGTATGGCAACCATCAAGCTCAAACGTGTCTACGAGCGCCCCTCCACACGGGACGGTCTCCGTTTCCTGGTCGAGCGGCTCTGGCCCCGCGGCATGAAGAAGACCTCGCTCAAGCTCGACGGCTGGCGGCGGAACGTGGCGCCGAGCAGCTGGTTGCGCCGGTGGTTCAGCCACGATCCGAAGCGCTGGGTTGAATTCCAGCGCCGCTACGTTCGCGAGCTCGCCGCCAGGCCTGACGCGTGGAAGCCGCTTCTGGAGGCAGCTCGCCGCCATCGGGTGACGTTGCTGTACAGCTCTCGCGACACGAAGCACAACAACGCTGTCGCATTGCAGCGCTACTTGGGGACGAAGCTGCGGGCATCCCGACCGCGGCGCCGCGCGCGGCGCGGTTGAAATGGCCGCTTTGAAACGTGAACAGAAACAGAAAAGGAGAAGCACTTATGAAACGCACCACCTACGCAGCCCTGCTCCTTGTTGTCGGCATCGGACTGGTTGCCGCGACTCCGCGCTTGGGCGCGGCACAGCGGAAGGCGCCTCCGGGCGGGGCGTACAAGAAGGTCTCAGCGCTGGTTCCGCTTCCCGATTTCCTGCCGGGGTTGGGCACGCTGTACGCGGACCCGGCGACTCTGCCCGCGGGGCCGTTCCTCGCGTACGACCGCCACGGCAACCTGGTGAGCTCGATCTACATGATCCCGCTCAAGGACATGGACGCCCAGAAGGCGTTCGCGGGCCTCAAGACCGGGCAAGGTGAGCGGGTAGACCATGTGGACGTCGTGTACAACGCCGGCCACCCGGGTGTAGCCGAGCCGCACTACCACATCGTCTTGTGGTACGTCTCGCCCGCGAAAGCGGCGGCGTTGAAGTAGACCAGACCATGACGACGCGACGCAGGTTCGTCCAAGCCGGCGGGGGACTCCTCGCCGGCCTGGCGCTTCCGCCTTGGTGGCGCGCGCTGGCCCCCTCGGCCGACGCCGTCGAGATCGCGATGCGGAGCGACCAACTGGGGAGCAAGGTCTGGTTCGATCCCGTGGGGGTCCTCGTCGAGCCGGGCACCACCATCCGCTGGGTGGTCAAGGAAAACGTCCACACGACGACGGCCTACCACCCGAGGAACGGCCATCACTCCCTGCGGATCCCCGAGGGTGCCGAGCCCTGGGACTCAGGGTTCCTCGTGCATCCGGGCGATCACTTCGAGGTGACGCTCACGGTGCCTGGGGTCTACGACTTCTTCTGCATGCCCCACGAGGCGGCCGGGATGGTCGGCCGGATCATCGTGGGGAACGCCATAGGGCCGGGCGCGGAGTCATTCGACTATTTCGTTAGTAAACCGAATCCCGAGGATTGGCTCACGGTGCCCGCCGCCGCCCGTCGTGTTTTTCCGACCATCGCGCAGGTTCTGAACGAGCACATCGTGCACCGTACGCCATGAACCCCCGGCTGGTCTTCTGGGTCCTCCTTGCGCTCGGAGCAGTCTGGACGACCGTTTGGGCGTTCGTCCTGCTCCGCTCGCGCGCGGGACCGGCCTTCGAGGTGATCGAGCCGGCGGAAAACCGGCTACGGCTCCGGCTCCTTTTCACTTTCGGCCTCATCCTCCTCGTGACCTTCGCGCTCTCGTTGCGCGCGTATCCCTACTCGTCCTTCCGAACGCGCGCGCTGGGCGCACCCGCCGACAGTGTGCAGGTGATGGCGATGCAGTGGGGGTGGTCGCTGAGCCGGGATACGGTTCCCGCACGCGTACCGGTCGCGTTCGTCGTCCAATCCAAGGACGTAAATCACGGCTTCGCCATCTATACCCCCGACGGCGCGCTTCTCACCCAAGTGCAGGCGATGCCCGGCTACACCAACCGGCTGATATACCGCTTCGACCGGACTGGCACTTATACGGTGCGATGCCTCGAGTACTGCGGGATCTTCCATCACTTCATGCTGACCAAATTCATCGTGCGCTGACACCATGGGCAACGCGACCCTGCCATACACCGGGACGAACGGTGCTGTGCTGCGGGCGGCGATCGTCTACCTCGTCACCGGGTTCGCCACGTTCCTCGCGATGGGGCTGCTGGGCTTCGTGATGCGGCTCGATCACGCCGGCATCCTGGTGATCTCGGCGGACTGGTTTTATCGCCTCATGACCCTCCACGGGGCGGGCATGATCGCGGCTATCCTCCTGGCCGCGCTGGGCGGCCTGTGTGCCGTGCTGAGTCAGCGGGTACGGCTGAGTGCCCGAGCACTGTGGATCGCGTTCGTGGCTTACATGACCGGCATGGGGTTGGTCATACTCGCGACCCTACTCGGCCGGTTCGCCGGCGGTTGGACGGTGCTCCATCCTCTGCCATTCGAGGGACGGACCTGGTCCCTGGCGGCTGCACTCGCCGTCTACGGGGGCTACCTCTTCACCGCTCTCGGCTTGCTCATCGCCTGCGTCGCAGTCCTACGGGCGACCACCACCGCGCATGGCGGCCTGGCAGGGGCGCTCGCCCTCCGGTACCTGGTCGCCCCGCATTCGAGGCCGAGCACCGATCTGCCGCACCCGGCAGAACTCATCGCGACGGTCACGGCGATCGATGGCGTGCTGGCATCGGTGGCGGGTCTCGTCTACCTGGTGCCGCTCTTCGCGCAGGCGGCCGGGATCGTGTCCGCAGTGGACGCGCTCTTCGCGAAGAACTTCGTCCTCCTCTTCGGCCACACCATGGCCAACCTGAGCATCTACGTAGCCGCGGGCATCGTGTACGCGACCCTGCCGCACTACACCGGCCGACCCTGGAAGACCACCTGGCCCGTGGTGTTCGCCTGGGACCTGGTGATCGTGCTGATGCTGATCAACTACTCCCACCACCTCTACCAGGACTTTGCCCAACCGCTGGCGCTGCAACTGCTCGGGCAGCTCGGCTCGTACGTCGTGGGCCTACCGTCCTTCATCGTCACGATCGTGGGGGCGCTGGCGTTGATCTACGGCTCGGGACTGCGGTGGTCCGTGCCGTCGATCCTCATCGTCCTGGGGATCTGGGGGTGGGTGTTCGGGGGGCTCGGCGCAGTACTGGACGCGACGCTCCCGGTGAATCAGGTGATGCACAACACCATGTGGGTGCCCGCGCACTTCCACACCTATTACATCCTCGGTGCGGCGGCATTCGCCTGGGCCTACCTCTATCATTTGCTCGCCGAGCTGAGCGGTGTGCCGGACGGCCGCGGCAGCCGTCTCGCCGCCTGGCTCTATGGCGTGGGAGCCGCCGGCTTCGTGGTCATGTTCTTCGTGGCTGGCGCCCACAGCGTGCCGCGACGATATGCGGTTCACCTCCCGGAGTGGCAGATCTTCGCCCGTGTCGCCGTGCCGTTCGTCGGCTTCTCGCTCTCGCCCTCGCCTGGCTTGCGGTCGACATGCTCGCGCGGCTGCGACCGGCGTGGCGGCGCACCGGCGTCACCGTTGTCTGAACTCGGACAGGCCGGCGTGTGGGCTCAGCTAGCAGGCCCGTGGCATTGGCAGCCCGAGGTCGCTGCGATCCTTGTAGCCGCGGCGCTCTGCTACAGTGCCTTCTGGGTCCGGCAGCGCGGGCACGCCGGCACGAGGCGGGCCGGCTGGCGACACCTGGTCGCATGGCTCGCCGGACTGGCAGTGGTTGCCGTGGCCTTACTCTCGCCCCTCGCGGCGCTGGACGACGAACTGTTTTGGGTCCATATGGTGCAGCACGAGTTGTTCATCTTCGCAGCGCCGCCGCTCTTCCTAGCGGGGGCGATACCGTTCCTGACGCCACACGCTCTGCCCGCCCTTGTCGGCTGGCTCGTCCGTCCGCTCACGCGGCCTCTCGTCGCATTGAGCTGCTCCACCGCCGTCCTGTGGCTCTGGCACGCACCCACGGCCTATGACCTCGCCCTTGCTCGCGAGCCCGTTCACCGGCTCGAACACCTGTCGCTCCTCGGAGCGTACCTCCTGTACTGGCGACCGCTCATGCGCACGCGCGGGC
>VBAL01000320.1:0-569 GCA_005888595.1 Candidatus Segetimicrobium genomatis
GGAGCTGCTCAGCGAGAATCCGCGGCGCGGTCCAGTGCACGGCGATCGGCGGCGTCGAGCCCGAGCAAGTCCGCGACGGCGGCGTCGTCCGTTTCCGCGCTGCGTCCCAACGCGGCGAGCCGAGCCCAGATCTGGGCGCCGGCGGGCGGGATGGGCAGCTCGCGGATGACGCGGGCGTTGAAGCGGCGGAACCCGCCCCGCGCGGGATCGGCGCGCAGTCGCGCCAGCGCGGTATACCAACGCGAGTTGAAGAGCGCCGCCAGCGCATGCGCCTCGTCCGCCGCCCGCGTCGCGATGCCGTACACCGTGTTGAGCGGCACGACCTCCACAGGCGGCACCACGGCGGCGAGCCGGCGCGCGAGATCCGCCCAGCACACGCGGTGCGGCGCGAGGGCGAGGGCGGTACGGAACAGGCGCCACGCCGGACCGTCACGGTAGTCGGCGCGGCGGCGCAGACGGCCCAAGTGCGGCTGCAGCCGCTCGGCGAGCGGGCGCGGCAACACGGGCAACGGGCCGCCGCCCTCTCCGTGCGTCCACAGCAGCCACACCACTGTCTGGGCGCACCAGGG
>VBAL01000320.1:616-1887 GCA_005888595.1 Candidatus Segetimicrobium genomatis
CCCAGGGCAGGCAGCTCGGCCCGCAGGCGCCGGGCGACGCCGGCGGCGTCGGGGCGCAGCACCCACGGGCCGCCGCTCTGCAGCGCGCGCTGCGGCAGCCGGAGCGCCGCCGAGCGCGGGCCGAGCTGCGCGGCCACCGGGCAGTCGGGGCGCGCATCCGCGCGGGCGGCGACGAGCGCCATCGGATAGACCGCAGCGCCGAACGTCGCCGCGGTACCGTCGAGAGGCGCGACCCGCTCGAGTCGAGTCTCATGCGCGAGTCGCCGCCGCAGCGGCTCGGCATACCCGCTGGAGGCGAGCTTGGCCGGCACGAGCAGCGCCACGACCCCGCCCGGGGCGGCGAGCTCGAGCGCGCGATCGACGAAGGCCACGGCGAGGTCGGGCAGGTGGGCGAAGCCCCGCGTTGCCGCGGGACGCCACGACGGATAGCGCGCCTGCAACGTCTCCCGTACCCGGGGCGGCAGACGCTCGCCGCGAACCCACGGGGGATTGCCGATCACGACGTCGAACCCGCCGGCGGTGAGGAGGTCCCCGAAATGCGACTCGAAGGCGAAGAAGGGAGTCCCCCCCTCACGACCCAGCTTCCGGGCGGCCGAGCGGAGATCCCGGCGACCGTCTCGCAGACGGGAGGTTTTTCGCGGCGGCGAGCAGCTCGCGGATCGCCGCGTCGAGCCGGCGTTCTGCCTGCGCGAAGAGCGTGCGGGCCAGGGTCGCTTCCGTGCGGGCGAGCTCCTGCGCGGCGGCACGCTTTTCGGGGCCGGTCAGCTGAAACTGGCGCCGCCGCGCGCCGCCCGCGCGGTCCAGCTCGTGGCGGGCCGCCGCGAAACCGCGCGCGCCGGGGAGCGAAGCGGCGAGCGCCAGCGGGTCGAGCAGCGTATCCCCCTGCCGCACCAGCCCGTCGAGGTTCGGTAGGGGAGCGACGGCCCCGAGGTCGGCCGGGTCCTCGGCGACGAGCGCGAGCCAGAGCCGCAGCTCGGTCAGCCGGACGGCGGTGAGCTCGAGATCGACGCCGAACAGGCAGCGGCCGAGGATCTCCCGCCGCAGCGACGGCGTGACGGGGACGCCCGCCGACCGGTGCAGCGAGGCAAGCTCAGCCAGGACGCCGAGGAGAAAGGCTCCCGAGCCGGCCGCGGGATCGAGCACGCGCAGGGTCAGCAGGCCGGACACGCATCGGGGAGCGGGCGGCTCGCCGCGGTGGACCCAGCCCTCCGCCTCGCCGGGCGTGAGGCCCAGGCGGTGGACGAGCGCGGCTTCCAGGGCCGCACGCACCA
>VBAL01000098.1 GCA_005888595.1 Candidatus Segetimicrobium genomatis
AGAATTCTCGCCTTGCCCTCGTTGATGAGGGCCTGCAGCCGGAAGTTAATCAACGACGCGTCGGTGAGCGTAAACGTGATCCGTCTGTTGGCGCTATCGAGGACGACGTTCCCGAAACCAGCGCCCGTGCCGATGCCCGTCGTGCTGTTGAAGAGACCCAGGTTGCGCTCCGCGGTGGTATTGATCTCCACCACGTTCACCTGGATGACGACTTGCGGGATCTTGATGTCGAGCGAGCCGAGGACCTTGACCACTTCCTCGTACTGGGCCGACGTCCCGGTGATCAGCAGCGCGTTGGTCCGCGGATCCACGGCCACCCGCACCCCCGGCACCGCCGCGGCCACCGCCGCGCGAATGGCGTTCACATCACCATAGGACAGGTGATAAGAGATGGTCTCCGGCACCTCCGGCGGCGGGGCCAGCTTCTCGGCCGAGCCGACGATGAGGTTCTTGCCCAGCCGGCGGAATGCCAGGCCGTTGGCCTCCAGCACGAAGCGAAGCGCTTCCTCGCAGGTCACGTCCAGCAGACGCAACGTTATCGTCCCCTGGACAGACGAATCGGTCACCAGGTTAAATCCGCACAACTTCGAAAGGGCCGTGAGCACATCAGATAGCGCTACGCCCCGGAACTCCAGAAGCTTGATCAGTCCCGGCCCGGCCGGAGCGCCCGGGACGAGCGGTTGCTGAGCCGTCCTGATCAGACCCGTCCCCGGAGCCGCCGAGACGGCCGGTGTCATCGGTCCCTCGCGAGTCAGGATCGGGGCGCTCACCGCGGCCGTAGCCTCGGCTCCGGTACCCGGCAGCAACGGCACGCTGACCGCCAGAATATTCGGCGCGGAGCGCTGCACGTCGACTCGTACCGGACGCACCAGGTCCACCACCACCCGCGCGATGGCGGGGTTGTCCTGGAACTGGCCGACCCGCACGCGCAGGACGTTACCCTTCTTCACTTCCTTGGCCACGCGGACACGATCATCGGCGATGGCGTTGAGGATATCGATGGCCACGCGAGGCGGCAGGGGGGTCTCAATCTCTGTAATGCTGAACAGGATCTGCCCGGTGGCAACAATTCCGACCACGAGACGCGTGCCGAAGTCTTTGACGGTGACCTGCGTGACGCGCATGGGGCCGGCCTGAACCGGCGCCGTCACCACCGATGGGACGGCCAGCAGCGCCACCAGGAGTAGCATCAGGGTGAGACGTAGGCGAGAAGTCCGGGGGACCATGTCGTCTTATTCACCTCCCAGGGCAACATCAAAGCGCCTGCCGGCCTGCAAAAACGTCACCGTGCGACGGGTGGAGTCGATCCGCAGGACACGCAGATCACCGATTTGATCTCCAGGCGTGACAATCTCCGTGCGGCCACCGATCACGACCACCGCGACGGCCTTACTGTTGCCGACGATCCCGGTCACGGCCACTGGCCCGCCGGGGACCCCCGGCACCTGTCCCGGTAGGGGTGGCGGTGGAAGTTGACCAGGCACAGGGAACGGTGGTGGGGGCATTGAACCCGGTGGCGGCGCCTGGCCCGGGGGGGTGGCCACGATAAGTGGAATGAACGGATCAGGACGACCGGTCGGACCAGGCGGTACCACAGACGTCTTGGGTGCCGCGGTCGTGCCAGGCGCGCCAGGCGCTGCCGGAACCGGAGCCGGTGTGGCACCGGGCGCCGGGGCAGGTGCACCGGGACGCGGGGCCCGCGTCGCCGACGGCGCAGGGATGGGCTGTCGGGTGGCCGGCTGCGTGGCGCCGCGGCCCCCAAACAGCCGGCCGGCAACGAGATAGCCGGCGACGACGACGACCAGAATCAAGAGGCCGTAGCGGGCGATCCGATTCTTTTGCAAGAGCTCACGGATCCTGGCAATGAGCGCGCTGACCCTAGCCATGTTCTACCGTGCCCCCCTGGGAAGCACGTACGTTTCGATATCCACGTTCACGATCAAGCTGGGGACCAGTTTCGGACTGAACCCCAAGTTCCGGATCGCCACCATGCGCGGAAACGCGTTCAGCTCGGTTGCCAGCTTGACGATCTGCTCATACGTCGCGATCACCTGAAGCGAAATGGGAAAACGCTGGTAGGCGGGGACAGGTGGCTGAGGAGGAGGTCCTCCCGCGGGCGGCGCGCCACCACCCGGAGCCGCCCCACCACCCGGAGCCGGCACGGCACCCGGTGGCGGCGGCGTTCCTGCTCCCGGCGGGGGTGCGGCCTGCGACGATTGTACCTGGCTCGGGCGAATGTTCTCCAGGCTGACGCCGAGGGACCTGGTCAGGCGTTCCAACTGAACCAGCAGCGACGGCAATTCCTTTGCCGCTGGGAGCTTCGCTTCCACCTCAGCGATAAACGCCTGCAGCCGCGTATACTCCTCTCGGAGCCGCGTGAGCTGACGGGCCGTCGCCTCCATCCGTTCGAGTTGCATCCGGCTGTCATCGAGTTCCGCTCGCAGACGCGAATATTCCGCCTGCTTGGGCGAGTAGATGAGATAGTAAAAGACCAGCAGGATGCCGAGGGGGCCGATGACCATCAGGATAAGGCGTTCCCGCCGGCTCATCGGACACCGACCTCCTTCTGCCGGGGTGTCAAGGACGCGGTGACGGAGAAGTTGATGACATCATGACCCGCCTGGTTCTGTTTCTGTCCAATGGTCAAGTCGGCGCCCTGGAACAGTGGCGACCCATCGAGGTTCACCATAAACCTCGCTACCGCTTCATAGCTCATGCCGAATCCATTGAACGTCAGGTTGCCGTCGCCCCTGGCATCGATGCGGATCAGCCACACGTCGGCCGGCATGATCTTCCGGAGTTCGTTCAGGACGTTGTCCCAGGGGATGCGCAGACCTTCCAGCTGACGCAGCAGTTGCTCCTTACGCCGGGCCTCCGCAATCTGTCGCTGGAGGGCCTCCACCTCCGCCACCTTCGGCTTGAGTTCTTCGATCCGCACGTTGACGTCGTCGATCTGTGCGCGCACCCGGGCGTTGCGCAGATTTAACGCCAGGGTCGCCAGCACCAGAGCCGCCACCACCACGACAAACGCCAGCCCCACCAGCACCCGTGGCGCAACCGTGGGCCGGCGGACCCGCTCCCGGGGGAGCAGGTTGATACGGATCATCGTTCGACGGTGCCCCGCAGGGCCAGACCGACGGCCGTGGCCATCGCCGGCGCGACCTGCTTACGCTGCTCGGCCGGCAGCACCCGGTCGGCCACTTCACACTTCGCGAATGGGTCACCCACCACCGTTTCCACGCCGAGCTCCAGCGACAGGAAGCGGTCCAAATTTGCCAGTCGCGCGGTACCGCCGCTCAGCACGACCCGTCCGACGCGGCTCTCCCGCCAGCGGGTCTGGAAGTAATCCATGGAGCGGCGCACTTCGGTCGCCAGATCTCCCAAGATTGGCAGCATGGCGTCGTGAACCGCCGAGACTGTGCGGTCCTCAGGCAGAGGCTCGCCCTCCAGGAGCACGACCCCCTTCTCCTCTTTGACCTGCGCAGCCGATTGGAACTCCATGTCCAGCCGGGTCGCGACGGCCTTCGTCAGGCTGTCTCCACCGACGTTGATGTTGCGGGTCAGACGGAGCTGGTCACCTTCGGTGATGACGATATCGGTCGTCTCCCCGCCGAGGTCGACGAACACCGTGGCGGCCCCATTGCCGCCCGTCCGCCCCTGCGTATCCAACGCCCGGATGACTGCGAATGACTCGACGTCCAGCACGAACGGCTCCACGCCGCCTGACTCCAGCGCCTGCACGTGCTTGTCCACGATATCGCGACGGGCGGCGACGAGCAGGACGACGATCTTGCGCTGGTTGTCTTCGGTGGTCTCCCCGATGACGTCGAAGTCCATGTTGACCTCGCGCACGCCATAGGGGATATAGCGTTCGGCTTCGAAGCGGGCGGCTTGCTTCAGCTCATCCTCTGACATCGGAGGCAGCTTGAGTTCACGTACGATCACGGCCTGGCCGCCGACAGCCGAGACCACCCGGCCGGGCTTGATTCCCGCTTTGGCGATCACCTGCCGGATGGCCAGCCCGAGAGCCTGTGGCTCAACCACCGCGCCCTCTTTAACTGCCCCAGGCGGCGTCTCGGCAAAACCGGCATGCACGACCCGGTACTTTCCGCCGGCGCCGGCCAACTCTACGGCCTTGATGGCGTGGCTGCCGATGTCCAGCCCCACGAAGCGTTTCGGGCCAAAAAGCGCCATGCAAAGTCTCCCTCACGAACCTGCGTTTGGGCCGGCGCGCTAGGCTACTCTTCCCACAGGAGCCTATAATTCCTGCAAGCTTCCATGAAAGCGCCTTGAATTATCCTGCCCCGACTCGGGCACAATCAGTCCTGCCCGAATGGCCCGCCGGCGCGGACCGTAGGAGAAGCAGGATGAGACGAACCTAGCGTTCCCACCAGGCTTTTCCGATCACCAGCGAGTTGCCCGTCGGTACATTCGCCACCGTCCCGCCGCCCACCACGGTGATGTTTCCGATCAGCCGCAGTGTATCCTGAGCGACCAGGCCGCCGTACACCGTGACGTTCCCGGTGCCGGCCTGCAGCGTCCCGTTGACGATGATCGTCCCATAATAGTTGAATGTTCCATTGACGATGAGGTCGCAGTTGATGACGAGCGTCCCGTAACCGCTGATGTTGCCGTTAATGTGATACTGGCCCCCCGGGTCGCAGGTCATGACCCAAATCTTGTTGTTCCCCGCGGTGCCCAGGTCGCTCATGGTCGTCGATCCATCCGGCCTTGTACACGGCACAGGGAACGGGGGGATGCTGGCGCCTGTCGGTGAGTAATACTTGCAGTCGTAGTTATTCGTGATCGATGTCATGTCGGGAAACGGCGGCACGGCACCGAACTCCGGATAGGCCAACAGGTTAGGCTGGACGGTTGGAGATGCGTCCGCCACATCGTTCTTCACACAAATCCCATCCACACAAACGCCGCCGCCGCGCTTCACCGCGGTCATCTGGGTTTCATCAAACCGCCAGTAGTTTTCATACCACTCCTCGAAGACGACGGTCTTGTACCAGCGGCACCCGACGCCGCCGGGCCCCGTTCTCGTCATACACCACCTCGGAGACATACTTGTACGGCAGCCCGCAGGGGAAGAGATCGGGATCCAGCTGGGAAGGTTTTCCGGCCGGCGTATCGCTGTCAAATCCGTATTGTTTGACGCCGGAGCCGGGCGCATTATTCACGAAGAGAGCGCCACCCGGCAGCGTCTGATTGTAGGTCGGGCCCGTGGCATTACACGGGGTCGATTCGGCGTCGGCTTCGAACCCAAGAATGTCCCCACCGTCTGCGCTCGCCGCCGGCGTCGTCCGCCGGGTGCCGGGATACCACTTCGCGACGTCGGGGTTGCCTGGGTTCTGCGTCACACAATCCGCGTGGGTGAGGCAAGGGTTGATGGAACCCGGAGTCGTCTTACTGACCCGCCAGCCCGTGTAGGTCAGGCTCGGCTGCCCGCCACAGGAGTTGCTCGGATAGCTTTTGAACCGCAGGAATGTCTGCGAATATGCGTCGCCACAAGAAATGTCCGCACTGCCCTGCTCGGT
>VBAL01000027.1 GCA_005888595.1 Candidatus Segetimicrobium genomatis
CCCACAGCGACATAACTGTAGGCGCCGCGTGCGAACGGGTCGCGGCCCCAATCGTGCGTCAGGCCGCCCTCGAACTCCTCACGCGCGAGCTCGGGCTCGTTGAGCAAAGCCCCGAAGCCGTTCAACGCGCGCTCGATGAGCTCCGCCTCTGCAATGCCGCTCAGCGCGACCGCCTTCGGGCCCCCCACCCACGCGACGACGAGTGTGCTGCGGACCGGCAACTGCGTCCAATACGTCACAAACGGTTGTCGCTCGCAGCGAAAGAACGCGGCATCACGATAGCGCCCGTTTCGAACTCGCTCCCAGAACGCCGACCGGAACCATAACACAACCTTGACCACGTGGCCCATCTCGATACTCCGAAGGGCTTCGATCTTAGCATCCGGCAGGTCAGGGTCGAAAGCGACCGCGAGTTCGTCGCCGCTACGACGCAAGACACCGACCGGAAGCGTCAGAATCGCCGTTCGCGCATGCACCGTCTGCGACTCACCGCAACTACTCACATCAATGCCGACGGCACCACGGCGCCACGAGATTCGACGAACGATCGTTGACAGCCAAATCTGAACGCCTGAGGCGACGCACGCATTGCGGAGATACTCGAACATCGGCCCGTAACCGCCGAGCGGCCGCGCGATCGCAAAATCGACTCCCGATCGCATCTCGCTGGCAATCGCTTGTGCGCTCGCGATCGCCGGATCGGCAGCGTCGAATCCCTCGACAAATGCCCGCGCTGCCCTTGCCGTTTCTCGCGTCGCCTGATCCCGCTCGAACCTGCGCAGGAAACGGTCGACGCTTTCGTCGTCGGGAAGCGTGCGGGCCGCTTCAAAGATGCCGGCAGTCGACGACAAGTCCCAGTCCTCGCGTCGAAGTTCGCCGTCCTTGGAGCACGTCCACCCCTCGCCCCCCGTGTCTATGGCCGCCGCGCCCGCATCGCGGAGCAATTGCCTCGTTAGCTCGCCCCGGCCGTGGATGAATTCTGCGCCGAGTTCCGCCGGCGTCGCGTTCCGCCCTGCGGGACGCGACCACACCCGGCCGCCCACACGGTCGCGTGCCTCCAGCAAAAGCACTCGCACAGAGCGGCCGGCGAGGCTTCGCGCCGCCGCCAAGCCCGCCGCGCCGGCGCCGATCACAATGGTGTCCGCGTCCACGCCCACAAGTATATCAGCCCTCGGTACCTGTCCCAGACGGCACCATTAGAGACGATCAACCAATGTATCCCTCCACGGTTTTCTCGTCACGGACCTTAGCGTCATCCGGGTTAAGTCCAGCTGCGCGGCGCGCGCGGCGTTGGTGAAGAAGATCCCAGCACTGATCAAGGGTTACTCCGATGCGGCGGAGGCGATCGCGTTCCGCGTCCGTCGCTTGTCCATGAGACTCTTTCGCCCAGATCTCGTGTTCCTCACGAGTCAATTCGTTGATCGCGTCGAAAAGGACTCTATCCTCCATCACATCATCTCCCCTCGTTATTAGCGCCATGGCACTGCGAAGATTCGAGGCAACCTGCAAGAAGCGCTGACCCTCGTTACCAGCCGTAAGGAAAGTGAATTTCTGTGGAGCGGGGAACTCGCGTTGCACGAAGTAACCGTGCCTTACCGCCGGCGCGTTGAGGTATCGCTGGCCGCCTGATATGTTCCCGCAGTCAAGCAGATGCAGAGAGGGCGGCTCCGTGAGGGGTGCCTTCTCAGGTGGCCCACAAAGACTTGTTCTCGGCAAGGGCATTTAAGGCCCAGATATTTGGTCAATTTTCGCAGATGATCGGGAACCTAAGGAGAGGACCTTTTCGGCCACCGCACCCGTCCACCCGATCCTCTACCCTGCTGGCCTGTTCGTCCCACGCTTACTCCCCCCTAGAGGAATGCATTTTCCGCACCTGAAATAGCACTCAATATGCATTCTATCCTGCTGATCGTCATCGCTACTGTCTTCTTCATTCCGCCCGTCCTATATGCTGTGGTAGTATTCCAAATTTGGCGCAAAGAGGGATCGCTCCGACCCCATACGCGGGCGATAGTCGCCGCAGGTCTCCTCCGTCTCGCCATACTGCTAATAGGCGTCGCCGCCTTGCTGACGGCCTCAGGAAGAGTCTTCCCGAATGTGCTATTCATCTTGATCATCCTGCTCTACCTTGCATCTATTGGTATCAGAGTCGTGGGAGTCATGAACCGTCTGCTTCTACTGCTAGTGGGCGTCTACATCCTATTAGGCGTTTCACAAAGAGCCGTTCCCGTTGCGCTTGTCATTGTCATCTGGCTGCTCGTTCTTGCATCGACCGTCATCTGGGTTAGAGATGCGATTAAAACCGCTCGAAGTGGAAGCGGAGGGGCAAGGACGCATCCCACCCAGGGATAAACGAGATCTCCGGGTCAATCGAGTAAATCGTGGAGCGGGGAACGGGAATCGAACCCGCATCCCCAGCTTGGAAGGCTGGAGCTCTACCATTGAGCTATCCCCGCACGCCTTCGGCGAGTCTACCAAGTCTACTATGTCTACCAGGTCTACCGGGTCTCCTGACTCTTCTGGATCCGGTCAGTTAGACCCGGAAGACCCGGTAGACTTGGAAGACCTGATAGACATGTTCTGGTGGGCGGGGAAGGATTTGAACCTCCGAGGGCCAATTAAGGCCGGCAGATCTACAGTCTGCTGCGTTCAACCAGGCTTCGCTACCCGCCCACGCACCATCCATTATACGTTCGGGGTTCGTGGTGCGGCAACGTGAACAAGCTTACATCGAGAGGGCATTCCGTCCGTCGTTCGAATTGCCGCTCGTATAACCAGAAGCCGGCGGAGTCCGCCGGCCGAAGTCATCATACAACGCGTGCGGTGAGCGAATAAGCCTTGGCTGTCAGCGCGACCGTTCGATGCGGCTCTGGAGGGCAGGCAGCTCATCCCCTGTCGCCACCGACAGCTCGATCCAGAAGCGCCGGGTCTCCCCTGGGGCCAGCACCTGCAAGGTCCCCCGCGCGCGCTCCGCAGCCCGGCCTTCGACCAGGCAGTTTGCCGGCTCCAGCCCCATGACGTAGGTGCCCTCACCAAGCATCTTCCATTGAATGAGCCGCGGGAGCGCTTTGGCATCATAACGGACGCTGAGCGCCAGCCCGCCGCGCAGCCGGCGGTTGACCAGGGCCACCTCCGCCGTCCCGTCTGGGCCAGGCTCGATGTCGTGATAGAATACCTGCTCCGCGTATCCACGGACCGGCCCGTGCACCTTCATGTAGGCTGACACGCCGGGGGCGGCCGCCGCATCACGGGGTCGCACGGTGCGTGCCGGCGAGAGTACTTCCCCACCATCGTCCAGCAGCGGGAAACCCAGATTCACGTGATAGAGGAGCATCAGCGGGGTAGGTTGGGATGCAGCGTTTTCGATTTCGTCCTCGATCCGAATCGAACGGCTCCCGAGGGCGGTACTGATCGTCCTCCGCACGACGAGAAATTCACCAAACACGGCTGCCTCGCGCATTCGTCCGCGGACTGTGATGCGGTGAATTCCTTCCTCCCACCCTTGCTCAACCGATGCATCCTCGGCGGGAATATAGGACGCGCGGCCGTGCTGCCCCCACTCCTGACCCTCGTCCACCGAGGGTACCCCAGCGGTCAGGTAGCCACAGGTGACCATCAAACCGCCATAGAACCCACGCAGCCATCCGGTCCCGCGAGGATCGTAAAACGCCGGATGCACGCGCCCAGTGTGCGACCTCCACGCCAGGGGCATGCCTTCGAACTCTGCGTCGGCAATGTCCAACCCGCGCGAAGGCAAGACCAGGAATCGAAGACCGGCGCCCGTGCGGATGTCTATCGCCTCCACGCCGGCCTCAGACCCGTCGGCCAGGACCACCCGCGTTGCGCCCGCGACCTGCGCCAGATCACCCACCCGGGCACGCAGATCCTTTGGATCCCAACGCCGGCCAAAGAGGGGCAACATCGCGATTCCCCCGGTTTCGAGGACGCGGCGACGGGTTCCTACCGGAAGGGCACGACCGGTCAACTTCGAATTCAAACAGAAGACATGCAGCGCGATGGTCAGTCACACCAACCAGAGTTGTGGCTCGAGCACTGGCGAGACGAAGGGGATGCCGCATTCCTGTATCGACGCATCGCCGCCGCCGAGACGGACCCTACGCGGGCGAAAGTCTTCGCGAACCTGGCGCGGGTCGAGGACCAGCACGTCACGCGGTGGGAACAGGTGCTGCGAAGCGCAGGGGTCGCGCCCCCGCCGCTTCGACCCAGCCTGCGCGCGCGGATCATGGCGCTCGTTGGGCGCCTGCTGGGTTGGCGCCTGCTGGCGTCGATTCTCCTCGCCGAAGAAGGCCGCGAAACGAAAGGCTACCTGCGTGGCGCACTCCACTACGATGATCCGAACGCGTCCAGGACCGCAGCGGAGCTGGCGAAGGAGTCGGCTCAGCATGCGATGCAACTGGGCGAACTGCTGGGTGTCTCGGGGGAACCGTGGCATCGCATCGAGTCCGGTGGGTTTCTCCGGAACGCGGTGTACGGTTTCAACGACGGCCTCACCGCCAACTTCGGGCTGGTGATGGGCGTGCTGGGCGCCAGCATCCCGCATCACATCGTCCTGGTATCCGGAGCCGCGGGGCTGATCGCCGATGCGCTGTCGATGGGCAGCAGCGGGTTCCTCGCCGCCAAAAGCGAACGGGAAGTCTACACGCACGAGATCGCGGTGGAACGCGAGGAGTTGCATCTCATGCCCGACCTGGAAGAGGCGGAACTCGCCCTTCTGTATCAGACCCGGGGCATGGGATCTGACGCGGCCCGGCGGGCGGCGAAAGAAGTCATGGCGAATCCCGAGCACGCGCTGCAGGAAAAAACCCAACTGGAACTCGGAATCGGCCAGGCCTCGATGTCTCCGCTGCGTGAAGGGTGGATCACCGGGCTGGCCACGGCCGTCGGCGCTTTCATCCCGGTGTTTCCGTACATCGTGCTGCGGGGGATGCCGGCGATCTGGCTCTCATTTGCGATCAGCATGCTGTCCCATTTCGGCGTAGGCGCGGCGCGCAGCGTCTTTACCGGGCGCAACGCCTTCCGCAGCGGATTGGACATGTTCGTCGTGGGGTTAGGGATCGCCGTCATCGGGTATCTGGTGGGGGAGTGGATATCGCACACGCTGTAAGCCCCCGGGTCCTCTTGCCTCTGTGGCGGGTCATGTGAGAAGGTACGTTCGTGGCCGTCTTGACCGTCCGACCGTTCGAGACCCGCGACTATCGCGCCGCCATCGCGATCGGCAGTTCCGTGTATCCCGACCATCCCTGGTCGGAGGAGGAGTGGCGGCACGAGGATGCCCGCTACGATGGGACGCGGTTCACGCTCCATCGTCTCGTGGCGGAGGACGCCGATGGGAAGCTCCTCGGCGTGGCGGAATTCCACCACGTCCCCAGCATGTACCATCCGAACAAGCTGTGGGTCGAGATCCTCGTCCATCCGCAGCGCCAGGGGCGCGGCATTGGCACACGGCTGTATGAAGCCCTGACGGCGGCGATGCGGCCGTTCCGTCCCATCGTTACCTGGGCCGGCGTTCGTGAGACGCTTGACCGCGGCATCCGGTTCGCGCAGGACCGTGGGTTTCGTGAAGTCCGGCGGGTGTGGGAGCTGCGGCTCGATGTGACGCGGTTTGATCCCACGCCGTTCGCGGAGAAGGCTGCTGCGGCAGTCGCCGGATTCACGACGACGACCGTCGATGAGCTGCGCCGGCGGGACCCGCGATGGCTCCCAAAGCTCTTTGACCTGCACACCGCGGTGGATGCCGATGTCCCCCGGCCGGACGCGTACACGCCGCTGGGCAAAGACCACTTCGTCCAGCACACCCTGGAGCACCCCGATTATCTCCCTGACGCACACGTGGTGCTGCTGGCTGGGGACCAATACGTCGGTGAGAGCTTCATGCTCAGAAGCCAGCAACTGTCCGATGTCCTGTACCAGGGGTTTACAGCGACGACTCGGGAGTACCGCGGCCGCGGGCTGGCCCTGGCGATCAAACTACAGACGATTGAGTACGCCAGGACCCACGGCTATCGAGAGATTCGCACCTGGAATGATTCTCTGAACATGCCGATGCTCCACATCAACGCCGCGTTGGGGTTTGCCCGTCAACCGGCGTGGATCACGTTCGAGCAGCGGCTCGAGGAACCGTAGCATGCAACGGTCTGTCGCGCCGGCGGTGCAACCTAGAGAAGACCCCTGGGAGGCGGCGCTGCGGCAGTTCAACCGTGCCGCTGATCACCTGCCCCTGAAACGCGGCATTCGCGAGTTTCTAGCCTACCCGCACCGCGAATTGACGGTCAACTTTCCTATCCATATGGACGACGGCTCAGTGCGCATCTTCACCGGGTATCGGGTCCACCACAGTACGGTGCTGGGCCCGACCAAAGGCGGCATCCGCTACAGTCTCCGCGTCAACCTCAACGAGGTACGGGCGCTCGCGATGCTGATGTCCTGGAAGTGCGCGTTGATGCACCTGCCGTATGGGGGCGCCAAGGGCGGCGTGGCCTGCGATCCCAGCCAATTGTCCCGCGGTGAGCTGGAGCGTCTGACGCGCCGGTATGCTACGGAGATCAGCGTCATCATCGCTCCAGACAGCGACATCCCGGCGCCTGACGTCGGGACGAACGAGCAGATTATGGCCTGGATCATGGACACCTACAGCATGCACCGGGGGCACTCGGTCCCGGCCGTGGTCACGGGCAAACCGATCAGCATCGGTGGGTCGGCGGGCCGGCGGGAAGCCACGGGACGAGGGGTGATGATTGTCGCCCGCGAGGCGGCGCGCACTCGCGGCATGCCCTTCGCCGGCAGCCGTGTCGTCGTCCAGGGATTCGGCAACGTGGGATCGGTGACCGCCTACCTGATGCATGACCAGGGCTGCCGCATCGTCGCCGTCAGCGATGTCTATGGAGGCATCCACAACTCCGCGGGCCTGGATCCCCGTGCGGCGCTTCGGCACATGCAGCAAACCGGCCGGGTGGCCGGCCTGCCCGGCACTGAGACCGTGAGCAACGACGCTCTCCTGGAGTTGCCGTGCGATTTTCTGGTGCCGGCAGCGATCGAAGGACAGATCACGCAGGCGAACGCGCCGCGCATTCATGCGAAGATCGTCGTAGAGGGCGCCAACGGCCCCACCACCCCCGAGGCTGACGAGATCCTCGCCGATCGCGGGATCCACGTCGTGCCGGACATTATGGCGAACGCCGGCGGCGTGACAGTGTCGTACTTCGAATGGGTACAGGACCTGCAGGCGTTGTTCTGGTCAGAGGATGAGATCAATCAGCGGCTGGAACGGATCATGGTGCAGGCATTCAACGGCGTCGTGCGCCTCGCCCGCGAGCGCGAAGTGGAGCTGCGCACGGCCGCCCTCATTTATGCTGTGAAACGAGTAGCTGATGCGCTCCTGACACGAGGGATCTATCCCTGAAACTCAGTCTCCCCGGTCTTCCCAGTCCACCCAGTCTCCCCAGTCCACCAGCTACACAAATGACTCGCCAAACTCAAAGACGCCCGGAGGCGTCTGATTTTCGCAGTAGACTGGGAAGACTGTGGAGACTGGGAAGACGGGGTAGACAGGGAGCCTATTTTCGATTTGGCTCGAACACGACCTTAAATGCCTTCGACCGAGCCTTGCCCATCGCGGTCTGTAGGGCGTCCCGGTATGCATGCAGGGGAAACCGGTGCGTCACCAGATCTCCCAGGCGGAGGGTCCCCTGGGCCATCCACTCCAGCACGAGCTCCATCGTCCTGGCGGCACGGCCCTGCCACTGTTCGACCGCATAGATGTAGCTCCCGGTAACGCGCAGTTCCTTCCACCAGATCGGCGTCCAATCTACCCCCGACGGTACGGCCGCGAGCCCCAGCAGGATTACCCGACCTCCCGGCGCGGTGAGGCGCAGCGCGTCGTCAAGGCTGCGCCCGGAGCCCACACATTCGATGGTCAGATCCGCCCCGCCGATCAGCACGCGCCGGCCGATCATGGGCCGCCGGAGCGTCCCGCCGACAGCATCCGCCACCTCGTCGAAGTAGCGATCTCCCCGGCGCAGCAACACCACCGTGTCGGCGCCAAGGCGGCGCGCGGCGTCGCCCTGAAACGGATATTTCACCAGCGCGATGACACGCGCGCCACTCCCAATGACGCGCACCGCCGCGATCGCGCACTGACCGATCACGCCGCCGCCGATCACAAGCACCGTGCTCTGATCCGGCGGAGGCGAGGCCAGCAGCGGGTGAACCGCGCACGCCATCGGCTCGGCCATCAACGCGCATTCATCGGTAACCCCGTCTGGCACCGGCAAGACCTGAGAGTGATGCGCTACAAATGCGGCGCTCCAGCTCCCACCCGTATCCCGGCAGGCACCGACCATCAGACCTGGGCTGAGATGACCCTCAGTCGTCCGTAGACACACGTTGTACCGGCCCGCCGCGCAGTTCCGGCACAGCGGGACGCCTCGGGCCACGCACGGCAGTGCGGGTTCAACGGTGACGCGCTGACCGGGCCGGAGCGCAGGGACCCCCCGTCCCACCTCCAGCACCGTGCCGGCGTTTTCGTGCCCGAGCACAAACGGGAACGACGTCAGGGCGGACATCGCCGGACTGGTGTCCAGGTGAATCGTGTGCAGGTCGCTGCCGCAGATACCACCGAGGCGCACGCCGACACGCACCCAGTCTTCTCCCGGCAGCGGCGGTTCGGCGATGTCACGGTACTGCAGGGGCGAGGTGGGCCCCCACACCGCGGCGCGGCTGACCGCGCTCAAAACCTTCGTCACTAGGAACCGAGGGATGGTGGGATTGAAGAGGATGGCCTTCATCAGAAGCAACAGCGGATTGTCAATTGGGAATTGTAGATTGTGGATTTGACTACCTGCGCTTTCAATTCACAATCCACAATTTACAATTCACAATGGTTCTTTATGACATCGGCACCTGTCGCATGAACCCGCGTTCGAGACGGTCGAAGATATCGTCGAGGCTGGGGCCGGTGATCGTCAGGCCGTGGTTCTTCAGCCCGACCACCGCGCGCTGAGGCGTGGGAGACTGACGGACGATGTCGGCGACCGCCCCCGCCAGTTGGATGGTCCCGCAGGGATAGTTGATCGTCGTGGACTTGACATTCTCCATCCAGGCGTGGACATGCACGATCGCGCCGACCTCTGGGTGCTCGGTGTAGATCATCCAATGTTCGATGGCATCCACGGACACCCGGCGCGGCCTGACGTGCAGCGGCACACTGAGGAGCATAACATTCCGGTCCCGATCGAAGCCCTTGACCATCAAGATGTCGCGGCCGACCTCCGTCATGTTGCTCTTGTCCACCCCACTCGCGCTCATCCAGAAGCGCCGGGCGTCTTTGCGCGCGCTGAGGTTCCCATATGACAACCCGCCGATCCCATAGAGCCGTTCGATGTGACGAAGGTCACGCTCGTCGAGCAACTCGTGGATCGGGAACGGGGCAGGGAGCAGGTCCAAGGCGTCCAGGCGTTTCCCGGCCGCGCTGAGCTGGCGGGTGAGGGCATCACCGCTCCACAGCTCTGGCTCGAGGTCGGTGTGGAACTCGTTGTCGATCACCAATTGCGAGGACGCCAGCGGGTGCAGCCGCTCGTACAGGTAGTCGAAATAGTCGTGTCCGGCTAAATCAGGAATTGGATAGTACCCCTGCTCCAGTGTCACAAAATACGTGTGCACCATTTCGCCAGTCCGCACCAGGTAAAGGCACAGATTCGCCAGCGAGCGCACCAGCAACGGATAGGCCTGGCGCAGTACGTTGTCCGGCCGCTCGCCAGTTACCGCGACGGAGAGGACGAAAATGGCCTTCGCCCGGCGGCGGTATGGCTTCGGCCGCTCCGCATCAATGAAGTTCACGACCAGGCGGAGATCCTCGGCTTCGGGATCGGACGTGTACTCATGGCCGCGGCGCTGGAAGACCGCCCGCAACCCCTGCGCGATATGCGCCAGGGCGGGATCGGTGTAGTCGCCGACGAAGGTGAAGATCATTGATGTATCAATACAAGAACCGGGGGGTCGCTCCTGCGTCAGCCCAGGATGCCTTGGGCGTGGCGGCCTCGGATGGGATGGCCTTCGGCAAATCGGGAGAGCCGGAACATCGAGAGATCGATGCCTGGCGGCTCACCGGCAATGATCGCCGCCAGCGCCTCACCCAGCGCCGGGCTGAGCTTGAACCCGTGGCCGGAAAACCCCGCCGCGATGTACAGACCGCCGATGCCGTCGACCGCTCCGAGCACGGGCTGCCAGTCAGGAGTGATGTCATATAAACTGGCGTACCCGCGCCGGACCTCGGCCTCCCGGGCTCCAGGGTAGCGGGAGGCCCACATCCGGCCGACGCGCTCGACGAAGTCGAAGTCCACGCCGCGGTTGAACCCATCGGGTGACACGATCTCCTCTGCTTCCTCTTCCAGCACGCCGGCCAGAATCGTGCTCCCGGCCTCCGGCCGGACGTAAAAACCCTGGGCCATGTCCTCGATCACCACGCCCAGCACGCCAAACGCCGGCGGTGGCGCCAGTTGCACGACCTGCTGGCGTGAGGCCTGGATCGGGACGTTCACACCCAGGGGCTGTAGCAGGGCAGGCGTCCACGGACCGCACGACACCAGCACGGCCGGGGTGCTGATCTCGCCCCGCGCCGTCTGCACCGCGCGCACGCGCCCACCGTCGACGATGAGCCGCTGCGCCGCCGTCGTCTCCCAGATTTCTGCTCCTTCGCGCCGCGCCGCCGCCGCGAAGCCGGCCGCCGTCGCATAGCCGTCAGCGAATCCAGACCCTGGTTCCCAGGCCGCGCCGTCAACGCCGTCGAGATGCAGGCGAGGATCCAGCGCGGCGATCTCGGCCGGCGCCAGCACGGACGAGACCATGCCAAGCCTGTGCTGCAACTCCACATTGGCCCGCAGCACAACCATTTCGCGCTCCGGAGCCAGCAGCAAGAAGCCGCAGCGGGTGAAGTCAGCGACCGCGCCGGTGAGCTCTTCAAACCGGGCGAACAACTCGAGGCTGCGGGCTGCCAGACGGATCAGTGGCTCGTGAGAGTAGTGCAGGCGGATGATGCCGATCGATTTGGCGGTCGGCCCGGCGCCCGCGGTGTCCCGTTCTACCAGCACGACCTTGCCGGAGTGGCGGCGGGCCAGCTGAAACGCCACGCTGGTGCCGGTGGATCCACCACCCAGGACAACGACGTCTGCGGTCGCCAACGAGGACCTCCGGTTCAAAAGAGATCTTCTACCGTTCCCCAAACCGCCGGTACCACTGCTCGCCCTCGTCGGCCAGCCGCACTTCGTCCCAGCCCACAAATGACGGGTGCGCGAACCAGGGTCGCGCGCGCTCGACCACAGCATTCGCGCGAACAAAATTGTACGCGGCCGCGGAGGTCAAGTACGCGCGCATGGCGCCCAGATCGGGATACCGGGGCACCACGTCTTTCCAAATGGCTCGACCGCACAAGAAGCCGCTGGCCCCGGCATCGATCGCCAGGTCAAGGTTGGCCAGAAACTCCTTGATATCAACGCCTCCGCTGAGGATCACCCACGGTCGCTGCGCGGCGGCGTCTACCTCTCGACAGTATCCCTGGACCTCTTCCAAGGAGTAGACGGGTGCACGCTCCCGGCCGTCAAACACCCCCACATGAAACTCCCGCGAGTACTTGAGATCGCCGGGAAACTCGAGCTTCAGGATGTCTACCTGATAGCGCCCCTTCGAAAACTCCCGTGCCGACTCAATCGTGTGGCGGGGACGCCGCCTGGCAAACTCCGGGGTGTCCGCCGACGGCTCCTCCGTCGGATAGGTCACCAGCTCAAGGAGGAAGGGCAGGTCCTCCGCCACGCATGCCTCGCCCACGCGCTGGGCCAACTGCTGTTGATGTGACAACACCTCGCCCGATGTGTCTGGATTGTAATAGACAAGCAGTTTGACGGCGTTGGCCCCCGCTCGCTTTGCCTTGGCGACCGACCACCCATCGACCAGCCGCGACTTGCGTCCACGGGTGCCGGCGCGCTCATACCCTGTGTCCTCGGTCGCCACGAGCATGGCCACGTCGCCGGGTATCGCCTTCACGGCACGCGGCCAGCCGTAGATAGGATCTACCAACGTCGCGGTGGCATAAGGCGCCAGAACCTCGGTGATCAGCGCTTTCGTCGTCGCCATGTCCTCATAGGTAACGTCTTTGGGCTCACGCCGGGTGGCATTCCCCAACGCGTTGCGGAGTGAGTCCCGTTGGTCGATGGCCAGCATCTTGAAGCGCCCGCTGGCATCGGCGAGACGGAGCAGGTTTGTGAGTTTGCCGCTGCTCAGTACTGCCATTGTTGCCCTCCTACGACGGCCCGAAGGCGTTCGCCAGATCGTACAGGCTCAGGTCCAGGGTGTGGCTGCCCGTCAGGCCTTCCTCCAGCGTCATCGAGGTCAGTTTGTTCCCGCGAAATGCGACCATGTAACCAAAGCGCTGCCGCTTGATCAGGTCGACCGCGGCGACACCAAACCGCGTTGCCAGAATCCGGTCGAAAACGGTCGGCGACCCACCCCGCTGGAGGTGTCCCAACACCGTGACCCGCGTCTCATAGCCCGTGCGGGTCTCAATTTCCTTGGCCAGGACGGGGCCGATGCCGCCCAGGCGCACATGGCCAAAAGCATCCGTGCCGGCGTCCTGCGCGATCGGCGTCGCCAGGTCCTTGGGCTTGGACCCTTCCGCGACCACCACGAGGCTGAACAACTTTCCCCGCTCACGCTGCGCTTTGAGGCGCCGGCACACCTCATCGACACTGAACGGGACCTCGGGCACCAGGACCACATCGGCGCCTCCGGCCAGACCTCCCACCGCCGCGACCCATCCGGCGTCTCGTCCCATCACCTCGACCACCATCACGCGCCGGTGGGCCTCCGCGGTGGGGTGCAACCTGTCGCAGGCGTCCATGACGGTGGTGACGGCGGTATCGAAACCGATGGTGTAATCGGTTCCTGGGATATCGTTGTCCATCGTCTTGGGAATGCCCACGACGCGTACCCCCATCGCGCCTAGTTTGGCTGCGACGCCCAGAGTGTCATCACCGCCGATGGCCACCAGCACATCGATCCCCCGGGTCCGAAGAGTGTCCTGAATCCGCCGGGCACCCTCAGCGGTCTTGAATGGATTTGTGCGAGACGTCCCAAGGATGGTTCCAGCCCGAGGGAGGATGTCTGCAACTGTTTCCGGGGACAGGAGAAAAACGTCATCTTGCAACAGGCCCAGCCACCCATTCCGGATACCCACAACCTCGTATCCCTCGCGCCAAGCCGCCTGTCCTACCGCGCGGATGGCGGCGTTTAGTCCCGGCGCATCGCCTCCCCCAGTCAGTACGCCAACCCTCATACGTCAATCAAACCTCCCGTCAATCACACCTCGCGCGTCCTGGTCCAGCCAGCCCGGCTGGTAATCCACACACTCCATCATAACGCAAGTGAACCACCCGCTCGTACGCACGCACCGACCTATTGTCCGCTGGGTAGCGGCTGCGATGTCGTGCAGTCCAGCCGGTATGCCGCCGTCTTCGGAATTCCCGTCCCCCTGATCTCAAGTGGTTACCCGCAGGAGTAGCATCGTCGCATGAAGGAACAGTCAGATGCTGCTCCACGTTCGGAGGCTCATCGGTGCCCGACCAAGCTGACGCCCCTGCGCAGGTTCAGATTCGCTCGGCGCTGACCGGCAACGTGCTGGTGAGCGGCCTGGTGAGTTTCTTCACCGACGTCTCCTCGGAAATGATTGTGCCGGTCCTGCCGCTGTTCGTGACCGCCGTCCTGGGGGCGTCGATGACGGCCGTCGGGCTCATCGAAGGAGTCGCGGAGAGCACGGCCAGCGTAATGCGTTCCTTTGCCGGCCTGCTCTCGGATCGTTTCGGCCGCCGCAAGGCGCTGATCGTCTTTGGCTACAGTCTTTCTAACGTCACCAAACACCTACTCGCGCTGACGGGATCGTGGGGCCAGGTACTCGCCATCCGCTTCGGTGACCGACTGGGCAAGGGGATTCGCGGCGCCCCGCGGGACGCGCTCATCGCCGATTCGGTGGCCGCCGAGCGCCGGGGACTGGCCTTCGGGTTCCACCGCAGTCTTGATACGGCGGGGGCGGCGCTGGGCCCGCTAATCGCTTTCGGGACGCTGGCCATCATGCCCGAGAACTATCGGGCCGTGTTCTGGATCGCCACCATTCCGGGGGCATTCGCCATCCTCATCGCCGGGGTCTTCCTCCGCGATCTCCGGCGCCCTGCCGCATCCCACGCGCTGGGGACCGTGAGAATCGGTGGCCTGGGGAGGCGGTTCGCTGTCTTCACCGCGATCATCACGCTTTTTGCGCTGGGGAACTCTTCGGACGCGTTTCTCATTCTGCGGGCAAAGAATCTCGGGCTGCCTGTGGCCACCATTCCGCTGATCTACTTTGCGTTCAACGTTGTGTACGCTGTCCTGTCCATTCCAGCCGGTGCACTGTCCGACCGGTTGGGACGGCGGGGGGTGTTGATCGTTGGATACGTCGTGTTTGCGATCGTGTACTTAGGATTCGCGGTCGCCTCCGGCCCGGCGGGGCGATGGATCGTGCTCCCGCTGTTCCTGACCTACGGAATCTACTACGCCCTCACCGAAGGCGTCCAGCGCGCATTCGTGGTTGATCTCGTTCCCGCTGACCTCCGCGCCACCGCGCTGGGCACCTTTGCCTCTGCGACGGGGCTGGCACTGCTGCCGGCCAGTCTCGTCGCGGGATTCCTGTGGGACCGGATCGGGCCGGCGGCACCATTCTATTTCGGTGCCGTGATGTCAGCTGCGGCGGCGGTCTTGCTCATGATCGTCGACGCGGGCTCGAAAGCAGCCTTAGAGATGCGGCAAACCTGAGAATACGCTAATCTGGAAGTGAGTTTTTGAAAGGGAGGTCTGATCATGGCGCGCAGACTACAGAAGGGGAAGAACCGGCTACTCCTTGGAGTTGCGGGCGGGCTCGCTGAGTATTCCAACATCGACCCCGTCATCATCCGAGCAGCCTTCATCTTGTTGGCTTTTGCCGGCGGGACGGGAATCGTGTTGTATCTCCTGCTGGCGCTCCTGATGCCCAGGCCGGAGACTGTCACCTCCCAGCCGCTTGACGTGGTCAGAGAGAACATCAAGGCGGCCCCGCGAGAAGCAACAGAAGCGGGACGCCGAGCGGTTCAGCTCCTGCGGGGCACACCGGAGAAAAAGGAGTCAGAAGGGCCAGGTTCGGGGCGAGACGGCGGCTAGGCTGGCGTCACGGCAGGGCGTTAGGCCCTCGCTTGGCCACCAGCTGGCGCACGACGTACGGCAAAATGCCGCCGTGGCGATAATATTCCACCTCGATCGGGATGTCCAGCCGGGCGATCACCTGGAACGTTTTCGGACTCCCACCTTTGCGTGCCCGCACCGCGAGTTGCTGGCCAGGCCGCAGCCCCGCTTCGATGCCGGTGATGTCGAATACCTCCGTGCCATCCAGGCCGACCGTTTGAGCGGTCTCGCCAGGAAGGAACTGCAGGGGTAGGACGCCCATGCCGATGAGGTTGGTGCGGTGGATGCGTTCAAAGCTCTCCGCCAGGACCGCGCGCACACCCAACAGACGCGGGCCCTTTGCCGCCCAGTCACGCGAGCTGCCTGAGCCGTACTCCTTCCCCGCGATCACCATCAAGGGAATTCCGTCCTGCTGGTACCGAACGGCAGCATCGTAGATGGTCATGAGTTCCCCAGAGGACAGATGTCTCGTCCATCCGCCCTCCCGATCGCCGGCCAGTCGGTTGCGCAGCCGGATATTGGCGAATGTCCCGCGCAGCATCACCTCGTGGTTACCGCGCCGCGCTCCGTAGGTATTGAAGTCGACCGGCTTGACGCCATGCTCGACGAGGTACCGCCCGGCCGGGCTATCGGCCGGGATCGCGCCCGCAGGCGAGATGTGGTCGGTGGTCACCGAGTCTCCCACCCACACCAGCACTCGCGCCCCCTCAACCCCAGCAGGCCGATGCGGTTCTTTGGCCAGGTCGACAAAGAACGGGGGCTGGCGTACGTACGTGGACGCGGGATCCCAGGAGAATCGCTCCTCTGCCGAGACCGGCATCGTCTGCCAGGTCGCATCGCCGGTGAACACGTCGCGGTAGCGCGCCGCAAAGAGCTCCGGCGAGACTACACGCCTGACGACTTCGCGTACCTCGGCGGCGCTCGGCCAGAGGTCCTTGAGGTACACCGGGCTGCCGCGGGGGTCGCGTCCGAGGGGCTGCCTGAGGAGGTCGAGCTCCACCGTCCCCGCCAGAGCGAACGCCACGACCAGCGGCGGGGAGGCCAGATAACTTCCCCGCACCAGAGGATGGATGCGACCATCGAAGTTGCGGTTCCCACTCAACACCGCGATGACCACCAGGTCGTGCTCCCGGATCGCGTCGGCGACCGGTTGCGCCAAGGGTCCGCTGTTGCCGATGCAGGTCGTACAGCCGTAACCCACGAGGTGAAATCCTAGCGCCTCGAGGGAAGGCATCAGACCGGCCCGTTCCAGGTATGCGGTGACGACCGCGGAGCCAGGGGCCAGGCTGGTCTTCACGGCCGGGTTGCGTTGCAAGCCACGCTGGACGGCATTCCTCGCCAGCAATCCCGCCGCCACCATCACGTCAGGGTTACTGGTGTTGGTGCAACTCGTGATCGCCGCGATGGCCACCGCGCCATGCCG
>VBAL01000153.1 GCA_005888595.1 Candidatus Segetimicrobium genomatis
AGCGAATGCCGCGACGGCAGGGGAGTCGACCCCGCCGCTCAACAAGATGGCATCCCGGCCTGTGAGGCTGCGCGCCACCGCTTGCCCCAGCAGCTCTACGAACCGGTCCCGGACATCGGCTGGGCTGAGGCGGGCCGATTCGAGCAGCTCGACCGGGTGCCAGTATTGGCGGACGGCAACACCCTTCGCGCCGTCGACCGTGAGCGTCGAGGCCTGGGCCAGACGCGCGACGCCTTTCAAAGCCGCTGGCATGTCGGAAGGCATCCGCCCGTAGAGAATCTGCTCGAGCACCGCGAAGTCCGGCTCTTCCGAAAGCTGGGCGCCGACGACCACCTGCCGAGGCTCGCTCGCGGCGACGAACCTGCGGGGGTCGTCGTGGTAGAACAACGGGCGGAAGCCCGCGTGGTCGCGGAAGCACCAGACGGCGCGGCCGTCGGTAACGATCCCGGCAAAGCATCCTCGCATCCGGTTCGGGGCATCCAGCCCAAACGCCTGGAACGCCGCGACGACGACATCGGCATCCGCCGACGACTCAGGCGGAGAGCCCGCAGCGGTAAGCGCCTGGTGAAGCTCCGCCGCGTTGTCCAGGCGACCGGATAGGGCGGCGACTAGCGGACCTTCGGAGGAGAGGGTCGCGTCCGCGGAATCCGGCCGATTGGCGACGCCGAGCACGCAGTTCCCGAGCACCCGCAGCGTCGTGCACGAGCCGCGGTGTGGGGCGGCGGCGAGCATTTCGCGAGCGAGCGCCAGCTCAGGAGGGGGAGAAGCCGCCTTGCCGAGGATCGCGATCATCGGTCAGACCCGGGCGCCGGGCAGCGGCGGCAGCGGGGTGTAGCCGGAGAGCCCCTCGTGCAGCTGGCCTACGACGACGCGCCCGCCGCTCGCTACCCAGGCGTGCGCCACAAGTCGGCCCTGATCGGTCTTGACGACACCGATCCGCAGCTCGGCCGGATGGCCAGCCCGCGTGAGGAGCGCTTCGGCGACCAGCGCCTGGGGGAGACAGGTGGCCTGCGGAACGACCCGCCGGGCGACGGAAATGGACCAGGCGATGCGTTCCTTCGTCGCGGGGGCAGCGGCGGTCGGCCGAGCGGCTCGCGCCAATAGACGGCGCACGACTCGGAGCGGCAGCAGCCACAGGGCCAGCCTGGTCGCGCCCAGCAATAGCACCGACCGCACGAGGAGTGAGCGATCCGCGGCTGGCAGGCGCACGAACCTATTCAAGCGGCCTCGGTCCCATCTCTGACCTCGATCAACCCCTCGGTGGCGAGCTGGCGTAGCAGGCCAAGGACATCGCGCTCGCAACGCTCGAGCTCAACGTCGTACTCGCACGCAATGGCGTCGCGGATGTCCGCCACCCGTGTCGGCTCCCGCACCAGCTCCCAGATCCGTGCCCCAACCTGATCCAAGCCATAGTACATCGCGGTTCGTAGGCTGAGAACGATGGCTTCGCCCGCGAGATCGGACGAAACCTGGTCCTTGGTGGCGACGACGACTGAGCTCGTCGCAATGGCGCCGTCGCCGCTGGGTGAGGCCATGACTGCTCTCCTGGCGTCTCTGTTAGCGTGCGTTGACTGGGAGCGCGAAGCGTTGGGTCCGGCGCAGGTACGCCAACCCGGCACCGAGCTTTCGCAGTTGAGCCCAGAGGGAAGGGTGCCGAGGCTGCTCCGACTCGTGCTGCTCGGAACCCGCCATCCATCTCTCGGACACCTGCCAAGGGCGCACCGGACCGTGCCCACTCCAGCGGGGCAGGATACCGGCCTCCCACAGCCGACGCGCGAGCTGCACCGAGGGACAACCGTCCTGGGACGGGAACAGGTTCGACACGTAATGCCGTTCGATCCTCTCCAGCAGCAACTCAGGGCGAGGGGGGCGCAACGCCGCCAGGACGCGGTCCGGCACGTCTGCCCCGGCGAGGCGTCGCGACAATCTGAGCGTCCAGAAGCAGCACGTCCCGGCCCGGCTCTCCCGGGCCAGGTCGACGAACTCCGGCCATTCAACATCGCCGCGTCGGATGATCGCTGCGACGTCCCTGAGCGTGCGCCAGGTTCCCCATTGCATCTCGTGCGACCAGGAGAAATGCACACACACGTGCCACAGCTGGTGCCGTGGGTGGGGAACTGTCAGGACGCGCCCATTCAGGCACACTTGTTTCGCTTGCGCCCACATGGTGGCCGCAGAAAACCGGAACGGGTGGCCGCCCGGCAAGAGATCTCCATGTATTTCGAGACGAGACCCGCCCCCGGGCTCTTGGATGAGCGGGGGCAAGTGCTGATGGGCCGTGTACCGTTGGCTCGCCCACCGAGCCGACGGCCACGTCCAACCCTGGGTTTGCAGCAGCGACCAAGCTTGTTCCGCGCGCTGCGGTGGCACGAGTAGATCGAGATCTCCCATCGACCGATCAACGAATGAAGGATAGGCCGTGTACCCGAGTGCTGCGCCCTTGAGCAGCATCACTTCGATGCCCCGCTCGGCGAGAACGTCAAGTGTCTTGAGGAGCACTTGCTCGAGATGGAGCATCTGCATGACCGAGGCCGCGGCGCGCTGTCGCAATTCGTGCGCCCCAGCATCGGGGGTCGGCAGGCCGAGGCGCCACAGCTCTCGCAGCACGATGGATGTTGCCTTCTCATGTTCAGCCAGGGCGCACAGGTGCGCCCAATCGATCCCTGCCGTCAGCAGCCGGCGCATCGCGGTGTCGTTGGGCGGGACGCCGGCCGTCAGTAGCAGAAGCTGGGCTTCAGGAGAGAGCGACGCGCAGGTCATCGTCCTGGATCGGTCAGCACTGTGCTAGCGTGTCGACACGCCGCGGTCGCGCGTGAAGGGAGGCGAGCTCTAAGCAACACCCAAGCACTTGGGAACCCCCGTTGACGGCCGGGAACGCTCGGGCGCCTCCGATGTCGGAGCCGGGCACCCTTGTCGGCGGGCAGTCGTCGCGCTCAATCCTCCAACCGTGCGGTCCAAAAACGCAACTCCGAGACCAAGCTTGCACCGAGCGCGCTTGCAGGGTGACCAGGCACGGCGGCGTTCCTAACGAGCCGAGCCGTAACTGCTTAGGCGAGGGGCGAGACGACCTTCGTTATGGGGTTGACGTGTTGCGGCCACTTGCGACTGCTGCACGCGTACCACAGTGGGCGGTGTGTCACTCCATGTCGGCCAGGGGCACACCCCTTGTGGAAGCCGGAGCGTGAGCAGCCGCGGATCGCCGCGCCGCGATCTCCCCGATGCCGGTTCGCAAGCACGCGGAGCCCGGCCCCGACGACTCCCTCGAAGAATCGCCGGCCAAGCGCGGTGTTGCGGCTTGGCACCGACACGTGCAGAACTGCGACGCACGTTCTCAGCTCGGCCGGGCGCCGTGGCACCGCGGCATCGGCTCAACATCCGGCGCGTCAGTCGGTTATCGTGCTGTGCGCAGATGTCGTGAGTTGGCCCAGAAAGTGCTAAATGAAACGCCGGCGCGGCGCTCGGGGCCCCGAGACGTGCCCAGTTACGTCGACGTACACGACGGAAATCCTGCCAGACCCCGCCTCATGGCCGGGCTCGTGGCTTTCCCGGCCAAGGTTCGGACCCGGTGGCGCCGTCTGTCACCCGGCTTCCGTTCATCCGGTGACCGTCCGTCATCGGCTACGACGCACGGCGTATTGGACTGCGCCCACTAGTGTGATGACCGTGTGTTGCAGCGCAAGGCCCCTAAGCCGAGGGACAGAGAACGGTGCTACTGCCCGGTGACAACGCCGCAGAGCGCACGATCAATTCGAGTGCGAGACCGACTGTCCAGCTCATGTCTCTCGGAGAGGCTCTCTCACTTGGCTGTGACATCTGGAGCGCCCTGCACGCCCGATCTCCGGCTCCCAGCCCGTTCATGACCTGGGCATGGCATCGCAGCTGGGCTGAGGCAGCGGAGCGGGATGAGGTGGAGTCGAGCCGGGTGTTCGTCCTTCGGTCGGGCGGAGGTCAGACAGAGGCGCTGTTTCCATTTCGCGTTTTTCGGGCTCGTTTTCGGCGTGTTCCCATACGAGTGCTGGGATGGGCGATCGGTGATCTCGGCTGCCCAGATCATCTGGAGGTCCCAGCGTTGCCGGGGGCGGACCTCGACGCCCTCGTGCCCGAGCTCGAACGGCTGCCTTGGGATGCTGTCCGGCTGGACAACGTCGGGGAGCATTCGCCGAACGTCGAACGGTTGTGTGCCGCTTGCGAGCGACGGGGATGGACCGTTCGCCGCTTCCCTCTCTCTCGCTGCCCATACATTGCCCTGCCCGACAGCTGGGCCGTCTACCTGTCGGGTCTGAGCGCCAACCGCCGACATGCGTTACTTCGCAGCGAACGGATGCTGTACGGCGCTCATCGGGTGACGCTTACGGAGTACGCCGCCGACCGGCTGGAGGAGGGGTGGCGCTGTCTGCTAGGTCTCCACATCAAGCGGTGGGGGGCGGAAGGCCATCTCGCCATGCGAGCATTGACGCGGCTGCACGGTAAGTTTGCGTCGCTGCTGCCACCGCGCGGTGCGGTCTGGCTTGCCTCCCTGGCTCTGGACGGCAAACCCGCTGCCGCCTGGTACGGGTTCGCCGTGGGCGACACCGTGTACTTCTACAACGGCGGGTGGGATACCACTTTTCGGCGGCGGAGCGTAGGGCACGTACTTACCGGGATGATGATCCGCCGAGCGATCGAACAGCGCTACCGAGTTTTCGACTTCATGCGGGGCGAAG
>VBAL01000154.1:0-6698 GCA_005888595.1 Candidatus Segetimicrobium genomatis
GCTGCAACGTTTCAACGTTCCCACGGGTAGGGGAGGTTACGCATGGATCAGCAAACGCTGATCAGGATTTGGGAGGAGGCGTGGACCGACGGCGTCTGGTACGCTTCCTGGGAGAAGGCCATCGACGTGACCGCGGCACAGGCGGCGTGGAGGCCGGAGCCGGGACGGCACTCTATCTGGCAGATCCTCAACCACATGCTGTTCTGGCAGGATTACACGCTGCGGGCGTTGGCCGGGGACAAGCCGGGGCGAGAGGAAGTCGACCGGCGGAGCTGGGAAGAACCGCTGGATCCCGCAGAGTCTGCGTGGACACAAGTCCGGCAGCGGTTTGCCGCGTCGTGCGGGGCGATGCTGGACTCGATGCGCGCCGGCGGGACGGGCTTAGAGCGTCTCGTGTACCATCTGCCGCACGAGAGCTACCACATGGGGCAGATCATGTATTTGCGTGCGATGCAGGGGCCTGGAACCGATCGAGTAACTTCCGGAAGCGGGAAACAGGAAACGGGAATCGGGAAGCGGAGGTCGTTCCTTTCCGTTTCCTGCTTCCCGTTGACGTTAGTCAGCGCTTAGCCGACTGCGGGAGCCAGCGGTGCGCCCAGTGCTCCACTTCGGCCAGGATCCGTTCGAGGTCGCGTCCGCGCTCGGTGAGCGTGTACTCGATGCGCACCGGCGTTTCCGGGTAGACTCGCCGCCGCACGATCTCTTCAGCCTCGAGTTCCTTTAAGCGCTCGGAGAGCAGGCGGTCATGCAGGTCGGGGACCGCTTCCAGGATCTCCCCGAAGCGCCGGGGACGATCCATCAGGGCACGGATCACCGCGCCGTTCCAGCGCTTGCCCACCAGCTCGATCGCCCGATGGAAGCGCGGGCACACATGCTCTTCATTTTCGTGAGTGATTCTCGTTTTACTCATCAGCGTCGCCCGCATCATTCTAACGCATAGTAAGGGACTTGACAAGGGGAAGTGGCCGGTGTAGAGTAACTTACGAAATGGAAGGTGCATCTTGGTCGTATGTTTCTGGCCGAGGAGGCGAACGTAATGGACGCAACGCTCCTAACCTTACGTTTCGTGGTGGGTCTGCTTGTGGCCGGCCACGGGGCGCAGAAGCCGTTCGGATGGTTTGGCGGCCATGGCATCACCGGCACCGCGGGGTGGTTGGATACGATGGGATACCGCCCGGCGCGCTTGTGGGCCTGGCTGGCCGGAATCGCGGAGTTTGGCGGCGGCCTGCTCTTTGCGCTCGGGTTGTTCTGGCCCCTGGGCACCGTGGGTATTGCTTCGGCCATGATCACCGCCATTGTGCGAGCGCACTGGCCAAGAATCTGGGCGGCCGACCGCGGGCTCGAGCTTCCACTCACGTATTTGGTGGTGGCTCTGGCGGCCGCCGTCAGCGGGCCGGGGGCATATTCGCTCGACGCGGTCCTGCGGACGAGGCTGCCGGGGAGCCTGACGGCGGTGATTGCGGTGGCGGCGCTGGTCGGCTTGATTGTCGGCCTGACGATTTCCGCGGCTCGGCCTGCGCAACCGCAAAGCGGCACATAACGGCGGCGTGAGGAGAATGCGATGGATGACAGTGAACGGATTGGGTCTGTCTGGACACCGTCGATCACGTTGGATCGCACCCCCGATGGAAGGCGGGTGTACGTCGTGGGCGGGAGGCGCTACGCAGAGGTGCCCCTCGGCCCGGAGGACGCCTACCGGTTCCTGGCTGAACTCCGGCTTGAGATGACCGGCGTGGAGTTCCGGGCATTCGTCGAGCGCCACCGGCCGTCGCTGAGCGCGGCCGTGCTGTGGCGTCTCGGCCTGGGGCCTACGCCACTTGCGCCGGAGGGGCCCGACCGCGTCGCGCGCGCGCGCGCGGAACTCGGCCGGCGGCTTCGGGCCGCGTAGGTACGGGAGTGCTGCAACTAGGGGAGATAACGTGCGAGCAGGCGGACGACCTCTTCGGGGTTGTCGGCATGGATCCAGTGGCCGCCTGGCACAACATGGCCTCTTTGCTCAGGACCTCCGATTCGGAAGCCTTGATGACGTGCAGCGCCACGCCGGCTGGAGGGTCTAGAACTGTGCTCCAGAGATCCGTCTGAAAGAAGTCGCGCAGCAGGTCCTCCAGGGCATCGAAGTCTAGGCGCCATCGGAAGCGTCCGTCCGAGGATTCTAGATTCGTAGTCATCCATCGCGCCACATCAGGAGCGAACCCAAGCTGCGCGAGACCCTCGGCTGCCTCTTGACGAGAGGCGAATTGCGCGGGCAGTGACCGCACCGCCCGCAGCATCTGCCAGGCACTCCCTGCAGGTGGTCCGGCAGCCGGCGTGGACTCCACGAGCCACACCTGCCGGAGAGCGGCGGCGTGGCGGGCCGCGTAGAGCAGCGCGATCTTGCCGCCAAGCGAGTGGCCCAGCGCGGCGTCGAAGGGGACCCGAAGGCTCCTGCCGAGCACGTCGACGTCTGCGGCGGCGGCTTCCAGCGTGTGGGGCGGGGGAAATCCCTGCGAGGCGCCGTGCATCCGCAGATCGGCCAGCACGACGCCCCATTCCGGACGAACCTGGGCCAAGCGGCGTGCGATCGTCCCCCAGTTCCGCCCAGCGCCGAATGCCCCGTGGAGGATCACCAGCCAGCGCTGTGGGGCGTGGGCGTTGGAGGCGACGAGTGTATGGCCCAAGACGAGAGTCATTGAGTGTGGCACTATTGTAGGACACGCGCAAGGGTGCGGACTGATGAGGAGGGGTCGGAATGATGGATCCGGTTGTCGGCGTCGTTGGAGTGGTCTTGATCGGCGTGATCTTGTGGGATACGTTTGAGACCGTCGTCCTGCCTCGTCGCGTGGCGCGCCGCCTCCGGCCGGCGCGCCTGCTGTTCAGGACTCTGTGGCGGTTCTGGTTGCTGGCTGCGGCGGGGATCCGCCGCCCGGGCCGGCGAGAGAGCTTCCTCAGTCTGTTTGGTCCGTTCTCTCTGATCGCGCTGCTGGGGGGATGGGCCTCGATGCTGCTGCTCGGATTTGCGCTGGTGCACTGGGCCCTCGGGCTGCAGATGTCCATGCCGGAGCGCCAGCCCACGTTCTTCACGGCCCTCTATCTCAGCGGCACGACCCTGTTCACCCTCGGGTTGGGCGACGTCGTGCCGACGTCCGCCGCGGCGCGGATCGTGACGGTGGTCGAAGCGTTCGTCGGGTTTGCGTTCCTGGCGTTGGTGATCGGCTACCTTCCCGTGGTGTACCAGGCGTTTTCGCGGCGCGAAGCGCACATCGCGATGCTGGACGAGTGGGCCGGTTCCCCGCCGGCGGCATCCGAGCTTGTGCGCAGGCTGGGACAGTGGCAGGACCTGGACGCGCTGGGGCAGTTCCTCGCCGCATGGGAAAACTGGGCGGCGGAGTTGTTGGAGAGCCACATTTCTTACCCTGTACTGGCGCGGTTCCGCTCGCAGCACGGCAACGAATCGTGGGTGGCATCGCTGACGACGATCCTTGATACGTGTGCGCTGGTCCTGGCGGGGTTAGACGGCGTGCGGCCTCGCCAGGCGTGGCTGACGTTTGCCATGGCCCGTCATGTGGCCGTAGACCTGTGCCAGGTGCTGGACACGCCGCCTCATCCACCCGATCGCGACCGGCTGCCGCCGGATGACCTGCGCCGACTCCGCGCGGTTCTGAACGAAGCGGGTGTAGTCCTGAGGACGGGCGACGAGGTGGATCGGAAGCTGTCGGAGTTGCGACGTTCGTATGAACCGTACGTGACCGCTCTGGCCGGCGGGCTCCTGCTTACCTTACCCCCCTGGCTGCCCTCCCCCGGCGCGAAGGACAACTGGCAGAAAACTGCCTGGCTTTAGACGAACTCTGCCCAATCTACTCGATCCAGTCGATCGGCGCAATCACTCCGGAAATGTGACACCTGCATGTTGCGTTGATGTAGATGGTTGGGATTGCGAAGATCGCGTAGATTGCGGAGATACGTGTGCGTGTCTTAGTGGTCGCTGATGACATGCTGGTGAGAGCCGGGCTGGCGGCGTTACTCTCGGGCCAGCCGGACGTGACGGTAGACCAGGCCGCGCCGGAGGTTGATCTTGGCGACGTCACTGATGCCCACGCCTGCGACATCATCCTGTGGGATCTTGGAACGGGCGCCGCTCGGAGCGACGCGCGCCTCCCGGCGATGCAGGATCTTGACACACCGGTAGTGGTGTTGAGCGACGATGATGCCCGTGTCTCCGATGCGATGACCGCAGGTGCGCGAGGTGCTCTCCCCCGAGACATTGATGGACCGGGACTCCTGGCGGCGTTGCGGGCGGTGGTCCTGGGGCTGATGGCGATCGACCCCGCGTTCGCGCCGGCGATCGTGCAAGGGCGCGGCGCGGCGCCGGAGGTTCCCGCAGAGGAACTGACCCCGCGCGAACTGCAGGTCTTGCAGTTACTGGCCGAAGGCCTGCCCAACAAGCGGGTCGCGCTGCAGTTGGGCATCAGTGAGCACACGGTGAAGTTCCACGTCGCGGTCATCTTCAGCAAGCTGGGCGCGCACGGCCGCACGGAGGCGGTGACGCGTGCAGCGCGTCTGGGGCTGATCGTCCTGTAGCCAAAGGGACGATTGTGGATTGTGAATTGCGAATTGGCTGGCGCAGTTCAATCCGCAATCCGAAATTCGCAATCCGCAATTCAGCTAGGCCTCCCCAAACGGGCGATGCGGGCAACGCGCCGGCCAGCGTATGCTCACCATCAACGGAGGTGGTAGATGTGATGCAGATCTTGAGCGAAATCTCCAACGGAATTGCCGGCATTGCGGAGCGGGTCGGGCCCTCTGTGGTGCGGGTCGAGGCCCGGCGGCATGCCCCCGGCAGCGGAATCGTCTGGGCGGCGGACGGGACGATCGTGACGGCGGACCACGTTATTGAGCAAGAGGACGAGATCCGGGTCGGGCTGCCTGATGGGCAGCTCGTGGCTGCCACCCTGGTCGGTCGGGACCCAGGTACCGATATCGCGGTGCTGCGTGCACAGGCATCCGGTCTGACCGCGCCGTCCTGGAGCGGCGGTGATCAGACGAAGGTCGGCCAGCTGGTGGTGGCCGTGACACGGCCCGGCCGCACGGTCCGGGCGCGGCTGGGAATCATCAGCGCCGCGGGCGAGGCCTGGCGGGCCCCCACAGGCGGAGAGTTCGACCGATACCTTGAAACCGATGTGACGCCGGGAATCGGATTTTCTGGCGGTGCCCTGGTGGACGCGGGCGGCGCGGTTCTGGGAATGAACACGGCGGGACTCTTGCGGCGTGCCGCGATAACGGTTCCGGTGCCGACGTTGCGCAAGGTGGCGGGCGCGCTGTTGACGCACGGGAAAATCCGCCGGGGGTATCTGGGCATTGGGGCCCATCCGGTACGCCTGCCGGCCACGCTGGAACAGCAGGTGGGGCAGCGAGTCGGGTTGATCGTGGTCTCCGTGGAATCTGGCAGCCCCGCGGAGCGTGGTGGGCTGGTGCTGGGGGACGTGATTGTCGCAGTTGACGGGACACCGGTCCGCAGTCACGACGACGTTGCATCACAGCTGACGTCTGAAAAGATCGGGACGTCGCTGCGCTTCCGTCTCCTCCGCGGCGGCGCGGCGAAAGAACTCAGCGTCACTGTTGCCGAGCGATAGAACGACGAGAGGTGAACGATGAGCGCCTTTACGCCTGCGGAGATCGCCTATCTACGCGGCCAACTCCTCGGGCGGCTGGCCACAGTCGGCCCGAACGGCCAGCCCCATGTGGTGCCGGTCGCCTTTCGGTACAGCGGCGAGACCGACGCGATCGATATCGGCGGCTACGACTTCGCGAAGCGCAAGAAGTACCGCGACGTGCGCGGTAACCCGCGGGTGGCGCTGGTGATCGACGACGTGCCCTCAGTGAACCCCTGGAGGGCCCGCGGGATCGAAATCCGGGGTGTGGCCGAAATTCTGGAGACGGGCGGCGAGCGGCTGATCCCGAGTTTCGCCCCCCAAATGTTTCGCATCAGGCCCAGGCGGATCGTCAGCTGGGGGGTCGAAGGGGAAGGCGTCTCCCGAAACGCCCGTTCTGTACGATAGCGTGGAGTTGACAGCGCAAACAGCGTCTGCGGATAATCGCAACATGCGTTCCGCCGAATCCGCCCTCGAGGGTGCCGTGGCCACGTCGCCGCCCGCCGAGCGCATCGACTACGCCAGCATCCTGTCGCCACAAACGAAGTGGATCGTCCTGGCCGGGGTGCTGATGGGATTGTTCCTGGCCGCGCTCGATCAGACCATCGTGGCCACCGCGCTGCCGGCGATCATCGCCGACCTGCGCGGTATCGACCTGCTGGCGTGGGTCTCCACCGGCTACCTGGTGGCCAGCACGACGACGGTGCCTGTCTACGGTAAGCTGTCCGATCTGTACGGCCGGCGGATCATCGTGCTGGCCGGCATCGTGATCTTTCTGGTGGGGTCGGCGCTGTCCGGTCTCGCGGCGACCATGGGGCAGCTGATCGCGTTCCGCGTCCTCCAGGGGATAGGCGCCGCCGCGCTGACGTCGTCGGCATTTACGGTGATTGCCGACCTCTTCGTTCCGGCGGACCGACCGCGCTATCAGGGTCTGTTCGGCGGCGTCTTCGCGCTGGCCAGCGTCGTGGGGCCCTACCTCGGCGGCCTGCTCACCGACCAGCTGAGCTGGCGGTGGGTCTTTTACGTCAACCTCCCCGTCGGGATCGTGGCGGGGGCCTTCATTGCCGCGAA
>VBAL01000154.1:6731-7341 GCA_005888595.1 Candidatus Segetimicrobium genomatis
TGCCGCGCCTACTGGCCTTGACACTGGACAAGCAGGAGTACCCGTGGTCGTCGCCCGCCGTCGTGGCGCTGCTCATGGCCGCGACCGTCGCCACCGCGCTCCTGCTGATCGTCGAGTCGCGCGTCCCCTCCCCCATCATCTCGCTGGATCTTTTCCGCAACCGGACCTTCGCCGTCGTCAGCGTGGCCTCGATGCTGGTCGGGGCGTCGTTCTTCGCGGCCATCTTCTTCCTGTCCATCTTTATGGTCAACGTCGTCGGCGTTTCCGCGACGGCCGCCGGCACGACCCTGATTCCATTGACGTTTGCCGTCGTCATCGGCGCGTTCACGTCCTCGCTGATTGTGCAGCGGTTGGGGCGGTACCGGCGCATCGTGCTGGCCGGATTTACCGTCGCCACCATCGGGTTCGGCCTCCTGGCGGCACTGGGTCCTGATGCGACCCGGTGGGACGTGACCTGGCGGATGATTGTGCTGGGCATGGGGCTGGGACCGGCGATGCCACTGCTCAACCTGGCGGTACAGAACGCCGTTCCCTACGAGAAGGTGGGCGTCGCCACCGCCGCGCGCCAGTTTTTCCTGCAGATCGGCACGGCTGTGGGCACGGCGAACTT
>VBAL01000154.1:7348-12027 GCA_005888595.1 Candidatus Segetimicrobium genomatis
TGACCGCCGAGTTCACGCGCGGCGCCGCCCCGGTCCTGGCCCAGCTGCCGGTGCATGTGCGCGCTGCGATCGATCTGGACAGCATTCGCAGCGGCGCGTTCGCCTCAGTACCGGGGCCCGCGGTGACGCAATTGCACGAGGTATTCCGGGCGGCGTTCAGCGCCGGCATCACGCGGATTTATGCGTACGCCACCGTCTTGCTGCTGGCGGCGCTGCTGGTGGTGATGGCGCTGCCGGAGATCCCGCTGCGGACCAGCAACCGGGCCGCCCCGCCGCAGACCAGCGACTTCTGAGGAGGCCCCATGGGGAAGACCGCCGACGCGATCACGCAGGAGATACTGAGCTGGCCGGGCGTCGTCGCGCAGCCCCACCGCTTCGGCGGAGTCGAGTTCACTATCGACCACCGCGAGATTGGACATCTCCACGGCGACCGGCTGGCCGACCTGCCGTTTCCGCCGCGGATCCGCGACGAACTGATTACGAGCGGCCGGGCGCGCCCGCATCATGTGCTGCCGGAGTCGGGCTGGGTGAGCCGCTGGATCCGTGGTCCGGAAGACGTGGGCCAGGTCATCGCCCTGTTCCGCCTGAACTACGAGCGATTGGCCAGGATTGGCACACGTCAAAGACGGGACCAAGGGACCAAGGTACCAGGGGACCAGCAATAGCCGCCACGCAATCATGCACCAGGGAACCATTTCGTGGAGGGGAACTCCATCAAGCATGACCCGGGATGAGGCCTGGGCCCTCGTATGTGAGTGGATCCACAATCCCAACCTCCGCAAGCATCTGCTGGCTGCGGAGGCGGCGATGCGCGCGTATGCGCGCCGGCTCGGGGAGGATGAGGAATCCTGGGGCATCGTGGGGCTGGTGCACGATCTCGACTACGAGCGCTGCCCATCACAGGACGCGGGGCATCCGTTCGTCGGTGTGGAAGAACTGCGCCGCCGTGGCGTGCCGGAGGCGTGGTGTCGGGCCATCGTGTCGCACGCCGACTACTCCGGGGTACCCCGCCAGTCGAACATGGAGAAGGCGCTGTATGGGGTGGACGAACTGGTCGGGTTCGTCATTGCCGTGGCGCTGGTCAAGCCGAGTAAGTCACTCGGCGAAGTCGACATGACCTCCGTCAAGAAAAAGATGAAGGACAAAGCCTTTGCCCGTGGGGTGAATCGAGAGGACGTCGTCCGCGGCGCGGAGGAGTTGGGCGTTCCGCTCGATGAGCATATCGAGCTTGTGATCAACGCCCTGCGCGGGGTTGCATCCCAGCTGGGCCTGTGAAATTTCGGATTGCCGACAGCAGAACGCAGAACGCAGCACGCAGAAGGACGGCGGTGTTAGTTGATCAGTCTGCGTTCTGCGTGGTGCGTTCTGCGTTCTTACTTCCAACCTGAGGAGACCTTCATGAGCGATCGCGATGTGGCGTTGGGTGACATGTCGCCCGACGAGTTTCGCCGGGCCGGTTACCTGGCCGTAGACTGGGCCGCCGACTATCTGGCGTCGGTCCAGGACTATCCGGTCCTCGCCCGCACCGAGCCCGGCGCAGTCCGCCGCCGGCTGCCGGCGTCACCGCCAAAAGCCCCGGAGTCGCTGGAGTCGATGCTCGCCGATCTCACATCGGTGATCGTTCCCGGCATCACCCACTGGAACCATCCTGCGTTCTTCGCCTACTTCGCGATTACCGGATCCGGACCGGGGATCCTCGGAGAACTGCTGACCGCCGCGCTCAACATAAACGGGATGCTCTGGAAGACATCTCCGGCGGCGACGGAACTCGAAGAAGTCGCGCTGGACTGGCTGCGACAGATGGTCGGGCTCCCCGACGGGTGGATGGGGATCATCATGGATACCGCATCGATCGCCAGCCTGTGCGCCATCGCCGCCGCGCGCGAAGCGGCCGAGCCCCACCTCCGCGAGCAGGGGATGGCGGGCGGGCCGCGGCTGCGGCTCTACACCTCAGAACAGGCGCACTCATCCATCGAGAAGGCGGCCATCGTGCTGGGCCTGGGCCGTCACGGCGTGCGGAAAATTCCGGTCGATCGTGAGTTTCGCATGGATCCGGGCGCGCTCGCCGCCGCCGTGACCGAGGACCGCCGGGCCGGCTGGCGGCCGTTTTGCGTGGCGGCCACCGTCGGGACGACCTCCACCACTAGCGTCGATCCGGTGCCGGCGATCGCCGATGTCTGCGCCCGGGAACGGCTGTGGCTGCATGTCGACGGCGCGTACGCCGGCATGGCGGCGCTGCTGCCGGAGTTTCGCTGGGTGCTGGAAGGCTGCCACCAGGCGGACTCGGTGGTGATCAACCCCCACAAGTGGCTCTTTACGCCCATCGACTGCAGCGCGTTCTATTGCGCTCGCCCGGAGGTGCTGCGCAGCGCGTTTAGCCTGGTCCCAGAATACCTGCGCACGACGGAGAGCGACCAGGCGGCGGTGCGCGACCTCATGGATTATGGAGTCCAGTTGGGTCGTCGCTTCCGCGCGCTGAAACTCTGGATGGTGATCCGGCACTTCGGATGGGAGGGTCTGGCCGCGCGTATCCGAGAACACATCAGGCTGGGGCAGCAGTTCCGATCGTGGGTCGACGCGCATCCAGATTTCGAGCGGATGGCGCCGGCGCCGCTGTCGGTGGTGTGTTTCCGCGCACGTCCCGCTGATCTGCGCGCCCGCGCCGACGAGCACGATGGCTACCTGGACCGGCTCAACGAGGCGCTGCTGGAGGAGGTCAACGCGACCGGACGCGCCTATCTCTCGCATACCAGGTTGAAGGGGAGACTCACCCTGCGGCTGGCTGTGGGGAACCTGCGTACGACCGAGGCCCACGTCCGGGAAGCGTGGGATCTGTTGCAACAACACGCCGCTCAGCTCGACAACAAACTACGGACGGAATAAGGAAGAGGGAAGAAGGAAGAGGAAACAGCTCCGTGTTCCTTCTTCCCTTTTCCCTCTTCCCTCACAATGCCAAGGATAACCCTTGTGATTCGTGGAAGGATGAGCGGTCGGCTGCCCTGAGTCCGCTGTACAGGTGGGGCGCGATGTTGTTTCGCGACCGCCGGGAGGCCGGGGAACAACTGTCGGCGGCGCTTCGAGTGTATCGGGACCGCCGGCCCCACGTTCTTGCGATCCCTCGTGGTGGCGTCCTCGTCGGCTATGAGGTGGCCGTGGCGCTGCGTGCGCCGCTGGACGTCGTTGTGCCGCGCAAACTCCGGGCTCCAGGAAACCCCGAGCTGGCCATCGGCGCCGTCGCCCACGACGGGAGCGTGTATCTGGATGAAGCACTCGTCGCTGCGCTGCGGGTCACCGACGACTACCTGCAAGCGGAGATCGCCGAGCAGAGTGTCGAGGTCAAGCGGCGCATGCTGCTGTATCGTGGCGACCGGCCACCTCCCAGCCTCTCCGGGATGGTCGCGGTGGTCGTGGACGACGGGATCGCCACGGGATCGACGATGATCGCGGCCCTGCGGGCGGTGCGGGCGATGCGGCCGGCCTGGCTGGTCGTCGCCATTCCCGTCGCGCCGGCGGACGGGGTGCACCGGCTTCATGCCGAGGCCGACGACGTCGTCTGTCTGTACAGGCCGCCGGTCTTCTATGCTGTCGGGCAGTTCTACGAAAATTTTGCGCAGACGACCGACGAAGAAGTCGTCGCGCTGCTCCGGCGGCGCGAGGCTGAACTGGAAGGCGGGACTGGGGATTGAACGATCATGGCCATCATACACCTCAAGCGCACCAGCCTGTACGATGTGCATCGGGCCGCCGGAGCCCGGATCGTGGAGTTTGGAGGATGGGAGATGCCGGTGCAGTACGCCGGGATCGTCGAGGAGCACCACGCCGTGCGCACGGCGGCCGGCCTGTTTGACGTTTCCCACATGGGGGAGGTAGAGATCTTCGGCCCCGGCGCGGTGGAGTCGGTGCAGCGCCTGGTCACCAACGACGCCGGCCGGCTGACCCCGGGAGAGGGCCTGTACTCGCCGATGTGCCTGCCGTCGGGCGGAATCATCGACGACCTCACAGTATTCCGGCTCCACAGCGACCGGTTTCTGCTCGTCGTCAATGCGGCCCGCACTGAGCGAGACTTCCTGTGGATCGCCGAGCACACCCGCGCCGCGACGGCCCGCAACCGTTCCGCTGAACTCGCGCTGCTGGCGCTGCAGGGACCGAAGGCGGAGACAATTCTGGGGCGGCTCACCGGGGCCGATCTCACCCAGCTGACCTCCTTTCATCTCGCCGAGGGGATGGAGGTGGCGGGGCTGGCCTGTCTGGTCGCGCGCACCGGATACACCGGGGAAAATGGATTTGAGATCGCCTGCGAGTGGGACGCAGCGCCCGTGCTGTGGCGCGCGCTGGTGGACACCGGCAGCCCTGACGGTCTCGTGCCGGCGGGGCTGGGCGCCCGGGACACGCTGCGGCTGGAAGCGGGCTACATGCTCTACGGGAACGATATCGATGAGACGACGACGCCGCTCGAGGCACCGCTGGGATGGACGATCAAGTTTGAGAAAGGTGAGTTCATCGGGCGGGAGGCGCTGCTGGCCCAGAAGGAACGCGGCGCGGTCCGAAAGCTTGTAGGATTTGAGATGATGGAACGCGCCGTGCCCCGCCACGGCTATGCATTGCTGGCGGGCGGCCGCCCCACCGGCCAGGTGACCAGTGGAACCTTCGGGCCGTGGGTCCGCAAGAGCATTGGCATG
>VBAL01000155.1 GCA_005888595.1 Candidatus Segetimicrobium genomatis
TGGAAAGGCCTGCGTCCCGCCTGCCGCTCGCGTGGAAAAGGCGCCGCAGATGTTCCCTGCCACCAGACACCGTGTCAGCGGTTCGCCGCGTAAGAAAGCCCAGACGAACCCGGCGTTAAAGGCGTCGCCGGCGCCCGTGGTGTCGACCATCTGGACGCGAGGAGGAGGAACGGCCACCGGGCGTCCCCGCTCCAGGCCGACGGCTCCCCCGGGACCGAGCTTGACGACCGGCACCGGCACCAGGGCTCCCAACGCATCCACAGCCTCACGGGGGTCGGACCGCTGCGTGAACCACTGCGCATCCCGCTGCGACGGCATGAAGATCGTCACCCGTTTCACAATCTCGCGGAATCCCGGATCAGCGTACACCTCCGGATTCCACCCGATGTCGAGGGACGTCGTGATTCGGGCGTGGCGTAGCTTTTCCAGCAGACTCACATGCGGTGCAAACGGCGGCCGCATCCCGGCGAAGTGCACATGGCGGGCGGCCGACCATCTCCAGGCCCGAAGTAGCTCCCCGGTTTCCGCCGCGGATCCCTTGTACGTGAGAAAGCCGCGATCTCCGGTCGTGGAAAACGCCACCGAGACCGCCGTCCCAAGCGTGGGGTGGCGCTTCACGCCCGAAAGGTCCAGTCCTTCGCGCTGCATCGCATCGAAGAGCAACTGTCCCAGCCGGTCGCGGCCCACATAGGTCCGCAGCTGAGTGCGCACCCCAAGGCGCGCCAGCCCGATCGCGGTAATGGACCCTCCGCCGCCCGGCGTCATCGTGAAGCGGTCCGTGCGTACTTCTTCCCCCAGTGTGGGCGGCTGGTTCAAGTCGAAAAAGATCAGATCCCAGTAGACGCTGCCGGCGACAATGACCTCGGGACGTGCCGCGCGGCGCCTAGCGGGCATGGCTCTTCGAACCGGAGAGCGGCAGACCGAGCAGGCGGGCGGCGTTCCCGGCAAAGATCAGCCGCACGTCGCCGTCGCCCAGCCCAAGTTCACGGCAGGCCTCAAGCTGGACCTCGAGGTACCGGCGCGCAAACCCCCGCGGAAACCACGACGAGTCGGTGCCGAAGATGATCCGCTGCGCTCCCACCGTGTCCAGAAACTTCGCAAAGAGGGTCCGGAGATCGAGTGCGTACGGCATCCACCGCATCCATTCATTGCTGCCCGAGGTGTCCACGTAGACGTTGCCGCACACCCACATCAGGTGCAGCAGTTCGCGAGGATAGCCGCAGCCGAAGTGGGGGACCACAAAGGGGACGTCGGGAAATGCCCTCGCCACATCCTGCAGCACCAGCGGGTTGATGTTGGGGCCGGCCACGATCCCCTCGTACCGCAGCGGGCCGAAGTGAATGAGGACCGGGATTTTCAAGCGCTCCGCCGTCTCCCACAGCGGGTAGAGACGTTCATCGTCGAGGCGGTCCCGGTGGTGCGGGGCGATGATCTTGTAACCCTTCAGCCCAATGGACGTCACCGCACGCTCGAGTGCCGCCGGGGCGTCCGGCGCGAATGGATCGTGGTGCGCGAACCCCACGAACTTGTCCGGGTATGGCCGGAGAGCCGCGGCAAGACGCTCGTTGCCGCCGCCGGTCACAAAGACGACGCGCACGAGCTGATGCCGTTCCACCTCCTGCGCCCAGCGCGCGGTCATTTCCGTGTCGTCACCGGGCGGCTCGGGCGCGGGAAAGCCCCAGGCGCGCCGCCATGCCTCCTGGTCTGCTGCCAGGTGGCGCCGGATCACCGCCCATTTCTCTTCCCAGAAGCGGCTCACATACTCTGCCTGCGCGGGGTCTGATCCTCCGCGCACCGGGAAGTGCGCGTGAAAGTCGAGAATCGGGATGCCGGTCCGGACGGCTGGGACGCTCATCTACCTAACTCCGCAGCCCCGTCAGCGTGACGCCCTCGATGATCTGCCGCTGCAGCACCACGAAGACGGCCAGCACCGGGAGAACCGCCAGCGCCGACGATGCCATGATCAGGTTCCATGACGAGCCTGCTTCGCCGGAGAACAGGGCGATGCCCACCGGCAGCGTCCGCATGTCCGCGCCCTGAATCACGATCAACGGCCACAAGAAGGCGTTCCAATTCCCCAGGAAGGTGAAGATGCACAGTGCCGCCAGGGCGGGCCGGATCTGCGGCAGGGCGATCCGCCAGTAGAGACCGAACTCGGTGACCCCGTCGATCCGCCCGGCGTCGAGGAGTTCGTCGGGAACGCCGGACATGAACTGTCGGATGAGAAAGACGCCGAAGGCGGACATGAGCCCGGGAAACATGATCCCCCAGTACGAGTTGATCCAGCCGTACGCGCTCGACATGATGTACCAGGGGATCACCAGCATTTCCGTCGGGATCATCAGCGTGGCGAGAATCATCACGAAGATGAACCCCCGTCCTGGGAACTGCAGCTTCGCCAGCACGTAGCCCACCAGCGAGTCGAAGAACGCTACGGAAACGGTGGTGATCGTCGCGACGATCAGGCTGTTGCCAAACCACCGCGGGAACCGGGTGCGGGTCAGCACCTCCGCGAAGTTCAACAGCGTCGGATGCGCCGGGATCAGGCGCAGGTCGAACATCTCGTTGAACGGCTTCAGCGCGCTGGCGACCATCCAGTAGAACGGAAAGGCGACCAGCACGGTGCCGACGGCCAGTGTGAGATAGGCCAGTCCGGTTCTGGGGTCGCGCCGCCTGATCTCCACCCCTGCGCCGGGAACCATTAATACTCCACGGGTTTCGACAACACCCGTATCTGCAGCAACGTGATGCCCAGGATCGCCACAAAGAGTACTGCGGTGGCTGCGGCGGCCTCGCCCATCATGAACCGCTGGAACCCGAGCTGATACACGTACAGCACCACCGTCAGCGTACCGGCCAGCGGTCCCCCCTGATCGCCGAATGTCATGTTGAGCACCTGGGTAAACAGCTGCAGGAAGACGATGGTACCGTAGACGACCGAGAACACCAGCGTCGGGTTGAGCAGCGGCACCGTGATGTGTCGGAAGAGGCGCCACCCCGAGGCGCCGTCCACCTCTGCCGCCTCGTAGTACACGCGCGGGATCGCCTCCAGTCCGGCCAGGAAGATGACGATCTGGAACCCCAGGTATTGCCAGATGATCATCGCCGCCACTGCGTACAAGGCCTGGCCTGGACTGCGCAGGAACGGCTGCAGCGGCAGCCCGACGGTGGCCAGGATCTCATTCAGCGGTCCGAAGCTCTCCGAGTACATCCACTGCCAGACCCAGGCCGCGGCGACGACCGGCGTGACAAACGGCATGAAGTACAACGCGCGGAACAACCCTCGGAACCGGTTGATGCGCTGCAGCAACACGGCCACTGCCAGCCCCAAGGCCATCTGGACGGGAATCCCGACGAGCACGTAGCGGACGGTGTTCACCGCGGCCTGCACGAATCTGGGATCGCGCGCCAGCAGGCGGAAGTTCTGGAGACCGACGAAGGGCTTGCTCGGCGAGATGAGGTTCCACTCGTGCAGGCTGATGTACAACGACGAGAATGCCGGGCCCAGCCGGATCGCGATGTAGAACAGCAGCGGCACAAACAGAAACGTATAGGCCCACAGCGCCCGCCGCGTTCCCAGACGGAGCTGCGGAACAGACATCCCCGGTAATTATTTCGCGGGGTGCTTCTTCCAGAACTCGTCCAGGATCTTCTGCTCCTTGGCGGCGGCTTCGTCCAGCGCCTGACGGGGTGACTTGTTGTTGACCACGACCTCGTTGACCGCGTCGACCAGCACCTGCCGCTGCGCCGACTCGTCCACGAAGAAGGTCGCCCGCGCGTAGGCCAGGCCACGGATGAATGGCCCGTAGAGTGCATCGGCGGCCAGCTGCGGGTCATTGACGAGCTTGCGGCTGGCCGGCAGCTCGCCCACCTGCTGCAGCCACAGCCGCTGCACCTGTTCGGACGTCAGAAACTTCAGGAACTTGATCGCGGCGTCGCGGCGCGCACCCTGCGCGTGCACCGTCAACCCGTGCACCCAGTACGACCCGAAGTTGGACGGCTCGCCGCCCAGCGTGCGCCGGGGCAGCTCCGTCACACCCCAACCGGCCTTCGTCCCGGCGCGGATGGAACCGATGGCGAAGGATCCGTCGACGATCATGCCGGCGCGGCCGGCCATGAACGCGTCGCGATAGCCGTTGCCGCCGGGGAAGAAGTCGATCACGCCGACCTTGTGCTGGGAGATCAGGTCCGTGTACCACTTGAACGCTTCAGCGCCCTGGGCCGTGGCGTAGGTGACCCGCCGACCGTCGGCGCCAACTGGTGGTCTTGGCCGGCGGGGGATACACCGAAACCCTCGGTCGTGAGGCGCCCCGCTGCGTCGCGGACGGTGGTACGCTGAGCGGCCATCAGGAACTCGTCCCAGGTGATCGGCGGACGCCCGATGTCCGCGGCGCGGAGCAAATCCGCGTTGTAGAACAACGCCAGGCTGCGCACCGCCGTCGGCAGCGCCCAGTACTTGCCGTCGAACCTCGAGTTCTTGACCATCGGCACAAAGTCGCGCTCAATTTCCATTGGAGAGAACGCCTCGGCCGGCAGCGCCTGCAGGTAGCCGCTGTCGACGTACAGCGGCACCCAGCCGTAGAACAAGTTGATCACGTCCGGCCCCTGGCCGGCCGACACGGCGCTCGCCACCTTCTGATTGTACGCGTCGTAGGGGAAGTTCTCGTGGACGACCTGAATCCCAGGGTTCTGGGCCTCAAACTGCTTGACCAGATCGTCAACGAGCTTGACCTTGCTTGCGAAGAAGTACTGCCAGTAGGTAATGGTGATCTGCTGCAGGCCGGCCCCGATGCCTGCCAGCGTCAATACCAGTGCAGCGACCGTCACCGCGGTGAAAACGAATCTCACAGCGCCACCTCCGGAGCAGACTCCCCCCATCAATTCTGGACGTTACTGTCTGAAACCCTCCGGGAGTGGACCGCAGAGATCGCGAGCCCTGTGCCCCACGTGGCGCAGGGCTCGCGATGACGGAAATGCTGTCATTGCGAAGCACGCCCCACTCTGTCATTGCGAGGCCCGCAGGGCCGAAGCAATCTCCTTGTTACCCGCCTTCTTCTTTGGCTGAAAGCACTTTGAGGCTCTCTTCTCTGATCGACTGCTGCACCTCGCGGCGAAAGCGGAGGAACTCTTCGGAGTCGAGCACTCCAACGGTGCGCGGACGCGGCAATGATACCTTTATCTCGCGCTTGATCCGCCCCGGGCGTGCGGTCATGACGTAGACACGATCGGCCAGCAGCACGGCCTCCTCGATGTCATGCGTCACAAACAGGACCGTCTTGTGCGTCTGCTCCCAGACCGACAGCAGCAACTCCTGCATCAGGGTCCGGGTCTGCGCGTCGAGGGCGCCGAAGGGCTCGTCCATGAGAAGGATCTCCGGATCGTTGGCAAGCGCCCGGGCGATGGCCGCCCGCTGCATCATGCCGCCGGACAGTTCTTTCGGATAAGAGTGCTCGAAGCCGGACAACCCCACCAGATCGATGTAGCGTTTTGCGATGCGGGTGCACAACTCCGGCGGTTGACCGCTCAGCCGCGGCCCGAACTCGACGTTCCCTTCCACTGTGAGCCATGGGAACAGCGTATATGACTGAAAGACCATGCCCCGGTCGGCTCCCGGCCCGCTGACCTGGATTCCATCCAGAACAACTTCACCCGTCGTAGGCCGCGTCAGCCCTGCAATGATTCGCAGCAGCGTCGACTTCCCGCAGCCCGACGGACCGACGATGCACACGAACTCTTTGTCGCGCACCATCAGGTCCAGGCTGTCGACCGCGACGACGCTCCCACCGCGCCGGCGTTGAAAGGTGACGGTGACGTCTTTAATCGTAAGCTTGGCCGCAACGGCAGTCATTGCGAGGCCCGTGTACCCTTTCTGTCATTGCGAGCGGCAAAGCCGCGAAGCAATCTCCTCCAACCAAAGAGATCGCCACGCCCCTTCGGGGCTCGCGATGACACCTAGATCTTTGGCGACCATGGCAACAGGATGCGATGCAGCCGTTTGAAGATGATGTCGAAACCCAGGCCGAGTAGCCCGATGACAAACAGCCCGACGAAGATCCGGTCGGTGTACAGCCCCCTCATCGAATCCAGGATGAGATACCCTAACCCACGGTCGGACGCCACCAGTTCGGCCACGATCAGGTACGTCCACGCCCATCCCATCGTGATGCGCAGGTTGTCCATCACCCCCGGCAGCGTCGCCGGTACGAGCACTCGGCTGAAGACGGTCCCCCGCTTCGCCCCGAGCGTGTAAGCGCTGTCCAGCAGGTCTTTACTCACGTTGGCAGAGACATCCGCGACCAGCAACACGAGCTGGAAGAATGTACCGATGAAGATGACCGCCACCTTCTCCGCCGTCCCGATCCCGATGTACAGGATCAGGAGCGGAATCATCGCGCTGACCGGCAGATAGCGGACAAAGTCCACGACCGGTTCGACCAGCGCCTCGACAAACTTCAACGTCCCCATCAGGATGCCGAGCGGGACCGCCGCGACCACTGCCAGCGCCCAGCCGGTCACGATAACGCTCAGGCTTGCCCGCGCGTGAATGAGCAGGCTGCCTTCACGAAACAGCGCGACGGCGGCCCTGACAACATCGGAGGGAGACGGCAGGAACAGCGGCGGCACGATCCCGCCGTAAGAAAGCACGATCCAAACAAACGCGATAACCGCCGTGGACAAGATGACGCCGCTGAGGTAGGTCTGACGCGATACCGGCTCGTGCGGCCGCAGCGCGTCGTCCAGGGCGGAAACGATCCGGCTCCGCGGCCTGGTCGATGCCCGCGGAGCCGGTCGATGCGTGTTAGCCTGCAGGTTTTTATCTGGCAATGAAGGACGGGTTGAGGATATCGGTCGCCTTCAGGCCCTTCATCTGGATCTGGCCCTGCTTTGCCCAGAAGTCGATGGCGAACTGGCCCGTCTTGTACGCTCCGCCGCCCGATGCGAAGAATGCCTTGTTCGTATCGTAGTCGTAGTAGCGGATCCCGGTCAGCGTCTCGGCAAACATCTTCGGATCCTTCAACCAGCCGCCGACCGCGTCGGCCATGATCTGGTTGCTCTCATCGGGGTATCCCATCCAATAGGCCACGCCCTTGTGCCAGGCGCGCACAACGTTCCGCACATCTGCGGCCCTGGCCTTGAGCACGTCCTTGCGGAAGACCAGCACGTCCACGATCAGGCCGGGCGTGTTGGTGGAATCCGCGAGGAGATGGCCGTGGGGCGCGCTCTTGCCCCTCGTTAGCCACGGCTCCCACGTCACCGCCGCGTCCACCTTGCCGGCTACGAACGCCGCGCCGGCGTCGGCTGCAACCATGTTAACGGAGACGATGTCTTTGAGGGACATCCCGTTCTGGCTGAGGAGGTACCCCAGAAAGAAGTGGCTGACGGAGCCCTCTCCGTACGCCACCTTCTTGCCTTTGAGTTCCTTGACGGTGGTGATGTCTTTGTTGGCCACGATCCCGTCGCCGCCTTTGCTATCGTCGAACGCCATCACCGCGGCAATCTGGAAGTCAGGCTTCACCCGCAGGACCATCGTATCGATGGTGGTCATCAGACCATCGATCTGCCCCGCGGCCAAAGCTACGTAACGTGTCTTCGTATCCTCCATGTTGATGAACTGGACGCTGACGCCTTCATCCTTGAGGAAGCCCTTCTTGTCCGCGAGAAACAGCGGCCCGTAGCCCACCCACACCGGATATCCGATCTTC
>VBAL01000156.1:0-3927 GCA_005888595.1 Candidatus Segetimicrobium genomatis
AAGGGCTGGATGATCGTCGTGCAACCGGATGATCTGCGCGAGCTCGAGCGGCTCATGCCCGTGGACCAGTATCTCGTCGCCATTGGGGAGGCCGCCCCATGACCCCGCGGGGCAGAGGCGGCAACGTCACCACCGGCGTGGAGCGGAGAACGCAGCACAAATACATTCCGGCCACCGATGCCGAGCGGGAGGAGATGCTCCGGACCATCGGCGCCGCATCGGTGGAAGAGCTGTTCGCCGATATCCCCTCCCGAGTCCGCCTGGATCGGCCCCTGCGCCTGCCGCCCGCCCTCAGCGATCCGGAGCTGATGGCGCAGTTGCGTGCCATGGCCGATGCCAACGTGCACAGCGACCGGGCGGTCTGTTTTCTGGGGGCCGGCGCGTACGATCACTACGTCCCCAGCGTGGTCTGGCACCTGGCCGGCCGCGGCGAGTTCCTCACCGCCTACACACCGTATCAGGCGGAGTTGATGCAGGGCGAGCTGCAGGCGGGCTACGAGTACCAAAGCATGCTGTGCGAGATCACGGGCATGGGCGTTGCCAACGCCTCGATGTATGATGGCGCGTCGGCGGCGGCGGAGGCGGCGGTGATGGCCAAGGACCTCACCGGGCGTGGGGAGGTCCTGGTGAGCACGGCCGTCCATCCGGAGTACCGTCAGGTCATCCGTACCTATACTGCGCCCCTGGGCCTCCGCGTTACCGAGATCCCCTACCGTCATGGACTGACCGATCTCGATGCGGTGGCCCGCGCGCTCTCCCCACGGACCGCCGCGATCATCATCCAGCACCCGAACTTTTTCGGCTGCCTGGAAGATGGCGCCGCATGCGCGGAGCTCGCGCACCGTGCCGGCGCGCTGCTGGTGTGTGCGGTGGCTGAGCCGTTGTCGCTGGGGATCCTGGAGCCGCCCGGGGCATGGGGCGCCGACATCGTGGCCGGAGAGGGCCAGCCACTCGGCAACCACCTCAACTTTGGCGGGCCGTATCTGGGCATGCTGGCGGCGCGGCAGGAGTTCGTCCGGCGCATCCCCGGCCGGCTGGTAGGGGCCACCGTGGATGCCGAAGGCCGCCGCGGTTTCGTGCTGACACTGCAAACGCGCGAGCAGCACATCCGCCGGGAGAAGGCCAGTTCCAATATCTGCACGAACGAGGCGCTCCTGGCGCTGGCCGCGGCGATCTACATGGCATCGTTGGGCAAGGCAGGCTTCCGGAAGGTGTCCGAGCTGAACCTGCGCAAGGCCGCCTATGCACGAGAGGCGATCCGCGAGATCCCGAAGTTCGGGCTCGCCTTTGAAGCGCCGACGTTCAACGAGTTCGTGGTCCGGACCCCGCTCGCTCCGGAGGAGATCAACCGGCGCCTGCTCGCTGCGGGTATCCTGGGCGGCGCGCCGCTGGGGCGGTGGTATCCGGAGCTCTCCGACGCGTGGCTGGTCTGTGTCACGGAGCAACGCACGAAGGCGGAGATCGACCGGCTGGTCGCGCTGCTCGAGGGCCTCCGATGACGCCCTTCGACAAGGCTCAGGGCGGGCCTCGCGACTTCCCGGTCATCTTTGACTTCAGCGTGCCGGGGCGAGTCGGATCCTCGTATCCCAACCCCGACGTCCCGGACACCCCGTTGGAACAATTGATTCCTGCCTCCCAACTGCGCAAAGAGCCGGCCGCGCTGCCGGAAGTGAGCGAGCTCGACGTGGTGCGTCACTACACGCGCCTGTCGCACCGGAACTTCAGCATTGACGAAGGCTTTTATCCGCTTGGCTCGTGTACGATGAAGTACAACCCCAAGATTCATGAGGACGCGGCGCGCCTGGCGGGGTTTGCGCGACTGCACCCGTACGCGCCTGCCGAAGGGGCCCAGGGCGCCCTGCGGCTGATCTGCGAACTGGAGGAACTACTGGCGGAGATCAGCGGAATGGACCGCGTGACCTTCCAGCCCGCGGCCGGTGCCCACGGCGAACTCACGGGGCTGCTGATGATCCGCGCGTACTTCGAAACGCGCGGGGAACGGCGCACCAAGGTCATCGTGCCGGACTCCGCGCACGGCACCAATCCGGCCACCGCCGCCATGGTCGGCTATCAAGTCGTCACCGTAAAATCCGACGCCAGAGGTAACATGGACGTCCGCGCCCTGCGCGAGGTCATGGACGGCTCCGTGGCCGCGATCATGTTGACCAACCCGAATACGCTGGGGTTGTTTGAAGAACCTATCCTGGACGTCGAGGAGATCGTGCACCACGCCGGCGGCCAGCTGTACCTGGATGGGGCGAACTTCAACGCCGTTCTGGGTGTGACCCGCCCGGGAGACCAAGGTTTTGACGTCATGCACATGAACCTGCACAAGACGTTTACCACTCCCCACGGCGGCGGTGGACCCGGGGCCGGCGCGGTGGGCGTGAAGGCGCACCTGGCGCCGTTTCTCCCGGTGCCGGTCGTCGAACGCGATGGCGAGCGCTTTCGCCTCGACGACCAGCGGCCGCAGTCCATCGGCAAGATCCGCGCGTTCTACGGCAACTTCGGCAACCTGGTGCGAGCCTATGCCTACATCCGCTCCATGGGCGCCGACGGGCTGCGTCAGGTCGCCGAGACCGCCGTGCTCAATGCCAACTATCTACTGGCGCGGCTGCGCAGCCGGTTCGATCTCCCGTACGACCGTCTCTGCAAGCACGAGTTCGTGCTGTCGGGAGCCCGCCAGAAGAGGCAGCACGGCGTGGCGACGCGCGACATGGCCAAGCGCATGCTCGACTACGGCTTCCACGCGCCCACGATCTACTTTCCGCTCATCGTGGAAGAAGCCATCATGATCGAGCCCACGGAGACGGAGAGTAAGCGCACGCTTGATGAGTTTGCCGATGCGATGCTGGCGATTGCCCGCGAGGCGCAGGACGATCCGGAAGTCGTCAAGACCGCACCGCACTCTACGCCGGTGAAACGGCTCGACGAGGTGCGCGCCGCCCGCCAGCCCGACCTGCGGTGGCGGGCACGCTGACGACCGGAAACGGGAAACCGGAAGCGGGAAGCCGGGTACGTCGTTTCCCGTTTCCTGATTCCCGTTTCCGTCCGTAGGGTCATGCTCGTTTCCCTCCGCGACATCCACGCCGCCCGCGCGCGAATCGCCCCCTACGTCGTCCGCACGCCGTTGCATCCCCTGCCGGGAGGGCCACTGCTCAAACTGGAGAGTTTGCAGGTTACCGGTTCGTTCAAAGCGCGCGGGGCCTTCAACCATGTGCTCGCCCTGCCGGAGCAGTGCCAGGGCGGCGTCGTGACAGCGTCGTCGGGCAATCATGGCAAGGCCGTCGCGTATGTGGCGATGACGCTGGGTTTGCGGGCCGTCGTGGTGGTACCTGAAGACGTGGTGTCCGCTAAGGCCCAGGCGATTACGGCGTTCGGCGAGAGGAACGCGTCACCTATGCGCAGGAGCTGGCGGAACGGCGCCGGGTGCATTATGTGCCGCCATTCGACGATCCATTGATCGTGGCCGGTCAGGGCACCGCCGGCCTTGAGATCGTGGAGCAGCAACCTGAGGTCACGGTGGTATTTGTCCCGGTGAGCGGTGGCGGCCTCATTTCGGGAGTAGCGACGGCCGTCAGAGCACTGCGGCCGACCGCCCGCGTGGTGGGTGTCGAACCCGCCGGCGCCCCTCGGTTTGCCCGCTCGCGCGCAGCGGGGAAGCCGGTGGCGCTGGAGCAGGCCGAAACGATTGCGGACGGGCTGCGCGTGCTGACGCCAGGCAAGCTCACCTGGGAGATCGCGAACCAGTACGTGGACGAGTTTATGGCCGTCTCCGATGAGGAGACCCTGGGCGCAGTCCGGCGGTTGCTGGCCGACGGCAAAGTCGTCGTGGAACCGTCCGGAGCAGTGGCGGTAGCAGCTGCTTTAGGGATGCGCGCTTCCGACATCCACGTTGTGGCGGTCGTCAGCGGCGGCAACGCCGAC
>VBAL01000156.1:3968-10988 GCA_005888595.1 Candidatus Segetimicrobium genomatis
CAGGATCTGCAAAACCCCGCAACATCAAAGGGGTCTGACCCCTTTGAAGACGGTGTTCCCGATGGATGTTCGCTAAAAGCGCGCCTGCTCTGCGTGCCGCCGCGAAATCCAGCCCAGGAACGCGCGAGATCGAGCTCGACAGGCCAGAGCCACGATTGCGCACGAATGTTTGGTATATTTCGCTAATTGGCCTATTAGCCTACCTATTGATATTCGTACATACGTTCGCTATAGTAGTCGATGGGGGTGAAAGCTATGGCTACGCCACTGACAGACAGGCAGCGGCAGGTCTTGGAGCACATCGCCACGTCTATTCGACGCAACGGCATCGTCCCGTCTGTTCGCGAGATCGGTCACGCCCTGGGGATGCGGTCGCCGTCCACGGTCCACCAGCACTTGCTGGCATTGGAGCGCAAGGGATACGTCAAGCGAGACGGTGATCGGATGCGTGTGCTGGAAGTGCTGGACAAACGGCTCCTTCCCAGCGGCGATCAGGTCGCACATCTGCCGCTGGTCGGCCGCGTGTCCGCCGGCGTCCCGATCCTGGCAGAGGAAAACGTCGAAGACATGATCCCCGTCCCTCGCAAGATGGTCGGCTGGCACGACGAGAACTGCTTCCTCCTGACCGTCCGCGGGGACAGCATGATCCATGCCGGCATCTACGATGGCGACATGGTGATCGTCCGCTCGCAGCCTACCGCCGATCCAGATGAGATCGTCGTGGCGCTGATCGGTGAGGAGGCCACCGTCAAACGGCTGGCGTATGAGGGGCGGCAGCCGTACCTGGTGCCGGAGAACCCCCGCTACGCTCCGATTCGCGGCGAGTTCGAGGTCATCGGCAAGGTCGTAGGGTTGCTGCGGCGGTACGCGGGAGGACAGGCATGAGCGTGCGCGCGGTCGCCGTCCGAGGAATCCCCGCCAGCAGGCTGCGCGTGATGCCCAGGCTGCTTTCGCCTCAGAGGTCGAGGCCGCGAACGAACCTCTGGGCGCGACTCGCCGATGACCGCGACCTGGTTGGGGTAAAAATGTTCATGATTGCAGCTCTGCTCCTGCTGGTGATGATGCTGGAGGTGCCTTGAGCACGGTGCAGGCAGTGGAGATCTATACCAGCATTGCGTTAGGGAACGGCCGTGTTGCGCTGGGTGTCGTCATCCGCGACAGCGATGGACAAACCCTGCGAGTCGTCGGCCGGACACTGAGATCGGCGTCACCGGACGTCGTTGCCTACCGGGCCGTGCTTCATGGCGTGTGGACGGCGAAGCGGTTAGGCGTGCGGCGGATCCGCGTGCTTACTGAGCACCCGAAGATCGTCGCGCAACTCGCGGGCGACGCCGAGGTGCCAGCTGACCTGATCGGGCCGTACCTACAGACGAAGGCCATGCTGAATGCGTATCGCTGGAGCAGCGTCGAGCTCATTCCGCGCGAGCAGAACGCGGAGGCTGCGCTGGTGGCCGCAGAGGCGTTGGAGCGCGAACCTGTTGCACCGGCGGCAGACGAGGATGATCTCGACGTGCTGCCGCTCTGGCTGTCTGCTGCGCGTGCTGCCGAGACTGTCGGCCGTCGCTAGCGCCGCCGCGCACGGAACCTGGTCGCCTCGACCGAACAGCCGCTCCTAGCTTCCCTGCGTTGAAAAGCCTGGACTAGCGGCTTGGTGGCTCCGCAGTCACACTATAGGCCCTGCGTCCGCGGCCTCCGTTCATTCCGGAAAGGGACCCCCCGCTTGGGGTGGAAGTGTCGGTGCGGGCGTAGACCGGCATGGCCGAGGGCGAAGCGAGGGAATTGCTTGAGGAGGCCGAACGCCACCTGCAGGCAGGTGAGTACGCCGCCGCCGAGCGCGCGTTCCGCCAGGCACTGGAATCCGATCCCGACTCGGCGGTTGCGCGGAGCAAACTGGGTGTCGCCCTGGCGCAGCAGGGCCGGCTGGACGAAGCGATTGCCGAGTTCTCCAAAGCCCTGAGCCTGCGGCCTACCTACGCTCCTGCATACAGCAACCTTGGGAATGCGTACCGCGAAAAGGGGATGCTGCCAGAAGCACTGGTCGCGTACGAGCGAGCGCTGGCCGTCGATCCCGACTATGCGATCGCCCACCAGAACCTCGGGATTCTCTACAAGCAGATGGGCCGCGTCGGCGACGCGGTGGACCATTTCAAGAAAGCGACGCGGCTGTCGGTGCGCCGGTCCGCGGGGGGGTTGTCCCAGACCCGGCGCGGCTGTCTCCCCACGGCCGCGGCGTTGCTCACCGTGGCAGTCGCGCTGACGTCGCTGCTGTCCCTTCTCCGCCAGTCTCCTCGAGTTCCACCCTGATGCGAATCACGTGTAGGAGATTGGGTAAGAATACCGATTAGGCTTCCGTCGGGGTCCGTGACCAGCAGCCTGCCGATTCCCATCTTGCGCCATGCGCACGAAGGCGTCGTAGCGGGAACCGGAAGAGCGCCGTCGAATCTGCTGCGGCGGAGTGGTCTGGGGGGCTCAATGGGGCTGCGACTGTTTCCCCGCGAGGAAACGTTCTTCGACCTGCTCAATGGATCCGCGCAAAACATAGTGCGCGCCGCACGCATGCTTCAGGATCTCCTTGATGATTACACCGACGTGGAGCGAAAGGCTGAGGCGATCAAGTCGGTTGAGGACAAGGGTGATGACATTACCCACACCATCATCGACCGGCTGAACCGGACGTTCATTACCCCGTTCGATCGGGAGGATATCTTCACGCTGGCCAAGCAACTGGACGATGTCCTGGACTGGATCGAGGCCTCCTCAGCCCGGATGGCCGTGTACAAGATCCCGCACGCGACCAGCGAGGTCAGCGAGCTGGCGCATATCCTCGTGAGCGAGTGCGAGGCGATCGTCGAGGCCATCACCAACCTCCGCAAACTGGATCGGCTGGCCGGTCCGCTACGCGAGATCAATCGCCTGGAGAACCTGGCGGATCGCGTGCAGCGCGACGCGATCGCCAAGCTGTTCAGCAGCAACGGCAACCCGATCGATGTGATCAAGTGGAAGGAGATCTACGAGACCCTCGAGGAGGCCACCGACCAGGGGGAGCACGTGGCCCACGTCCTCGAGGGGATCTACGCGAAGCACAAGTAGCCGGGTTGTGTCCCGATCATGCTCTCACTGTCGGCTCACGTTGTCCCGCTGCTCATCCTGGTTGCCCTGGCTTTCGATTTTATCAACGGTTTTCACGATGCCGCCAACTCCATTGCCACGGTCGTCTCAACGCGGGTGCTGGCGCCACGGCTGGCAGTGGTCTGGGCCGCATTTTTCAATTTCGTGGCTGCGTTCGGCCTCGGGGTAAACGTGGCCACGACCATCGGCAAAGGTGTGGTCGACCCCTCGGCCATCACCAACCTCGTAGCCCTGACCGGCCTGCTCGGCGCGATCACCTGGGACCTGATCACGTGGTACTATGGGTTGCCGGTGTCGTCGTCCCACGCCTTGATCGGCGGGCTGGTCGGCGCGGCGCTTGTCGCCGCTGGTCCGGGCGTGCTGGTGTGGGCAGGGATCAACAAGATCCTCATCTTCATTGTGCTCTCACCCGTGGTCGGGATGCTCCTGGGATTTGTGTTCATGGTCGCGGTGATGTGGCTTGCGCGGAACGCGACGCCGCTGCGCGTCGACCGGGTGTTCCGGCGGCTGCAACTCGTCTCGGCGGCGCTGTATAGCCTGGGACACGGCACCAACGATGCCCAGAAGACGATGGGCGTGATTGCCGTGCTATTGTTCACCAACGGGTTGCTGGGTCCGACGTTCTATGTTCCACGCTGGGTGATCCTGGCGGCACATGCAGCCATTGCCGCTGGCACCCTCGTCGGTGGGTGGAGGATCGTGAAGACGATGGGCATGCGGATCACCAAACTGCAGCCGGTGGGCGGGTTCTGTGCAGAGACCGCAGCCGCCATTTCTATCCTGGGGGCATCATTCGGGGGCATCCCCGTTTCGACGACCCACACCATCTCCGGAGCGATCATGGGCGTGGGCGCAACGCGTCGGCTCTCCGCGGTGCGGTGGGGGGTGGCGACGCGGATCTTGTGGGCGTGGGTCCTGACCATCCCGGCGGCCGCGATCGTCGCCGGGTGCACCTACTGGGTGATTGCGCATCTCCTCCGGTGAGGGCGCTGTCTGGCCAGCGCCCGGTGAGGTATAATCCCGGTGGAATACTCCCTGCCGGGGGAGCGTTACCCACGGATGCTGGGAATGCCGTAAGGAGGCCATGGTATGGGCAAGGCGCTCCATGTCAGTGAGAAGGAATTCGACACTCAGGTGCTCAAAGCTGAGCAGCCTGTGCTGGTTGATTTCTGGGCAGAGTGGTGCGGGCCGTGCCGGATGATCGCGCCGATCATCGAGGACCTGGCCGCCGAGTACGATGGAAAGGTCAAGGTCGTGAAGGTCGACGTTGATGAAAACCCAGGCGTGGCCAACCGCTTTGGAGTCATGAGCATTCCAACGCTGGGCATCTTCAAAGGCGGCGAGATGGTCGACCGCCTCGTGGGCTATATGCCAAAGCCGGAGCTAAAGAAGCGGGTGGAGAAGATCCTGGCGACGGCGAAGGTCAGCTGAGAACGAACTGACGGAAACGGGAAACAGGAAACGGGGAGCTGCAAAAGCCCCCCGTTTCGTTTGTGATGTTGCCCGTCTATGGATTCCTGTTTCCCGCTTCCCGTTTCCGTTAGTTTCCCTGGTGCTGCAGCCACCGTTCCGCGTCGATCGCGGCTTCGCACCCGTACCCCGGCCGCGAACACGCCTTCCACGCTTGTCGAGGAGCGGTGTGTCCGGGTGATGTACCCGTTCTCGTCCATCTCTAACTGGCCGCGGAACAGGTCGGTGTTTGGCGCGTGGCCGATGGCGACGAACACCCCGTCGACAGGTCGTTCCGCGATGCGATCGGTCCGCAGGTCCTTCAACTTGACGCCGCTGACCTTCCCATCACCCACGATGTCCGCGACGACGTGGTTCCAGACGAAGCTGATCCTGGGATTGCTCATGGCGCGCTGCTGCAGAATCTTGCTGGCCCGCAGCTGGTCCCGGCGGTGCACGATCGTCACCGATTTGGCAAGCTTAGACAAGTACAGCGCCTCTTCCATTGCCGTGTCGCCGCCTCCGACCACGATCACGTTGCGCTCGCGGAAGAAGAAACCGTCGCACGTGGCGCACGTGCTCACCCCCCGTCCCATCAGCCGTTGTTCGCCCGGCAGGCCCAACAGTTTGGCTCTGGCACCGGTGGCGACGATCAGCGCTTTGGTCTCGTAGGTCTCCCCGCTCTGGCTGGTGATACGGAATGGCCGGTGCCGGAGGTCCACCTGGACGGCATCTTCGCTGAGGAACTCGCTGCCGACACGCTCCGCTTGCTTGCGCATGGCGGCCATGAGGTCGGGACCCAAGATCGGGTCGGCGAACCCCGGATAGTTTTCCACTTCCGTGGTGAGCATCAGCTGGCCGCCGGCCTCCGCGCCCTCAAAGACCAATGGGCGCAGTCCAGCCCGGGTTGCGTAGATGGCGGCGGTGAGCCCGGCCGGCCCAGAACCCAAAACAATGACGTCGCGCATGGTAACCACTTAGGCTAAAACGCGCGGCGGCGGCGCGCTATTCCGGCCACGGCCGCGCCCGCTCTCGGAGGTTCCGCGCCACCGGCACGGCACCTGCTACATGACAATAACGCTGTCAAGATACTTGACAACGTATGCTCCGCTTAGTACGCTTCGTCTTGGAGGTGGCCGGGGTGCGAAGTCGCCGGGATGATCTGCCAGTGTATGTGATCAGCGTGGCCGCAGACCTGCTCGGCCTGCATCCCCGGACGCTGCGCATCTATGAGGAGAAGGGGCTGGTGCAGCCGGCGCGGCGCAACCACCAGCGGCTGTACTCGGAGCGCGACCTGGAGCGGGTGCGGAGCATCCGCCACCTGACCCAGGAGATGGGGCTGAATCTGGCAGGAGTCAGAGTGCTGATGGAGATTCATGAGCGGATGGAGTTGCGGGGATCCAAAGACGTGGTGTCGTGGGTCGTGGAACGCACAGTGCGAAGGAGGCGAGTGCCATGAGCATGATCCGATGGGATCCATTTGACGACCTCGCGTCCCTGCGCGAGTCGATGGACAAGCTGTTTGAGGACGTCTTCACCCGCCGCTCTCGCGGGCAGGCGCTGACGGCATGGCAGCCGGCGGTCGAGCTGTTTGAGACCGACAGCGACGTTGTCGTCCGCGCGGAGCTGCCCGGCATCGATCCCAAGAACGTCGACATCACGGTGACAGACGATACACTTACGCTCAAGGGCGAGGCTAAGACGGAGCATGAGGAGAGGGGCCGCAACTATGTCCGGCGCGAGTTGCGCTACGGCTCCTTCATCCGCACGTTGCCCCTGCCCAGTGAGGTCAAGGGCGATCTAGCGAAGGCGTCCTATAAGAATGGGATCCTGGAGATCCGGGTGCCCAAGGGTGAGCGGGCGAAGCCGAAGAGCGTCAAGGTTGAGGTGGCGGAGTAGCAGGTGACGCGGCCCGACTGCGATCTTCTGGAGCAAGAGACGAGAGAGGAGTTAATCAAGATGGGTAAGGTCGTCGGCATCGATCTGGGAACGACCAACTCGGTCATCGCCGTCGTCATCGGCGGTGAGCCGCAGGTGATCCCCAACGCGGAGGGCAGCCGCCTGACGCCATCCGTGGTGGCCTTCGCCAAGACTGGGGAACGCCTGGTGGGGCAGATGGCCAAGCGGCAGGCCATCCTCAACCCGGAGAATACCGTCTATTCCATCAAACGATTCATGGGGCGGCGGTACTCCGAAGTCGAGACCGAGCGCAAGATGGTCCCCTACAAGGTCGAGGAGGGCAGCAACGGAATGGCCGTGGCGCGCCTGCCGGCGGCCGGGAAGACGTTTACCCCCGAAGAGATCTCGGCGATGATCCTGCAAAAAATGAAGGCTGACGCTGAGGCCTATCTGGGGGAGCCGGTGAGCGAGGCCGTCATTACTGTGCCGGCATACTTCAACGACGCCCAGCGCACGGCCACCAAGAACGCCGGCGAGATCGCC
>VBAL01000157.1 GCA_005888595.1 Candidatus Segetimicrobium genomatis
TGGGGATCCGTCGCCGGCCCCATCTTGCACGTCCCCACGGGGTGCGCGTAGGCGTCGACAGTGCTCCGGGCAAATATCTGAAGGTCGCCCACCCGCTTGACGCGTGGGCCGGGATCCACCTCGACGGCGATGGTGGAGGCCAGAGGTTCGAACGTGGTGAGATGCCGGGCCAGGAGCACGCCGTCCACGAGCACGGCCATGTCGCGATCCTCTGGGTCGGAGAGCAGCCGCCGCTCAATCACCGGCGCGAGCTCGGGGTCATCCCCGCGCAGCCGCACCTGACCGCGTGACCGCGGGGTCATATTGAACGCGTACATCATGAATTCCCACTCGCCGGCTTCCGTCTCGTGCAGGTAGGGCAAGACGTGAAGATCAAACCCATTCGCACACAGACTGCTGCTCCCCCGCAGGATGACCTGGCTCTGCCGGAGCGCGCCACGGCGGTAATCCTCCGCCACCGACCGCCGGGCCTCCTGGGACGGACCGAATCGCATCGCAACCCCGGGATGATCGTGCAGATTCCCGCCGCCCCCGGCCGAATCAGTAACAACAAAGATGCCCAACTCCGTGAGGTGCTCGCCCGGCCCGATCCCCGACCGCATCAGAATGGTGGGCGATCCGTAGACGCCTGCGGCAAGGATGAACATTCTCGACACCAGTTCCAGCTCGCCGGCCCCGCCGCGACAGATTAGCGCGGTGGCGTTCTCCTGATCGAGCAGCAAGCGGTCGGCGGTGGTGCCGTCATAGACGGTGAGGGCGGGCAGATCCCGCACCGGATCGAGGAACGCAAACGCCGAGTTCCAGCGGGTGTGGTCGAGCACGTTGGCGTAGAACGGCGCCACGCCCTGCGGCGGATCCGGCCCGCTCAGTTCAAGAAGCCGGGGAAATCCGGCGGCTTCCGCCGATTGCAAGAATGCCCGCTGCCAGACCGAGAGTTCGTCGTCACGATAGATGCGAGTGGGCAGAGACCCGCCGTGCCCATGGTGTGCCGCATCCGGCTCCGCACACTGTTCCACTTGATCGATCAGCGGACGGAGATCGGCATACGCCCACCCATAGTCTCCCGCCGCGGCCCACGCGTCGTAGTCCGCCGGCATCCCCCACAACGCGGCGCACAGGTTGTGGGTCGAACACCCGCCGATCACCTTGGCCCGCGGTTCGGGGATCGTCGAACCGTCGTCACGCTCTTCGGCGTAGCCCCAATCATGCGTGCCCGGTCGCACCCGGGAGTCGAGGAGTTCGTTGGGCCAGTAGCCTTCACTCACCGGTCCGTAATCCGGTCCGGCTTCCACCAGGCAGACCCGCAGATCGGTCGTGGCGCACAACCGTCCCGCGGCCGCGCAACCTGCCGAGCCGCCGCCCACGATCACGACGTCAAACTCATGGCCCTCCATCCCACCTGTTCTTCGAACCCGGCGGGCGCGGTTCCCCTCCTACGCCGGCGGCACCACCTGGCGGCAATAAGCATACAGCGCGTCGTAGACGATGAACTCTTTGGCCAGAATCTCGCGATCGTTGACCAATCCAAGTTGGCGAAAACCTTCCGCGACCGCCTTCAACCCGGGAGCCTCCGGGCGTCGGTACAGATCTTGGGCCACGTCCGCCCCGTGCACGATTTGTGCTAGCAGATGCACGGCCGGGTCGTCAATCTTGTATTTGGCGACGATAGCTTCAAAGCTGCACTTCCCCTGATGGTGCCCCAACTCGACGCCGGTGACGTCATAGGGGATGGCGCCCTCGCGCCGCGCCACCTCGAGTACCTGCTCGGGCGGCACAAACAGAAACTGCGCCTGAGGATCGACAAACTTTAGAATCAACCAGGGACAGGCCACGCGATCAACTTTGACGTGTTCCCGGGTCACCCACTTCATAGAGCTCCCCCCTCGAAACGGCGGATCACAGCTGCACAAGCAATCCGATGATTCCCATGAGCGCGGTCAAGACGATCGCGTAGGGCAGCGTGATCCGAATCACACGCCCCTCCTGTCCGGCCAGGCCGGTGGTCGCCGTCGCCAGAACCACTTTGGCCGGCGCAACCATCGATCCCAGCGCGCCCCCCGCGGTCTGTAGCGCCGCCATCGGGACCGGATCTAACTGCAGCAGCCTCGCCGCGTCCCGCTGCAGCACACCGAACAGGACATTGGAGTTCGTGTTGTTACCTGTGATGATGGTCCCCAGCATGCCGAGAAACGGCGAGAGAAACGGAAAGAGCGGGCCGACCAACCGGGTCAGTCCTCTGGCCAGCAAAAAGGTCATACCGCTATAGGTCATCACCATAGCCACGCCGGCGAGCGCCAGAATGGTGATCGACGTGGGGATTCCCTGGGCGGTGCTCTCCCGCCAGACCGTCCTCCACTCCGGCGGGCGCCGCCGCAGCAGCCTGAATGCCACGACGGTCATCATCGTCGTATACAGGAGGAGCGCACCCGGGTGGCCCAATGGCGGGAACTGAAACCTATCCCCCGCCGTGATCCACCCCAGACCCGTGGCGGTGCGGGGAAACGCAATGGAGACCATCCAGCCGTCCACCAGCCCGGCCACAGGGGGCACCAGCCCCACCAGCGTGACCACCACGATCAGCAGATAGTAGGGAAGAAACGCGATGCGAAAGGGCATCTCAGGGGCGGCGGCCGGGGCCGGTCGCGGCGGTTCGCGGCGTCCCTCCGGCGGCGGCCACGCCGGGAGCAACCCGAAATAACCGGCGCGGCGCCGCGCCAGTTTGGCCAGCCCCATGCTGACGGCCAGCCCCACCATCCCGGCGGCAAACGATGCGATGACCCAGTGCCGGGTGAACGCCAGGACTAGTTGGGTGGCCCCCATCGCGACGCCGAGGGTCAGCGTGGCCCCGAAGGCGCGGCGGAATGGCCGCAGCCCGGCGTGGATGTGGGCGACGGCGAATCCCGTGGCCACCGAGGCCAGACCCAGGAGGATCGCGATCCAGGTCGCCAATGCCTGCGCAGGTAGACCGGTCACCGCGAGCAAGGCCTGAAACGCGGAGGCCAGCGCGCCCATCGTCACAGCCCAGGCGTGCCCGACGAGCGGGATCGCGGCCGCCTCCAGCGGATCAAATCCCAAGCCAATGAGCAGCGGCGCGGTGACAGCGACGGGAACGCCGAACCCTGCGACACCCTGGAGGAATGAACTGAAGGCAAATCCGATGATCAGCAGCTGCAAGATATGATCTTCGGTGAGGTGGGCGACGGCATCGCCGATGCTCTTGATCGCACCGGTCGAGTCCGTGACCTGATACAGCAGCAGTGCCGCCCAGACGATGTAGAGGACGTTGAGGCTGAGGGCGGCGGCCCGCCACAACGCCACCGCCAAGATGCCGGGGGATGTGGCAAAGACGGTGGCGGCCAGCACCAGCGTCGCCACCAGCGCCACCAGCCCGGCTCGGACCCCGGGCCAGCGCAGGATCAACAGCCCGACCAGCAGCGCAATCAGCGGCAGCGCGGCTGCGCCAACACGCCACCACTCAGCCGGCATGGCTGCGCTCTACTAAAACCGAGTCTGAGCTTTGAGGGGATGGCCTCAGCGGGTCGCCCTGGGGATCGACCGTCGCTTGTTCATGATTGCGCTGATGACCGGGAGGAAGAAGAGTGCTGCAGCGAGCAGGAGCAGAGCGAGGGACACAGGCCTGGTGAAAAGGATCCCAAGGCTCCCGTGGGACATGATCAGACTGCGACGGAGGGCGGCTTCGGTGTCATCGCCCAGGACAATGGCCACCACCAGGGGTGCCAGCGGATAATCGAGCTTCTTGAAGAGAAAGCCGATGAGCCCAAACACCATGACCATCCACATCGTGAACAGCGTGTTGTTTTCCGTGTAGCCACCGATGAAGCACAACAGGGTGATCAGGGGCACCTGCACGGTGAACGGGATCCGCAGGATCTGGGTCCAGATCGGAATCGCGAAGAGATTGAGCGTCACGGAGATGATCACCGCGATGTACATGCTGGCGATGAATCCCCAGACGACCTCGGGGTGGTCCCGCATCAGCAGCGGCCCGGGCTGCAGCCCCCAGATCAGGAGGGCGCCCAGGATCACGGCCGCCGTGGGCGACCCGGGGACGCCGACGGTGACCATCGGCAGCAGCGCGCCCACCTCGGCGGCGGAAGCCGCAGACTCGGGAGCGACGACGCCCTCGAGAATCCCGGTGCCGAATTTCTCCGGATGCTTGGAAAAGCGCTTGGCCAGCCCGTATCCCACGAAGGACGCCGGTGTCGCTCCGGTACCCGGCAGCACGCCGATCCAGAAGCCGCTGATGGTGGATCGGAGAAAGGTCTTCCAGTACCCCCGCATCTCCTTCAAAGCATCAAAGACATTCGCCCAGCTGATCCGCGCGGCCACTGCGCCTTTGGTCATGATGTTCTCTTCGGCGGCCCGCAGCAGCTCGCCGATCCCAAACGCGCCAACCACAACGACGAGGAATTTGATCCCGGCCAGGAGCGCGAAGGTGCCAAACATCAGGCGGAGCGTTCCGGTGATCGTATCCGTCCCAATCTCCGCAATGATCAGACCAAACAGGACCGACATCACGCTCTTGAAGAGGTTCGCCCCACCCAACCCCACCAGCGCGGCGTAGGCGAGGAGCAGCACCGAAA
>VBAL01000158.1 GCA_005888595.1 Candidatus Segetimicrobium genomatis
GGCGGGTCACGTCAAGCGCAGTCTATCGAGTAGATCCCGTCTCCGCCCGCGCTGCGTGGCCCGACCAAGCGCGATCAGGTACGCGTGCGCCTTGAGAAGAAGCGCGGGGTCTCGTGGAAGTGTTCTCTCTACGAGATTCCGCACATCCTCAGGATCTGCGTTCCTCCGAACCCAGCCCAGCTCCCGAGCCACGCGCAAGATGTTGGTATCTACAGGAAATGTGGGACGATGGAACCGGAACAACAGGACCACCGCCGCCGTCTTGGGTCCCACGCCCGGCAGGTCCATGAGCACCCGCCGGGCCTCTTCTAGCGGCGCGGACCTCAGGTAACGCGCGAGCCGTTGCTCGCCGCCCCAGCGTCCTCTAATGTCGACCGCCATCGCGACGAGGCGCCTGGCCTTGATCTGTCCGAGCCCGACGTTGTCGACGAGACGCTTGATCTCAGCCGGCCTGGCATCCGCCACCCGCTCCAGTGTGTGGTAACGAGCCCACAACCGGTCGATTGCACGTCGGGTCTGTGTGCTCGTGGTCTGGTGCGACAGGATCGTTTGCATCAGCACCTTCAAGAGTGGAGCACGCCGCTGGCGGCGAAGACGCTCCAAAAGGCGTGCGGACTCGTCGGGAACCTCTGCGTGAATCCGGCCAAGGAGGCGCCTGAACTGCTCCGATGTCATCGTACTGGCAGGAACTTCAAGTGAAGAAACCTTAAGCCCTATAATAAAACTTGTCCGACATCCCAAGGAGGTGTAGGAGATGATGCAAACGCTCTTGGCCCTGGCGCTTGCCTTGCTGCTGCTGGGGACTGCCGGGGGAATCTCCGGCGCCGCTCCCGCCTCGGGGGAACCAATTCGCCTTGGGGCCATCTCCTCGCTCACGGGGTCGTTCGCCACCTTTGGATCCATGGAACGTGCTGGCTACGCACTGGCGGTCGACGACATCAACACCGCGGGTGGAATCAACGGCCGGCCCCTGCTCATCGACCTCCAAGACGACACGTCCAACGCAAACACCGCGCTGACCGTGGCCGAGCAATTCATCAGATCCGGCGTCCCCCTCGTCCTAGGAGCGTACTCCAGCTCGATCACGAAGCCACTCGCCGTGTACATGGCCCGGCAGCGCGTCCCGCTGCTCAACTCGAACTCCGCAGATGACTCGATCACCAAACCCGGCAGCGACTACGTCTTTCGCGTCGGGCAGAATACGGACGCGTACGTAAAACCATTGTTTGCTCTCTTCAAGCAGCTCGGCGGGATCAAGACCATCGCCATCCTCGTCTCGAACAACGCTCTGGGGCATTCTGTGGAGAACTCACTCGTCACGCAGGCGAAAGACGGTGACTATCAGGTGGTGTTCGACCAGGCGTACGATGAAGGACTGACGGACTTTCGTCCGGTGCTCAACCGCATCAGGGATATCGGCGCGGATGTTCTGGCGATGTCGAGTTACGAGGCCGACGCCGTGGCCCTGATGCGCCAGATCAAAGAAGTGAACCTCAATGCCAAGGTCTTCGCCGGCGCCGGCGCCACGGGATTCGCGATCCCCTCCTTCCTGAAGGGCGGGGGCGAAGCCGTGGAATACGTGATCACGTCTGCGGCATGGAGCCCCGACGTGCACTATCCCAGGGCCCATGAGTTGTTCGCCCGGCTCAAGGCGTTTATGGGCGGGGTGGAACCCAGTTACCATGCCATCCGTTCATACGCCGGCGCGACCGTGGCCGCAGATGCCCTGCGACGGGCCACGGCGCTCACCCCGGAAGGGATCCGCGAGACGTTGCTGGCCACGAGGCTGACGACGCCGTTTGGGACAGTGGAGTTCAAGGACTTCAACGGGTTCCATAACCAGAATCCGCTTCCGTCCATTCTCATGCAGGTGCAGCGCAACAAGTACGTCACCGTCTGGCCGCCCGATGTGGCGGTGGGAAAGGTGATCTATCCAACGCCCGTATGGACTGCGCGGAAGTAGCCGCTGCCGGCTAGGGGCAAGCCGTGGTCCAATTCGTCCAGATCGTCGTGAATGGGGTGTTCACGGGCGGGGTCTACGCCATTATCGGCATCGGCCTCAGCCTGATTTTTGGGGTCATGCGCATCGTGAACTTTGCCCACGGGGTGTTCCTGGTCGTGGGCATGTTCACGACGTTGTTTCTCTTCGAACGTCTGCATGCCGATCCGTTCCTGCTGGTCCCTCTCGTCGTGCTGGTAGGTGGGCTGCTGGGGGTCATCGTAGAACGGTCCCTCCTGGAACCCATCGCCCGAGCGCCGGAGCACGCTTCCATCCTCATGACCGTAGGCATTGGGCTGGTTCTGAGCAACGTGCTCCTCTTCACTTTTGGCGATGCTCCACAGATCATCAATACCCGGTATTCCACCAGCACTTCAGCACGGCATTGACCATCGCGTTTGTCCTGACGGTCGTGGTCATCGGTGGCTTGGCGCTCATCCTGGAGCGCACGGACCTCGGCCGTTCCATCCGCGCAGCTGCGCAAAACGCGGACGCCGCAGAGCTCCAGGGGATCAATACGCGTCGGGTGCGGAGCCTGGTGTTTGGCATCGGCTTTGCGCTCGCGGCGCTGGCGGGAGCCCTGCTCCTACCACAGTTGTTCGCTCACCCGTCAATCGGGCCGACCTATACGCTGAAGGCATTTGTCGTGACCGTGCTGGGGGGCATGGGTAACGTCGCGGGCGCGATCGGCGGAGGCCTGCTGCTGGGGGTCACGGAGTCCTTGGGCGCGGCCTACGTCAGCAGCAGTTACCGCGATGCCTTTGGGCTCGCGGCGTTTCTGCTGGTGCTGCTCCTGCGTCCGGCCGGACTCTTCGGACGAAGCCGCACGTAGCCGCCTGATGCGCCAGACGCCACCACCTTCAGGCTCTCACCCAGCCATGCGGCCCCGAATTGGCCCGGGGACCTCGAGTCTGACGGGCGCGCTTGTGCTCCTTGCCCTCCTGGCCTTCTACCCGGCGGCGTTCCCGAGTTTTATGACACTGGGCGTGACTATCGTGCTCTTTGCCGCGATGGCCACGGCGTGGGACGTGCTGGGGGGATGGACAGGACAGTTGTCGCTGGGCCACGCGGTGTTCGTCGGAATCGGCGCCTATGCCATGGCTCTGCTGGTTCTGCGGAACGGCGCCGCTCCATGGTGGGGGGCGATGGTCGGGGTGGGCGCAAGCGTCGCGGTCGCCGCGATGTGGGGCGGCGTGACCTTCCGGCTGCGCGGCCCGTACTTCGCCCTGGCATCGATCGCCGTAGCGGAGATGACGCGAATTGTTGCCAACAACTGGGCCCGGCTGACGGGGGGCGCGGAAGGCATCTCGCTGCCGGGCTTGCCCCGCTTCCTAGGGCTGGACCTGTTCAGCCGGCAGGTCGAGTTTTACATGGCCCTGGTCCTCCTCAGCCTGGCACTTGTCGTGGCATGGTGGCTGCAGCGGAGCCGTTTTGGCTACCACCTCCAGGCAATTCGGGAGGACGAAGACGCGGCCATGGCGCTGGGCATCAATCCCACCCGAGAGTGTGGGCCTTCCTTGCGAGTGCTGCGCTCACGTCGCTGGGGGGATCACTGTACGGGATCTTTCTCGGATTTTTCGAGCCTCGCGGAATGTTCAGCCTCGACCTTTCGGTCCAGCTCGCCCTCATGGCTTACATCGGAGGCGCCGGCACACTCTTCGGCCCCCTGATAGGGGCGGGGCTCCTGGTCGGAGGGTCAGAAGTGCTCCGCATCTACTTCCCCGGGAAGAGCCTCTTTGTCTATGGGGTGCTCATCATCCTCGTCGTGCTGTTTGCGCCGGACGGCCTCAGCACAGCTGTACGGAGGGCGCGCCGTGCCTGAGGTGTTGCGCACGGCGGCCTCGTGGCTGTCAACGAAGTTGAATTTACCGCTGCGGAAGGGGAGATCGTGGGCCTCATCGGTCCGAACGGCGCAGGCAAGACCACGTTCTTCAATCTGGTCAGCGGGGCGCTGCGGGTTTCCGGTGGACGCATCTTCTTCCGGGGCCGCGAGATCACGCACGCGCCCGCGTACCGACGCGCAGAACTGGGCATCGGGCGCACGTTCCAGGTGATGAAGCCGTTTCCGCGCCTCACTGTGATGGAGAACGTCCTCGTGGGAGCGTTCTTGCGGCACCCCAGCCGCCGCGCGGCAGAGGGGTGGGCTGCTGAAATCCTGGAGATGATGGGCCTCAGCGAATTCGCGGCTGCCTCGGCCCGAGCGCTGACGACCGCCGGCCGGAAGCGTCTGGAAATCGCCCGCGCGCTCGCCCTCAATCCGACTCTCCTCCTTCTCGACGAAGTGGTGGCAGGCCTCAATCCGGTAGAGGCGGAGGGAACCGTCGAACTCATTCGGCGGATCCGTGACCGCGGCACCACGATCATCATGGTGGAGCACATCATGCGGGTAATCATGGGGCTCTCGGATCGGATCGTGGTGCTCACCCACGGCCGCAAGATCGCCGAGGGCACCCCCCCACAGGTTGCCAGCAACCCGGACGTCATCAATGCGTATCTCGGGACACACTAGATGCGAGATCCCGGTTTCACACTCACCCTGCGTCACCTCCAGGCCGGCTATGGTGACGTGCAAGTCCTGTGGGATGTCTCGCTGGAGGTCCGGCCTGGAGAACTGGTCGCCCTCATTGGGGCCAACGGCGCCGGCAAGACGACCACGCTGCGAGCGGTGGCCAGCCTTCTTCGGGCTCGGGGCGGCGAAGTGCAGTTCGGAACGAACCGGCTCGATCGGATGTCCGCGCACGACATCGTCAACCTCGGGGTGGCGATGGTGCCTGAGGGGCGTCAGCTGTTCAACCAGATGACTGTCGAGGAGAATCTGCTCACCGGCTCGTCCCTCCCGCGCACCCGGCCGCTGCGGAGGAACAACCTCGACCGGGTCTACACCTTGTTCCCACTCCTCCGCGAACGGCGGCTGCAGGAAGCGAGCACGCTCAGCGGCGGTGAGCAGCAAATGCTGGCCATTGGCAGGGGGCTGATGAGCGCACCGCGGCTGTTGATGCTCGACGAACCCTCCCTGGGACTGGCGCCTACGATTGTGGAGGAAGTATTCCGGGTCGTGCAGGACATTCGCCGGGAAGGCCTTACGGTGCTGCTGGTCGAGCAGAATGTCCAACAAGCCCTGCGCATCGCGGATCGCGGCTATGTGCTGGAGAGCGGGCGGATCGTCCTCGCGGGACCGGGGCTCGAGCTTCTTCAAAGCGCCGAGGTCAGACGCGCCTATCTGGGGATTTAGGGGTCACCGCACGGGAGCCACATCGTTCTTGTAATCTTTTTGGATCACCCACTTCTTCGGATCTACCTCGACCTGCTTCACCGGCTTTGGCGTGGTCGCGGTCACGGTCACATCACCGCCGCTGGGGACCTCTGCTCTCTGTATCTGCACGTCGCCATCCATGACAAACCCAACCTCGACCGGCATCTGCCCCGTTCCGAGGTTGCGCAGGGTGGCAGTCGTCTGGAATGCGCCGTCCGGGGTAGGCAAAGACGTTGCACGGCTGATGGTGTAGTCGGGCAGGACCTTCTCGTTGATCCATTCGTCGAAGAACCAGCCGAGCGACTGGCCCGAGACCCGCTCCATGGTCGCTTGGAAATCGGCCACGCGGGCGGCTCGGCCGCGGAAGTCCGAGAAGTACGCCGCCAACCCCTTCTTGAACAGCTCATCGCCCAACACGCCCCGCAGCATGTGCAAAACCAACGAGCCCTTTGCATAGATAACATTTTTCGCTACACGACCGTGGTAGTTAGCAAAGGTGATTGAAGCAATTGACGGCTCCGTGAGAGCAGTCGCGACGACAAAGGCGTATTTGTCGCGCTCCTCCTGTAGTTCACGCTTGAAGGCGTCTGGCCCGAGCGATGTCTCGACTGCCATCAGCGAGAGATACTCGGCAAAACCCTCGGAGAGCCAGATGAACGCTATGCCTTTAGGAACCGTCTGGCTGGGGACATAGCTATGAGCGGCCTCGTGAGCCATGAGCTGAAAGAGGAATGAGTCCCGGTTGAGATCGCCGGTGAAAGTGTTGCGGAAAGCTCGATCGTCGATTAGAAGAAACGCCGGGTACCCGATGCCGCCGGAAACGCTAAACAGGGAAACAGCGCGAAGCTCCGAGTAGGGAAATGGATACAGAAGGTCGCTATAGAAGCCTACCGCTCTGGCTGTAAAGTCAGCAAGCTTGTCGAGATTCCGATCCTCGCCGGGAGGAACGTAGAACTGCATTGTCAGGCCGCCGACGGCCTTGTCACGTACCGTGTGCTTACGCCCCCCGGCGACCGCTACCCAGGGGACCGGGATCTCAGTATCCCACGTGCGCACGCCATCTTCGCTCACAAAAAGCTTGCCGGTGCCCGCGATATTGTATCCACCCGGTGTGGTAAGCTTTACCCGCGCCAGGTTGGCGGAAAAGTCCCCGAACGGACTAATTAGCAGGGGATAGAGCGACCCCTCAGACACTTGGACATACTCATTGAAGATGTACAGGGGTTGCCCTTCGTAGTCAAAGGTGACGGCAACCTTGGCCCCGGGTGAGAGCGCGGGAGTGAAGGTGAGGGTGAGCGTGTCGTGTTGGCGATCGGATGCCACCTGATAAGCGGGCGCCTTCACGGACGTCAGCCTTACATCGCTGTCAAAAAAGAATCGTGCCGTGGAAACCGGACTCAGGGCCGTCACCTCGACCATCGCCGTCGTGGTGCGGCGGAGGGTGCCGTGCGAGAGGAAGCGCAACTGACCACCCTCAAGTTCGTATTTTAGAGGGACTGGGGTGATCGAGACGTTGATATCAAAGGCACGGATGACCAGATCATCCAGAGTAGCCTGCGAGGACGCAGAGGCAGGAAACAGCGCCAGGCAGACAACAAGAACCCACAGTCCCGTGAAGCGGAACTTATCCATCGCCCGTGAACCTCGCCCGCAGTCTGGTTTGTGGCCTGAGTTCATTATTAGAGAACATTTTCCCCTGGCGGAGGCGTGATCCTCCAACCCGACATGCGCTGATCAGGACTGCCTCCGAGGTCTGCGCGGCATCGTTCGATAGTTCATACTTCGACCCTCAACCGAGGGAAAAAATTCCCACGTGAGGAGTTTGTGTTTACGGAACTTCACTTATTCCGCGCCACAATCAATCCGCGGCGGCTTGACGCGCCGCGCCGTTAGCAGGGGTGGGCGTTAGCACGCGCGAATCGTCGTGAAATATGCCTGAACAGCGGACCGCGAAGTCCCCTGTGTGGCTGAGACGCCTGGGCGGCCATATCCGTCAGGCGCGCCGCATCCGCGGTTTCACGCAAACAGACATCGCTCGCCCCAACCTGACCAAGAGCTTCATCAGTCTCCTCGAAGCCGGCCGGACCTATCCATCCGTCAACACCCTGGTCACCTTGGCCAGCCGTCTGCAAACCTCGATGGCGTTGCTGCTGCTGGAGACGCCGCAACTGCCGCGGGAAACCGCCCTCAACCTGCTCGAACTGGCGCGCGCCTCCGCCTCCTCCAACGCGCCAAAGACCGACCGGCTGCTCGCCGCGGTGGAAACGCTCGCTGAAGACGCCAATGACCTCCGCGCGGAACTCCTCCTCACCCGCGGGGACATCGCGTTCATGCAGGGGCGCCACAGGGACGCAGAGCGCGCATTCTCTGACGCGCTGGCCTGGAGCCGCAAGAATCAGCTGCAGCCGTTTGAACCGCGCGCGCTATCGCGGATGGCGCATCTGGCACTGACCCGGCACGAGGAGGACGCCGGCCGCGAGCGGCTCGAGAACGCGCTGGCGCAATTCCGTTCCACACGCACGCTTCGCTCCGCAGAAGGGTGCAAAGCTCTACTGACGTACGGCGAACTGATGAGCCGCCAAAGCCGCACGGCCCGCGCACAACGCATCCTGCTCGAAGTGGCCCAGGCGGCCCAACGGCAGGACCTCACATTAATCCTGGGGCGCGCCCAGTTGGGCCTCGCCCGGATCCACCTCGCGGCGGGCCGGAATCCGGCAGCGGTGGCGGCGCTGCGCATCGCAAAAGATGCGCTGGCCGAGACGGACGATTCGTTAGATCTGGCCACGGGACTGCGCACGCTCGGCCGACTGTTGCACGAAACGGGCGAGTTCGACGATGCTCACGAGGTGTTAGCGCGGGCGCTGCAGGTGCAGGACAGGGTCGGTGACGTCCGCAACAAGGCCGCGACGCTGGACGAACTCGCCCGGGTGCTGACGCGTATGGGTAAACTCACGGAGGCGCAGCGGGAAGCGAAAGCGGCTCTGGCACTGGCCGAAGAACACCACGACCAGGTTCAGAAAGCCCGCTGCCTGGTCACCCTGGCGGAGGTGGCCAAGGCGCAGCGCCGCTGGAAGCAGGCTGTGGATCAACTCAAGGAAGCCGTGGAACTGTTCAAGCGCGCCCGGCTACCTGCCGAAGTTGGCGCGGCCGCACGAGAACTGGGGATGCTGCTCAAAGAGCGCGGCGATCACGCCGCGGCCGCCGACTATCTCGCAATGGCGATCTC
>VBAL01000322.1:0-215 GCA_005888595.1 Candidatus Segetimicrobium genomatis
GTAATGACCCACGCCGGGCACGCTGTCCAGCGCGAACACGTGCACCCGGCCGCGCAACAACACTACCTCGGCGGCGCCCACATCTCCATCGTGGCGCGCGCCGCCGACCACGAGGCGCACCGGACAGCGAATTTCCGCCAGATGCGGTTCCAGCTTGTAACGCTCCCGCGCCGCCGCCATCCCGAGGAACGCTTTCAGCGTCGCATCCAGATGCG
>VBAL01000322.1:578-1464 GCA_005888595.1 Candidatus Segetimicrobium genomatis
CGAGCGGCTCCACGATGATCGTACGGTACCCGGCCCCCGTCAGCAGCGGGACGAGCTTGCGAAACCCGAACGCCGAGCCGAAGAGGCCCGGCACCAGCACCACGGGGTCCCCACGCCCGGCGGTCACCACGTGCAGCGATTCGGCGCGCCAGACCACAACCCGAAGATCTTGCGTGCTATCCGCCAAGAGCGCCGCGGCCAACGCCAGCCACACGGGTCCTCCTTCCTGAACCCCGACGAGCCTTCCAGATTAGCCTCAGTGACCGCGCGGCCTGAAACTGAAGCGCTGCTGCTGGATTTCGGCGGCACAATCGACGCGGACGGCGTGCATTGGGCGCCCCGGTTCTACGAGGCGTACCGCGCAGCCGGCGGGGCGCTCCCCTACCCGGCGTTCGAGCCGCTCGTCACCGCCGCCGACGTCGCGCTCGGCAGGCTTCCCGAGATTCGCGCCCTTGGCTTCCGGGCCACCATCGACGCCCACTCACGGCTGCTGTGCACGCTGCTGCCGGCCTCCGAAGCAGCCCGCATCGCGCCGACACGCCTGGCGGATCCATTCCATGCCGAGGCGCTCGCGACCGTCCGGCGACACCGCCCCGTGCTGGAGCGTCTGGCCGCCGGCTACCGGCTCGCGGTGGTCTCCAACTTCACCGGCAACCTCGACCCTTGCCTGACAGAACTTGACCTCATACGCCTGTTCACCGTCACAGTCGACTCAGGCGTCCTGGGGATCAGCAAGCCCGACCCGCGCATCTTTCTCCACGCGCTGGCAGCCCTCGAGACGCGTCCCGACCGGGCCTGGATGATCGGCGATAATCTTGCGGCCGACATCCGTCCCGCGGCAGGGCTCGGCATGAGGACCGTTTGGGTGGCACCCGCCGGTCGGACG
>VBAL01000322.1:1479-2079 GCA_005888595.1 Candidatus Segetimicrobium genomatis
CGCCAACCGCCAGGGTAGAGCGGATCGAGGAGCTGGAAGACCTGCTCCTGTCCGCTACCCGGAGGGAGCGCTAAGTGCACGGGCTCGTCCTGGCAGGCGGCGAGGGGTCGCGGCTGACCCGGGGGAGGGGGGGAGGCGTCGCGGCGCCCAAACCGCTGGTGGAAGTCGCCGGCCGGCCGCTCGTGGTGGGCCTGTTGGAAACCTTCGGGCGACTGGGATGTGAGACGCTGACCTGCATGGTCCGGGACGAGTTCCGGGACGCGCTGCGACTCCTCGCCGCGTGTGACGTGGGTCGGCCGCTTCGTGTCGAGCCCTGTCACACGCCCACGTCGGCACACACCCTGGCGGCAGGCCTAGCGTTGGTGCCCCCCGGACCGGTGTTCTGCAGCCTGGTGGACACAATCATGCCACCTGAGAGCTGGCGCGCGGTCTACGCGGCCACCGGGACATACCTGGCCGGGGGTGTGGACGCGGTGCTCATTGTGACGCCGTTCGTGGACGACGAGTCTCCAGTCTACGTAAGCCGGGATGCTTCAGGGTTCGTACGCGCCCTCGGGGAGGTCGCCACCAGGCCCGCCGTCGTCACGGGAGGCGTCTACG
>VBAL01000323.1:0-476 GCA_005888595.1 Candidatus Segetimicrobium genomatis
GCCTGCTCGAGATCCGCTACCATGCCCCCGAGCGCTGGACCATCGTGCGCTGCGAGCCGCGCGTGATGGAGCGTCTGGGACGGATCTTTCCCCTGACGTACGCGGTGTGCCCGGCCTGCCGCCACCGCCAGGCGTTCGAGGCCGGAGCGCAGCAACTCACCTGCGACAAGTGCCACAAGGCGGCGGGGCTGGCCTGGGATGAGCTGAGCTGAGCCGCAAGCCATCGGCCATCGGCCATCCAGCCGTCAGTGGGGCGCGACCCGACTGACGGCTGCTTGTCTTCAGGTTACTGATGGCTGATGGCTGGCCGCTGATGGCTCAGAGCGCCACCAACCTGTCCCCTACCGAAACGACACCGGCCCCTTCTCCGACGCAGTAAAACCCGCGCATCCCGTCGTCCAGGAACTGGAGGTGCGACTTGAGCATCTCGGCCTCGACTCGCCCTCCCAGCGCCCACCCGGTGAACGGGCGGCAAG
>VBAL01000323.1:497-1379 GCA_005888595.1 Candidatus Segetimicrobium genomatis
CGATGATGGCGAGGCCGACCTGGAGATCCTCAAGAGTGAGCCGCCGGTCCGCCTGGGCGAGGATGTTCTCCCCGGCGCATCCCGGCGCGATCCGCTTCCCAAACCGGTCCCGCATCAGGGCGTAGTGAGACGTGAACCCGACCGAGACACCGTGCAGGCCGTCCTCGTTCTTCGTGAATGGGTGCGCGCGATGATGGATGTCGACGAACCAGCCCCCGCCGCCCTCCCGGCCGCTGCCAAGGACGCCGTCGGGCGACACGGCGAGCCGGTCCACCGCAAGGATCGGGGCAGGATCGTAGACCCGATTGGGCTTCTCCCCGGTCTTCAGTGAAGAGCGCTGAATCTGAAGGCGGACGATGGTGCCGACGGGCTGCATAACGAAATCTACGCAAAGGTGGTATCATGAGGTGCTATGACGTCCCGGCGCTGGGCCCGGATCACGGACAGCGTGGCCGACATCCTCCGCCGCGGCGCTTGGTATCCTATCGTCGAGGAGACGTCGGACGGACAAGTGGTCGTGGACGTGCGCACGGGTGAACGGGTCCGCCTCAGTCTGAGCGACGTCACCGTCCGCCAGCACCCGCCCGACCAGTGGAGCGTGGTCACTCGAACCGGGGTCCTCCGCCCGACGCTCGGGGGAAAGCAGGGAAGCGAAGTCGACACCACCTACGGCGTCTGCCCCCACTGCCATGAGCGCCAGGAGTTCGCGGGCAAGCCCGCCCGTCTGAAGTGCTCACGCTGCGGCCGGGAATCGGCGGTGGACTGGTCGCAGTCCTGCTGAGGAGCCGTCGGCCGTCAGCCATCTGCCGTCCGACCTGGTGCCACGCCCCCCCGCCCCCAAAAACCCAGAAAGAATGCGGTCTTGCAGGGTGGGGATGTATT
>VBAL01000323.1:1424-1985 GCA_005888595.1 Candidatus Segetimicrobium genomatis
TGATGGCTGATGGCTGATGGCTGACTCCTGAGGGCTCCCGTGTCCGACCGCTCCGAGCTGGCCCTGCAGCTGACCGATGCCGTGTGTGCGGCCTACGCCGCCATCCAGCGCGCCGGGGACCGGGCCTTCCGGGCCTACGGGCTCTCTCACCGCGCCCATTCGGCCCTGACCGCCGTCGATCAGGGGGGACCCGACGGAGTGCGCCCCAGCGAGGTGGCCGAGCAGCTCGGTGTTTCCCGCGCGGCCGCGACCACGTTCATCCAGCGCCTGGAGGCCAAGGCGTTGGTCGAGACCACCCCCGACCCCGATGACGACCGCGGGGTGCGCGTCAACCTCACGCGCCGCGGCCTGGAGGTCCTGTTGCGGGCGGGGCAGCTCGAGCGCCGTCTGGCCGCCCGGACGATCGAGGGGATGCCGGCCTCTGCGATCGCCCGGTCACTGCACCTGCTGCAGGAGCTCAAACAGCGGTTGGAGACCAAGCAGATCGAGGTAGTCCGCTAGGAAATGTGGACAACCGATCGGCCAGTCGTTCTCTTATCGCCCCCGGACCACGCTGTGGAG
>VBAL01000323.1:2036-2802 GCA_005888595.1 Candidatus Segetimicrobium genomatis
CGGCCCTCCTGGACGGGGGAGTGAACGTCATCCGGGTGAACGCCTCTCACGGCACTGCGGAGGATCGGGGGCGGTGGATCGAGGCGGTGCGACGGGCGGCGGAGGCGAAGGACCTGCCGATCGCGGTCCTGGTGGACCTGCAAGGTCCCCGGATCCGGGTGGGGAACCTCCGTGCCGCCCGCGAGCTGGTGCCGGGCCAGATCATCACCTTCGCGCCGGAAGCCGTCGCCCGGGGAGACGAACTCCCCACGACGTACGACCTGCTCGCTCAGGATGCCCGGGTCGGCGCCCGGATCCTGTTGAACGACGGGTTGCTTTCGGTCGAGGTGACCGCCGTCGAGCCTCCCCGGGTGCGGGGGCGGGTCGTGGACGGCGGCACGCTGACCGCACACAAGGGAATGAACCTCCCCGGGATGCAGGTGAGCGCGCCTGCCCTCACCGACAAGGACCGTGAAGATGTGATCGACGCGGTCAGGTGGGGGGCCGACTACCTCGCGCTCTCGTTCGTGCGCCGGGCCGAGGACGTGGCCGAGCTGCGCAAGTTGGTTCCCCCCACGATGAAGCTCGTCGCGAAGATCGAGAAAGCCGCCGCCCTCGAAGACCTCGACCGGATCCTCGCTGCGAGCGACGTGGTGATGGTGGCACGGGGGGACCTCGGCGTGGAGCTTCCGTTCGAGGACGTCCCCCTGGTGCAGAAGCGCTTGATCCGGGAAGCCAACCGTCAAGGCAAGCCGGTGATCACCGCGACGCAGATGCTGGAGTCGAT
>VBAL01000102.1:0-4392 GCA_005888595.1 Candidatus Segetimicrobium genomatis
AACTACAGCGGCTCCGGGCGGATCAGTGCCGGCGTCGTGCTGGCCGCCCTGCTGTGCGTCCCGGTGATCGGTTTCCTGGGTCAGCGCGCCTGGTTGTGGATCAGCTCGACCCTCTGGCTCAATCTGCTGCCGTTCTGGCTGGGCGTTCCCGTGTTGCACTTCGCGCTGTCGCTCGTGAAGCGATAGAGCCCCCATCCCAACCCTCCCGCGTAAGCGGGGGAGGGAGAATCACCACCACACGGAGACGCCGCCGGTCTGCTCCGGCGCCCGGCTCAGCAGTTCGGTGAACAGGTCGACCATTTCCTGCTCGCGAGGCTCCGGCCCGACCACGATCGTGCCGGCGCCCATTCCCGCGAGGTCGCTCCGCATCTGCCGCAGCTCGTCCGACGATAGCGCGGAGCGCGGCAGGTCATAGTAAATCGAGTACATCCGGGTCTGAAGCGCGGAAGGCGGTGGATCGCGCGTCGGTCCGGTCGGTCCGGGGCGGTAGGCATAGCCCTCGGGCATACGGAAAGACATTCCGGCTCCGGATTGCCACATCATGGCCTCCGAGGTGAAGGATCGGGAGAACGGCGCGACCAGCACGACGCCACCCACCGGAATGCGTCGAACCGCTCCCCCGAGAAAGAATGACGGAGTGACAGCCGCGTCGGTGGGGTAGGGAACGCTGGGGAGGAGCGGCACAAGGGCGAATATGGCGACGGCCACCCAAGCAGAGCGCTGGTTGGCTCCCGGTCGAGAGAGCGCCCAGTCGACAAAGACGGCGATGAGGATCGCGATCATCAGGTAGCTGAAGAGCATGAAGCGAGGAGGCGCGATGTTCTTGAGCAGCGGACTGTGTTCGAGCACGATCCAGGGCAGCGGGATACGCGTGTGTCGGCCGCCGACCTGCAGGTGGCTGCCCATCGACAGGATGGCGGCGACGATCGCCAGGATGCTGGCAAGCCGCACGATGCCTTTCGACCAGAAGGCGACCATGACCGCCAGTAGCAGGATCAAAAGGGGTATCCCGACGTAGGCTCCGCCCTCCTCCATGATGTTCCGGCCGGCGAAGAGGTGCACCAGCCCGGGCGCGACGTCGAGAGCCTGCCAGCGGGTGGGCACCAGGAAAGCGAGGACATTGTTGGCGTAGGGATCGGGGAGCACCCCGACCACCCGCTCGGGCCCAAACAGCTGCACCCAGAGCGGGTAGATGGCGAGCACGGCAAAGACGACGGCTCCCGCCGCTACGGCCAGCCCAAGGTCACGCAACCGGCTGGTGACCAGTGGCCGAAAGAGCAACGCCAGGACGACAAGCCCGATCGCAACGACAATGGCGGTCAGCGCCAGGACCTCCTCGCCGATCAGCAGCTGTGCCGCCCCCGCCAGGCCAAGGCCCGCGCCGATCAAGGCGCTCGGATATCGGCGCCGGACCAGGATTTCATCGAATGCGAGCAGGACCAGCGGGGGAAAGAAGGCAATTGTCATGTGGATGTGCCCTGGTGACTGCGACATCATCAACGGGCTGAAGCCGTAGACGAGCCCCGCGACGACGGCCGCCAGGCGGCTTCGAACGTAGCGGCGGGCGGCCAGGTAGGCCGCCCATGCCGAGACCGCCAGGGCCAGAGTGATGGCCGCGTTCGTCGACACCTCCGGTCCGAAGGCCCAGGTCAGGGGCCATAGCACCAGGGCAGGGACGGTCAATGCGGTATTCCACATCAGGTTGACGCCCGTCGGGTAATCGATATGGGTGCTGAAGAGGGGCGTCTGCAGGTGGGCGAGCGCGTAGGGTGTCCAGCCCATGAACCAGGTGACCTCGCGGACATCGGCCTCCCCGTAGACCAGCCGCGTGGCGGGCGCCAACCAGGTTTGGCTGAAGAGGAGGAAGCTCAGGACCAGGTAAAGGAGGAAAACGAGCAACGACGGCCGGAGGATACGCCGGACTGCGATGGCCCCAAGTGTATCGGTCAACGGCCACTCCCGGGCTATGCTTAGCGAACAACCATGCGGTTGACTCCTATCACGTCGAGGGGCCGCCAGCCGAAAGGCGCCCAAGGGCTGGGGCCCGCTCGCTGCCTGGTCACCGGCGTGGCCGGTTTCGTCGGCTCGCACCTCGCCGAAGGCCTGGTCCAGGCCGGCTACCCGGTGGTCGGCGTGGACAGCTTTGTCGACTACTATCCGCGGCTGATCAAGGAGCGCAATCTGCTCGAGCTCCGCGGACAATCGAACTTTCAATTCGTCGAAATGGACCTGGCCACGGGCGACCTTGGACGCCTCCTGGACGGCATCACCCACGTCTTTCATCAAGCCGGCCAGGCGGGAGTCCGTGCCAGCTGGGACGCGGATTTTCCCCGTTACGTCGTCAACAACATCCTGGTTACCCAGCGCCTGCTGCAAGCGGTTCGGCACGCCCCCGTGCAGGCATTCGTGTTCGCGTCCTCCTCGTCGATCTACGGCAATACGCGTGAGCTGCCGACATCGGAGCGCGCGCTGCCCACCCCGGTTTCTCCCTACGGAACGACCAAGCTCGCCGCCGAACACCTCTGCCGGCTCTATGCGCAAACCTTCGGGATCCCCGCCGTCTCTCTCCGCTACTTCACGGTTTACGGTCCGCGTCAGCGTCCCGACATGGCCTTTCACAAAATCTGCAGCGCACTGCTCGACGGGTCCGAGTTCGAAATCTTTGGCGGCGGCGAACAGACTCGCGACTTCACCTACGTGGCGGACATCGTGCGGGCAAACCTGCTCGCCGCCTCCTCGGCGGCGCAGAACGCCGGCCGAGTGTTCAACATCGGCGGCGGCAACCGCGTCACACTCAACGCCGTGATTCACCTGCTGGAAACGCTGACCGGCCGCCGCCTCAAGCGGACGGTAACCCCCCAGCAAGCCGGCGATGCGCGGCACACGTACGCCGACTGCTCGGCGGCCGAAGCGGCGCTGGGTTTCAGACCCGAATGGCAGCTGGAAGCCGGACTCGTGGCCCAGCTCGCCTCCATCCAGGAACGGGTGCCCGCATGAGCACGGTCTCGAGGTCGAGGGCAGACAGCGGTTCACCGGCGATATCGGGCGACCCTCCGGCCGTCTCGATCGTGATCCCGCTCCTCAACGAGGAGGAGACCTTGCCGCTGCTCCACGAGCGCCTTCGCGCCGCCGTCGAAGGGCTCGGCCGGAGCTGCGAGATCGTCTACGTCGACGATGGCAGCACCGATGCCACCTTCGAGCGCCTGACCGCGATCGTGCAAGCGGATCCACAGGTTCGCATCGTCCAGTTCCGACGAAACTTCGGCCAGACAGCGGCACTCCAGGCCGGCATCGACTACAGCCAAGGAGAGGCGCTCGTCTTCATGGACGGCGACCTGCAGAACGATCCCGCCGACATCGGCCGGCTCCTCGCACGGCTCGACCAGGGCTACGACGTCGTCAGCGGCTGGCGGAAGGACCGAAAGGATTCGCTCATGCGTCGCGTTCCGTCGCGCATCGCGAATTCCGTGATTTCCCGCATTACCGGCGTCGATCTCCACGACTACGGTTGCACGCTCAAGGCATACCGTCGCGAGGTCCTCGACAGCGTTCGCCTTTACGGTGAGATGCATCGTTTTATTCCGGCGTATGCCGCCTGGGCGGGGGCCTCGGTCGCCGAGCTTGAAGTCGACCACCATCCGCGTCGCTTCGGCAAGTCGAAGTACGGTCTCTCCCGGACGCTGCGCGTGCTGCTGGACCTGATGACGGCGAAGTTCCTGGGTAGCTTCTCCAGCAAGCCGAACTACCTCTTCGGAACGATCGCCTTCGTCTCGTGGTTCTTCGCCTTCCTGGCGGGAGTGGTCGTCATCCTCGAAAAGGTGTTTCCGCCGCATGCCGAGGCGCACAACAACCCTCTCTTGTTGCTGGCCGTCTTCCTCGCCATCGTCGGGGTGCAGTTCCTGCTGATGGGGCTGCTGGCGGAGCTGGGCGTCCGCACCTATCACGAGTCACAGGGCAAACCGACCTATGTCGTGCGCCAGGTGGTCGACGCCGGCATGGGCCCGCGGACGTATCGCGCCCGCAATCTGCGATCCAGCGAAGCCGCCGTGGTTCGCGGCTCCTGACCATCATCTAATGTGCGGGATCTGTGGGATCGCCGCCGGCCCGGGCGTGCCGCCGAGCCGCTCGGCGATCGCGGGCATGTGCGCGGCGATCACCCATCGTGGGCCGGATGACGAAGGCGTCCTCCTCCTGGACGGCGTCGGGCTCGGCATACGGCGGCTGTCGATCATCGACCTGGAAGGGGGACACCAGCCGATCGCCAACGAGGACCAGACGCTATGGATCGTCTTCAACGGCGAGATCTACAACCATCCGGAGCTTCGTGACGAGCTGATCGCCGGCGGCCACCGGTTTCGGACGCGCAGCGACACCGAGGTCATCGTGCACGGC
>VBAL01000102.1:4404-5121 GCA_005888595.1 Candidatus Segetimicrobium genomatis
CGCCATCTGGGACCGTCAGAAGCGGACCCTGCTGCTGGCGCGTGACCGGATGGGGATCAAGCCGCTCTACTACATGGCCGAGCCACGCCGGCTCCTTTTTGGCTCAGAGCTGAAAGCGATCGTGGCAGCACCCGGGGTCACGCCCGAGCTCGACCCCGTGGCGCTCGACGACTACCTCGCGCTCGAGTACGTGCCCAGCCCGCGCACCATCTTCAAGGGGATCGCCAAGCTGCCACCGGGTCACCTCCTCAAGTGGCGGCAATCCGACGGAGGGATCCGGGTCGACCGCTACTGGGACGTCGACCTGACTCCAAGCGAAATGGAGGGCGCCGGCGGCCGGTCGCTCGGGGAGCACGCCGAAGGGCTGCGGGCGGTTCTCAAGTCGGCCGTTCGCCGCGAGCTCATCAGCGACGTGCCGGTGGGCGTCTTCCTCTCGGGCGGCATCGACTCGAGCACGGTGGCGGCGATGATGGCGGAGCTCAGCCCGGGCAACGTCAATAGTTTCTCGATCGGGTTCAGCGATCCGTCCTTCGACGAATCGGCGCACGCCCGCCGGGTGGCCGAGCACCTCGGCTTGAACCACCATGAGATGACCTTCGAGCCGGAGACCCTGCTTGGCTTATTGCCCGACCTGACGGCCGGCCTCGACGAGCCGTTTGCCGATGCCTCGATTCTTCCCACGCTGCTGCTCTCGAAGTTCACCCGCCAGCACGTCAA
>VBAL01000102.1:5465-8176 GCA_005888595.1 Candidatus Segetimicrobium genomatis
CCGACACCATCGCCGAGCACTTTGCCCGGCAGCATGCTCGCGATCCGCTCAACCAGGTCCTCTACCTGGATATGAAGCTCTACCTCGAAAACGACATCCTGGTGAAGGTCGACCGCGCCAGCATGCAGGCATCGCTCGAGGCGCGCGTGCCGCTGCTCAATGCCGAGGTGGTCGACTACGTCCTGCGCTTGCCGATCTCGCTCAAACTCCGCGGGCTGCGCTCCAAGTTTTTGCTCAAACATGCGATGCGCGATCGCCTGCCCGCCGACATCCTGCACCGCAGCAAGAAGGGGTTTGGCATTCCGGTGGCGAAGTGGTTTCTGGGACCGCTCAAGGAGCCGCTGCTGGAAGCCCTACATCCGGATCGGATCAAGCATGATGGCTTCTTCCGCCCCGAAGCGGTGCGCCAGTTGCTGGACGATCACCTCGCCGGGCGGCGCGACAACCGAAAGCAGCTCTGGACGCTGTTCGTTTTCAGCCGCTGGCAGGATACCTGGGTGGCGGCCGCACCTCGACCGGCAGAAGCCACCATTTGAAGCCGGCGCTGCTCGACTACCTGGCCTGTCCGGTCTGTCGCGGCGACCTCTCGCTGGAGGCCCCCTCCCTGAGCCCCCACCCTGCCCTCCCCCGGAGGGGGAGGGATCCGATGGACCTGGGCGGAGAAATCGAGGCCGGCGAGCTGGTCTGTCGATCGGGACACCGCTATCCGATCGATCGGGGCGTCCCCCGGCTGCTACCGCCGGCCCTCTCGGCGGCCAGCCGCCAGACCGCCGAGGCGTTCGGCTGGCAATGGCAGCACTTCCGGGAGATGCACGCGGAATATGAGGCGCAGTTTCTCGATTGGATCGCTCCGCTACCGGCCTCTTTCTTCAGGGACAAGCTGGTGTTGGATGCCGGCTGCGGCATGGGACGCCATGCCTACCTCGCGTCGCGCTTCGGCGCCCGGGCGGTGATCGGCATCGATCTCAGCGACGCCGTTTTCAGTGCGCAGGCAAACGTTCGAACGCTGCCCAATGTGCACATCGTCCAGGCGGACATTTACAATCCGCCCTTTCGCGGGCCGCTCTTCGATTTCATCTACTCCATCGGGGTTCTGCATCACCTGCCCGATCCTGAGGCTGGATTCCGATCGCTGCTCCGCGTGCTCAAGCCGGGCGGCACCATCTTCGCGTGGGTCTATGGGGCCGAGAACAACGGCGTCGTCGCGCATGTCATCGACCCCTTGCGCCGGGGGCTGACCAGCAAGCTGCCGCCGCCGGTGCTACGCGGCATCGCATGGCCGCTCGCCGTGCTGCTCGAGGGTGCGGTGCGCGGGATCTACCAGCCGCTTCGGTCGACGCCGGTGTTCAAGCGCCTGCCGATGCACGACTATCTCTACAGCCTCGCGGCCTTCAGCTTCCGGCAGAACTACAACATCGTCTTCGATCACCTGGTCGCCCCCACGGCCTTCTACCTGCGTCGCGACGACTTCGAAGCCTGGTTCAAGCGCAGCCAGCTGCGCGACATCGAGATTTCCTGGCGCAACCAGAACTCCTGGCGGGGGCGCGGGGTGCTGCCGGCATGATGCACGGACACACGTACCGCATCCTCTTCGAGACCGAGGAACGCCACTGGTGGCTCTCCAGCCGGCGGAAGATGGTGCTCGATTGGATCGAGCAGCGCTACCGCGGGCGCACCGACCTGCATATTCTCGACGTCGGCTGCGGCACCGGGCTGATGCTGCAGGAGATGCAGCCCTACGGCATGGTCGAGGGCGTCGAGCTTTCTGACGAAGCGCTCGAGTTTTGCCGCCAGCGGGGTTGCCGCAACGTCCGCAAGGCCAGCGCCATGGCGCTGCCCTTCGGGGACGCGAGCTTCGACGTGCTGACCGCGGTCGACATCCTCGAGCACATGGACGATGATCGTGGTGCGCTCCAGGAATGGGCCCGGGTGCTCAAACCTGGGGGACGACTGTTCGTCTTCGTTCCGGCCCACCGCTGGCTGTGGAGCCTGCAGGATGAGATCTCCGGTCACAAGCGCCGCTACACGGCACGAAGCCTTCGGCGGCTGGTCGAAGCGGCCGGGCTGCGCCTCGAGCGCCAAAGCTACGTCAGCACGCTGCTGTTCCCGGTGATCGTCCTCGGACGGCTGTGGCTGAAGGTCTACCGCCGCTTCAAGGACGTCAAAACCGAAAATGATCTCCATCCGGCCTGGTCCAACGGCCTGCTGACGCGGATCTTCAGGGCAGAGATCCCGTTCTTGCGCCATGCCAATCTTCCCTTCGGCGCGTCCCTGCTCAGCGTCACCGTCAAGGACGGTGACGGTCGCGGTCACCTCGCCGGGAAAGCTTTGACCGACGCGTAGGAGAGGAGCACGATTTGCTGCACCGGGTCCGGCCCGATGCGCGCGTGGAAGGCGCCGTTCGACACCATGATCGAGCCGAGCGAATCCAGGGGGGCGCCGCCGAGGGCCGCGTACAGGTCGTAGGTTCCATCGGTGATCCCCGTCCCCTCCAGGCTGCCGTTCGAACGCTGCGGGTTAGCGCGAATCTGCCCACCGGTAGCGGAGACGAAGAGCTCACTGCCGTCGGACAGGCGGGAGGCGGGGGTAAAACTCCGCATCCGGATCTGCTCCACGATCAACGCGGGTAGCGATGGCGGAATGTCGCCGGTTTCATAGACATCCAGCGCCGGGTTCACGATGACGACGTCGCCGTCCCGAAAGCGGCTGCC
>VBAL01000102.1:8289-8722 GCA_005888595.1 Candidatus Segetimicrobium genomatis
CGTCGCGGTCGAAGACGTAATCCCGCGGATGGATCGTGAAGTACGGTCCCACCCAGTACACATGGCCGCCGGCGCGCCGCAGGCCGGCTGCGTAGTGGCTCACCGTCTTCTCGTAGTCCCGCGTGTAGACGGGATCCTGCTGCCGCGCCAGTGCGCCCAGCGCGCTGAGGAACGGCAGCACGGCCACGCCCGCGAGCAGCACGCCGGCGGCGAGCCGCGGTTTCCAGCCTTCCGGTAGCCGTCGGGGAACCTGGGTCCAGATTTCCTCGAGTCCTCGGGCGACAAAGAAGTAGACCGCGGGGAACATGGGAAACAAATACCGGCCTTCCTTATGGCTGATGAGGTAGGTCTGGAAGGTGAAGATCACCGCCATCCAGAGGGCGAAGAAGAGGCTTCCGCGGCGGCGGGTCCGCCCGCTCGCGATCGCCCCCGC
>VBAL01000324.1:0-200 GCA_005888595.1 Candidatus Segetimicrobium genomatis
TGCGCCGCCCGCGAGAACATGTACGGAGACGGCAGCGTGGTCACGCGGGGACGCGGGACGGAGGCATCCGGCACCAGGCCGTCAGGCTGACTCGCCGTGGCGAGCCGACCGGACAACTCGGGCTCGCGGAAAAACGTGTTGGTGTCGAACCAGCGGACCAGCGTGTGCGGCTTGACGCCGAGCGTCTTCGTCAACGGCCG
>VBAL01000324.1:294-1738 GCA_005888595.1 Candidatus Segetimicrobium genomatis
GCTCGACTGCATCGGCGCCGACTCGACCCCGGTCGATCCCGCGGGTCGCCGCCACCACCTGCTCCGAACGCGGATAGATGCCGTGCTGATAGGCAAAGACGTCGATCCGAAAAGTGTAGACGAGGCCACCCACCTCGACCGGGGGAGGGAGACGGACTAGCCGGCCTGGGCGAGAAAGGCGGACAGTTCCGGGCTCAGCGTGCCCCCGCCCCCGCCTCGGTGCAAGACGACAGTCGTTCCTCGCGAACAGGCGACGCCGTAACCGTCGGCGAGGGCTTGCGAAATGATGGTCCGGATCTGCGCCTGCTCGCCCGGAAAGAACTGACCCAGGTAGGTGTCCAGGTCGATGGCCACGTAGCTGGCATCACTCTTCAGGGTCAAGAGGTAAATCTCGGCCCGGTGACTCAGATGCGGAAGCAATTTATTGGATGCGGACACACTGGCATCGGGTGGGATGACATTCAGGCACGACTGAATCGTTGAGGCCTGGCTGGCGGAAATGTAGGTGGCGAGCTCGTCGAGCGGTCGGACCACCCCAAAACTGAGGATCAGCCCCGCGGCGAGCAGCGCGAACGATACCCCAACCGCGATGCGTCCCCGCCAACGGGGGAGGGACAACCGGTGCTGGAGTCGGGCGAGCCCGTCGATCGCGGCAAACGCCAGGATCGGCGCAATCACCAACGAGTAATGAAAGCTGGCGCTCCAGAGGGCGGGGTTCGAGGACCAGAGGCGCTCGAGCAGGGTCGGAATCGCCACCAGGGAGATGGGCGAGGCCAGCGGCAGGAATAGCCACGCGCCCAGCAGGCCGCCCACCAGTTTGCGCTTGATGGGATTGTCAACCAGGAGCTGGAGCGAGGATATCGGGTGCCGGACGAGGTGCCTCGTAGGTCCAGTGGCCGTACGTGGCGCCTGCGATGGCCGGCATGACGACCTCGATGAGTGCGGCGAACCAGGCGGCGCAGACGGCGACGACCGCGGCGCCAAGCCGCCACCGATGCTGCACGACGGCGACATAGACGCCGGTGGCCGCGAAGGTGAGGGCGATGTTCTCCCGCGTGAGGAGCCCGACGACGAGCATCGCCCAGAAGAGCCGATTGCGGTTCGTCAGGACCGCGTAGAGGCCGAATGAGATCGCGGGAACCGCAAACGCGATGTGGTGGAAGTCGTAGATCACGCCCGACAGCACGCCCCAAAAGGCCAGATAGGCGGTTTCGACGGCGATCGCCGGGACGAGCCCCAGCCGCTGGCGGGCCCACCAGAAAATCGGGATGCCGGCGATGGCGAGCAATACCGCCTGCACGATCAAGAGGACGCGAACGTCGTCCCAGATCCAGTAGAGCGGGGCGATCGCCATCAGGATGGGATGAAAGTGGTCGCCCAGCAGGTTGCCGATCATCACGACGGTGTTGGGAATCAGCTGGAGCCGGCTATAGCCCCACACGGT
>VBAL01000103.1:0-4313 GCA_005888595.1 Candidatus Segetimicrobium genomatis
CCATACCGGAATGCCGCGTTGCTGGCAGAGGTCGTGGGTGGCCACGGCCGCCGTTAGGCCGCTCAGGCGTGCCGCCTTGATATTGATCACCCGGCAGCTGCCCAGCTGGATGGCCTTGCGGGCATCGTCGGGGCTGACGATGGATTCATCCAGGCAGATCGGCGTGCGGAGTTGCGCCTGCAGCGCCGCATGATCCACGATGTCGTCCTCACCCAGTGGCTGCTCGATGAGCAGGAGATCATACTCGTCCATTGCGCGGAAGACATCCGCCTGCTCGAGGGTAAACGCGGAATTGGCATCGACCTGCAGACGGATGGCCCCGAACGCGCGGCGGACCTCGCGCACGACCTGGACGTCCCATCCGGGTTTGATCTTGATTTTGATCCGCAGGTACCCGCGACGTAGAAAGTCGGTGACCCGGGCCAGCAACGCATCTACCGACGGCTCGATGCCCAGGCTAACCCCTGCATCGATCGCCGGCCGCGTCCCCCCCAGCGCCTTCGCCAGAGGGACCTCACGCTGCTGACTGTACAGGTCCCACAGCGCCGCTTCCACTCCGGCTTTTGCCATGTGATGGCGGCGGAGGTGCCGGACCAGCGGCGGGAAATCTTGTGGGTGGGCGATCTCCCGACCGAGCAGCAGCGGTAAGATGAAGCGCTCCAGGATGTGCCAGGCGGTGCCGGTCGTCTCTTCGTTATATAACGGCGCGGTCTCCGCGGGTACCTCTCCCCAGCCCTCCACTCCATCGGTACCCAGGCGTATCAGCAGGCACGAGTGCTTGTCCTGACGCCCGAAGCTGGTTTCAAACGGGAAGACCAGAGGAAGTTCAACCTGGCGGACCTCCGCCCACCTGATTCTCACCGATGCTCCTTTTGCCCGGCCGGGCGCGTCCCGGTCTGTCGCTGCAGGATGTACGACCCGGTGGCCTCGCCGGGTGCGGTCACAAAATCCACAGCCTCGTAACCAAGGGCGAAAAAGTGCTGGAACACATCACGAGACGACATCCGCCAGGCCAGAGCCAGATCTGGTACGCGGCTCTTCATTTCGCCGAACGTCGTAGGTACTTCGACCCGCACCACCGCCTCGCGGTGGTCCAGGGTCGTCTGCGGTGCGAGCGCGCCGCCACGCATCCTCCCAGCCAGCGCCGCAGGTGCGCCCGGCCACGACCTCGGGGGCGCGTCGCCGGTGAGTCTGGTCTCGACCGCAGGATCGCGCAGCCACCAGTCCACCTCCAAGCGGTCACTGGGCAGTCCGCGGTTGATAGCATCAGGCATCTCGCCGTAGTAGTCGACGTAGTAACGTGAGGCCGTCACCCCCAACTTGCGGAGGTTGAACGAGGCATTGAGGCTCTGCAGCGGATCGTAGGTCCACACCATCCGGTCGAGGCCGCGTTCCAGTGCTTCCTGCCGTTGCGCGCGCTTGAGCAGGAAACCGATTCCGCGGTCCTGAAGGCCGGGACGCACACCGGCCATGTGCGAGTAGAACAGGAGCTCACCGTCGCGCAATCCGATGAAGCCGTAACAAAATCCTACCAGTGTGGCGTGTTCGTCGAACGCCCCGAGCAGCACGCCGCCGGCACTGACGGCTGCCCTGAGCTGGTGCAGGGGCACCACTTCCAGGTCGGGCATGCCCCACACGTCGCGCTGCAACGTTTCCACGGCGTGGAACCCGCTGGCATCGGTGATAGGTCGGACTGTGATCGCCGCCATCGCCACTCACTCTACGACGACGCCGAGAGACGTCGCAAGAAAAATTCTTCGACGCCCAGCAGGAAAATCACGCATCGGCGTCGCATACTTTGTGTCAAACGAAGCGATAGCTTCCGGATACAAGAGGTGCATGCGAGTACACCAGCGCGCTGAGTTACACCTCGGTGCGCGATCACGAGCGCGGCAGCGCAAAGGGGGGAGCTCAGTGGCGAAGAAGAAGGCCAAGAAGAAGAAGTAGCTCCCACCGAGCAGATGCTCGAACGCGGCGACGGTGATCAGAGCCGTCGCCGCGTTTTCTTTTTCGCGCGTCCCGGCTTTTCCGCATCCTGTCCCGCGGTGGTCCGGTACATCTGATCCCGCAGGTCCTGCAGGCGGTCGCTCAATCCGACCGGCGGCTGTGGAGTCGCATGCAGGTCGCGCAGCGCCGGTGGAAGACCGTCCAGCCGATCGTGACATCGCCCGCGCATCGCCTCCAGCGAATCCTGGGTGATCGTCCGGCCGCCGGCCATGGCTTGTGCCAGCAACGCCGCCCCGTCCGGCGGGGGCGGTTCCTCCCGCAGGGCGATGGTGTCGCGCATTGCGCCGCCGTTCCCCCGCACTCGCCAGACCTGTTTGCGGCCGGGCAGGGTGGCCTTGCCGGTGGACAGTTTGACCTTGGGGCCGCTACTGTCCTCGACGAGCTTGTAGACCCCGCCCAGGTTTGGCACGTCCTCCGACGTTCCCATGCGCGTGCCGACTCCGAATGCCCCAGCCGCGGCCCCGCGCCTCAGCAACTCCTCGATCCGGTACTCGTCAAGGTCCCCGCTCAGAAACACCTGCACCTCGGTCTGCCCGGCCTCATCGCAGATGGCCCGCACCCGGCGGCTCAGCGCCGCGAGCTCATCGATGGTTTCATAGCTGTCGATGCGGACGCCCCGCAGCCGGTGACCTCGCGAGGCCATCTCCCCCGCCACAGCCATCGCGTTGCGGGCGCCCTGCATCGTGTCATACGTATCGATCAAGAGCACGGCGTTCTGCGGAAAATCCCTGGCGAACGCCCGGAAGGCGGAGAGTTCGTCCGCAAAGGACATGACGTAGGAATGGGCCATCGTCCCGTAGACGTGGATCCCGTAGTGCATGCCGGCGAGCACGTTTGAGGTCCCGGTGCATCCAGCGATGTACGAGGCCCGGGCGACCTTCATGGCCGCATCGGCGGCGTGGTCGCGGCGGGGCGAAAAGTCCACGACCCCACGCCCGGCGGCCGCCAGGACCACCCGCGCCGCCTTTGAGGCAATCATCACCTGGAAGGTCAGGGTATTTAAGAGGAACGTCTCGACCAGCTGGGCTTCGATCCGGGGTGCCGTGATCTCCAGCAGCGGTTCCAGCGGGAAGAACAGCTCTCCTTCCGGTATGGCCCAAACGTCGCCGGTGAAGCGGAAGCCGCGCAGGTAGTTCAAGAAGGCGTCGCTGAAGAGCCCGAGACTGGCCAGGTAGTCGAGCTGTGCGTCGTCAAACCGCAGGTGTTCCAGGTAGTAGAGCACCTGCTCCAGGCCCCCGCTGACCAGGAACGCGCGGTTGGACGGCAACCCGCGGATGAACAGGTCGAACGTCGCCGGCTCGTTCATCCCGTGGCGCAGGTAGCTATCGGCCATGACCAGTTCATACAGGTCCGTCAACAGCCCCATGTTTTGCGGGGTGACGAAGCCGAAGGAGGGGTATTGTTCCGGACCGTCTGCTGCAGTGCCGCGACTCACCTGGATCTCCGAATCACGATTCACGACTCACGCTGTCGTCGATGCGGTCGGGAAGGTAGCGCGTGATTTTCATGGAAAGTACCGGGCAAATCTCCGCCTGTCCTTTCGCGCGGCGAAGAATCTATCCTGCCGTGCTACAATTGGACCGACTTGAAAGATCTCGGATCCTAGATCCTGGATGCTGGATAGATTCCTTTTTGGTATCCAAGATCCAGGATCCATGATCGTCATTTCGTGTGGAGGTGTGGCATGGCTGGTGAGGTCGGCAAGCGCGTGCCCGACGTGACGCTGGTCAGTAGCGAGCGCAAGGCCGTCAAACTCTCAGAATTCCTCGGCAAGCCCACGGTGCTGGTCTTTTTCCCGGGCGCCTTTACGGGCGTGTGCACGAAGGAGTTGTGCACATTTCGCGACGGGATGACAAAGTTCAACGAGATGAAGGCTCAGGTCCTTGCGATCAGCGTCGATAGCCCCTTCGCCCAGAAGGCATTTGCCGAGCAGAACAAGTTGAACTTTACGCTCCTCAGCGACTTCAGGCGTGAGGCGGTGCGGACATTCGGGATCGAGGATCCCAACTTCATCAACGGGCTGCTGCCCGGTGTGGCCAAGCGATCGGTCTTTGTGCTCGACAAGAATGGGATCGTGACGTACCGGTGGGTATCCGACAACCCCGGCGTCGAGCCGAACTATCAGGAAGTGGAGGCGGCGGTACGAAAACTGGCAAACTGACGGGAACGCGGGATCGCGGGAACAGGGGAACGCGACGAGATGCAGGGACAGGAACCCGGAAACCGTTGAAGGTCCGTGCTCAAGGACGGCCTGGCGCCGGGGTCTGTTCCGTGTTCCCGCGTTCCCCCGTTCCCGCGTTCCCGGT
>VBAL01000103.1:4338-11356 GCA_005888595.1 Candidatus Segetimicrobium genomatis
CGCCGTCCTGCGGATCGCGTCCCCATCATCGATCGGCTCCGGCAGGGTCAGGGCCCGGGTGTGGGTGCGGAAGTCGTGGTAGCGGATCTTCAGCGTGACCGTCTTCCCGCGATATCCTTCCCCGTGCAGGTCCCCGATAACTTCAGCGGCCAGCTCTGAGATTGTCTGTACGATCGTCTCGCGCCGGCGGGTGTCATACTGATAGGTTGTCTCGCGGCTCAGGGATTTCGGTTCCCAGTCCGTCACGATTGGGCTGTCATCCTCGCCGCGGCAGGTGTGATAGAGGTCATCACCCCAGCGGGGACCCAGCAGATCTTGGAGTTGGGCCAGCGGGACGCGCTGCAGATCTCCCACCGTCCGGACGCCGAGCGCCTCCTCAAGCCGCGCCGCAGTCTTTGGACCGACTCCCCACAGCACGATGGCCGGGAGATCGCGGAGCACTTCTGTCGTCGTTTCTGGCGTGATCTGGGTCACGGCGTCTGGTTTGCGCAACCCCGACGCGATCTTGGCGAGCAGCTTGTTGGGGCCGATCCCGATGGACGCGGTCAGCCCCGTGTCGTCCTTGATCTTGCGCCGGATCTCCTCCGCCAGCGTGGCGGGTTCTTCGAGCCGGCTGCTGACGTCTAGAAACGCTTCGTCCAGCGACAGCGGTTCGACAAGCGGCGAATATTCGCGCAGGATGGCCATGATCTTCCGCGAGGCCGCGCCGTAGGCGGAGAAATCGACGGGGAGGAAGACGGCATCGGGACATTTGTTGTACGCGGTCCGCAGCGGCATGGCGGAATGGATGCCGTAAGCCCGCGCTTCGTAGGATGCTGTCGACACGACGCCGCGACTGTGCGGGTTGCCTGACCCTCCGACGACCACTGGTTTCCCCCGCAGCTCCGGCCGTCGCAACTGTTCCACCGCCGCGAAGAAGGCATCCATGTCGACGTGCAGGATCGTGCGGTTCATCGTCGTGTGGCGCCGGCTCTCCTTTGCCGCAACCAGCTCAGCAGGGCCGTGTGTACGAACGCCTCGTCGCCATTAATCGCCAGGCGGTGCGCCACGCCTCCGAGCGCCTGTTCCGCATCGGCGAGCAGTCGGGGGGACAAGTCAAAGAGGCGCGTCATCTCCGTCGCCGGCGCCGCGCCGGTCGTCCGCAGGTATCGCTCCAGGACCTCGGTCGCGGCCCGCGCGGTCGTGATAGTTCCAGCCGTACGGACCACCTGGGGGAGCCACCGGTCGAACGTATCCCAGATGAAACTGTAACTCCCACGCTCACTCTCCCCTACCTTGCTGATCAGAAACCGCCCCTGCAGGTCGGACAGAGCACGGTGGAAGGCCGCGCCCTGCGCCGGATGATGCAGCGCCGCGCCCCGCTCACCGCGGGATACGAATTGCTTCCGCAGCATCCAGGTGGAGCAGGGTCCGTGCTCGCGCACGTGCTCGTAGATCTCCCTGGCCAGCAGGCTGAGGCGCCCTTCCCGGTAGGCCTGCATGTAATCGTCGGCTTCGCCGGCGTTGCCCGTCAGGGTGAAAAAGTGCGGGACGAAACGCAGCGAGACATACGTGGGCTTGCGCCGGATCACTTTCCCGTAAAGTAGTTTCTTTTCTGCGGCGAGTTCGTCTTTCCACTGCCAGGCCCACTCCCACCTGCGGTCGACGCTGCGGGTGGCCAGGACGTCAAATAACCCCGGCAGGCCGCCGGGTCCGCTGGTGAAGGCGTAGCAGAAACCCAGGTGGTTGACGAAGGCCAGCGCCGCCCGTTTCGTACGCACCCGGTGCCGGGTGAGCACGGCGGTGCGGTACCGGGCGACCTCGCGCCAGGACGGACCCATTGTCGTATGCGTATCCGTTCTTTCTGTTCGACCTCGGAACCCTGCCCGCACAGGAATTCGCCGTCAATGGCGGAGGTTATGAATGGTTGGTGGGGAAGACAGGATCCGCCGATGTCGACAATGCGCATAGAGACCCTAGACAACGGTCTCGTTGTCCTGCTCCAGGAGCAGCACACCGTCCCCGTCGCCACATTCTGGGTGTGGTACCGGGTGGGCAGCCGTAACGAGATTCCTGGTCTGACCGGGATCTCGCACTGGGTGGAGCACATGCTATTCAAGGGCACCCCCACCCATCCAAAGGGGATGCTGACCCGGCACATTGACCGGTTGGGCGGCCGCTGGAACGCGTTCACGTGGAAGGACTACACCGCCTATCATGAAGTGTTGCCGGCCGAGCACCTGGGCGTCGCGATTCGCCTGGAGGCGGATCGCATGGCCAACACGATCATGGAGTCCTCCGAGGTGGAAAGCGAGCGCACGGTTATCATCTCTGAGCGGGAGGGGAGCGAGAACTATCCTTCCTATCTGTTGCGCGAAGAAGTGGACTCCGCCGCGCACAAGGTGCATCCGTACCGGATTCCGGTCATCGGGTGGAAGGACGACCTGCGGGCGATGGCCCGGGACGATCTGTACCAGCATTACCGGACGTTCTACCATCCCAACAACGCCGTGGCGGTCGCGGTCGGGCCGTTTGACGCGAATTCGATGGTGGAACCGATCAGGCAGGCATTCGCCGACGTTCCGGCGGGCCCGATCCCCCCGAAGGTCCGGCTGCGGGAGCCGCAGCAGGAGGGAGAACGCCGGGTCGTGCTGCGCCGGTCTGGTGGGGCGACCGCATACCTGCACGTCGCCTTTCACGTGCCCGCCGCGTCGCACCCGGATCTGGCGGCGCTGCTGGTCGCCGACGGCCTGCTCTCTGGTTTCAAGAGTTTCGTGCCGTTTGACCAGGGTGGGGGAGGGCGCAGTTCGCGCCTGTACCGCGCCCTGGTGGATGGTGGGCTGGCCAGCGACGCCAGTTCTGTGCTGACCCCCAGCACCGACCCGACAGTGTTCCGCGTGATGGCCACGGCCCGGGCGGGTGTCGATACGGCTGCCTTGGAACGCCGCACCTTGGACGAAGTGGTACGTCTGGCACACGAGGCTGCGGGGACTCTCGAACTGGAGAAGGTGAAGAAACAGGCAAAGGCTCAGTTCGTCTTCAGCCGCGACGGCGTGTTTCGCACCGCGATGGGGCTCGGGGCCTTCACTATCGTGGATGGGCCTGAGGCGTTTGCATCGCTCCTGACGCGGATTGATCTGGTCTCCTCCGACGACGTGTTGCGTGTGGCGGGCACGTACTTCACCGAGAAGAATCGCACCGTGGGCTGGTATCTGCCGGAGATGGGTGCCGCCACCGCGGCCGCCCAGGCAGCCCTGCGCCCCGAGGCCTTCTTTGTGTCCCGCCCTGCCCGCGCGCAGGTCCAGGCCCCGCCGATCACGCCACAGACCGTCGCTCGAACCGAAATGCGCAACGGCCTGGTCGCGCTCGTCAAGGAGACACGGGGGACCGGCCTGATCGCCGTGCATGGGTATATCAAAGCCGGCGCGATGTACGATGGGGAGCGCAGCGGCCTGGCGCGTTATGTCGCCGCGATGTTGCAGAGGGGAACCGGACGTTACGCCTCGCACGAGCTGGCAGAGCGTCTGGACGGGCTCGGCGCCTCTCTAGCGATTCGGGCCGACACGGAGGTGGTGGGCGTCAGCCTGCGCGCGCTGGCCGAAGACGCCGCAGAGGCATTGCGCCTGCTCAGCGAGGTGCTGATTCGTCCGACGTTTCCTCCAGAAGAGATCGAGAGGGCCAGGGGCGAGTTGCTCACCTCGATCCGCATCGGCATGCAGGACACCCGCCTGATGGCGGAACGTACGTTCCGCAGGCTGCTCTTCCCTGAATTGCACCCGCACCGGCAGATGCCTGACGGCGAGGAGGCCGTAATTGCATCCCTGGCCCGTGCCGATCTGGCAGCGTTTCACCGCGATCGTTACCGGCCCGAGGCCGCGCTGCTTGCCGTTGTGGGCGATACGCGCCCTGGCGATGTGCTGGCGACAGTCGAAGAGTTGTTTTCGCCCTGGTCGAGGCACGACGGATGGGCGGTGCCTCCCGTCCCGCCTGTGCCGAGGCCGGCAGGCGCGTTGCGCGGCGAACACCGCATGGAGGGCAAGACCCAGTCTGACATCGTGCTGGGCGCGCCCGGCGTGGCGCGAACCGATCCATCGTACTATGAAACCATGATGGCCAACCTCATCCTCGGCCAGCTGGGGATGATGGGACGGCTGGGGGACCGCGTTCGCGAGCGCCAGGGCATGGCGTACTACGCCTTCAGCGATCTGCGCGCCGGTCTGCTGGCCGGGCCGTGGGTGGTGCGCGCCGGTGTGAATCCGGCCAACGAGTCCGCCGCCATCGAGGGTATCCTCGCCGAGATCCGCCGGTTCCAGGACGGCGGGCCCGAAGACGCGGAGCTGGCCGACGCCCGCGACTTCCTCATCGGTTCACAGGCGGTGCGGCTGGAGACCAACCCCGGTATTGCGCAGATGCTCGCCGACATTGAGTTGTTTGGGCTTGGGCTCGACTACCTCGTACGCTATCCGGGACTGATCCGCGGCATTGCCCGCGATGCGATCATGCAGGCGGCGGGGAGGTTTCCAAGGGACTCGTACTGCCTGGCTATCGCGGGGCCGCACCGCGCCTGATGAGCGACGGGTTTGCCGCCCGAGTCGCGATCATCGGAGGGACCGGCCGGCTGGGACTCGGTCTGGCCAGACGCCTCCAGGCAGCAGCCGTCGAGGTCGTGATCGGATCACGCGATCCGGCGCGGGCCGAGACGGTCGCCCAGTCAATCGGGTTGCCTGCCCGGGTGGGACAGTCCAATGTCGAGGCCGCAGGTTCAGCTGAGGTGATCATCGTCACCGTTCCGTACGACGCCCACGCGCAGATTTTGTCTGGGATTGCGGATGCGACGGCCGGGAAGGTCGTCGTAGATACGACGGTCCCCTTTACGGATTCCGCCCTTCGATTACACTCAGGGCGCCCTGAGCGAAGTCGAACCGGCGCAGCGGTGCGACCGGAGGCCGATTCTGCGGCAGAACAGGCGCGCCGGATGCTACCCGGGGCCCGTGTCGTCGCTGGTTTTCACACCGTGAGCGCGTCGATGCTGGCCGACCTTGCCAAGCCGCCACACGGCGACGTCCTGCTGTGCGGCGATGACGAAGACGCGAAGCAGGTCGTCGCCCGGCTGGTAGGCGCGATCCGGATGCGATCGGTCGATGTGGGTCCGCTGGTCCAGGCCCGCGTCCTGGAGCAGCTGGCCGGTCTGCTCTCGGTGGTCAACAGGCGATACAAGAAGCGGGATCTGGGGATTCAGATCGCAGGCCTGGATTGAAGGCAACTGCGGGACTGGGGACTTGGGACTAGGGACTGGGCAACGCAGGATTCAGCCGGAGAGGAGCATCTACCAAATGGTGTGGTTCCACATCAGTTCTTATCTAGTCCCCAGTCCCCAGTCCCCAATCCCGTAGTTATGCGCACTTTGACGGTTTGGGTTCCAGTAGGCTTTCCCGACGTCCGGCCCGGAGATGATCTGTCCCGTCTGATCCTGGAAATTTTTCGCTTTAATGACGTGGCCCCGGAAGACTTAGATGTCCTGGTCGTCGCGCAGAAGGTCGTCTCCAAGGCCGAAGGCAGCGTCGTCAATCTGGACGAGGTCACTCCGGGACCGCGGGCGTTGCAACTGGCAGAAGAGGCGAAAAAAGATCCGCGACTGTGCCAGGTTATCTTGAATGAGTCCCGTGCTGTGCTGCGCGTGCGGCCGGGGTTGATCATTGCCGAACACCGGCTGGGATTCATCTGCGCGAACGCCGGGGTCGACCACAGCAACGTCGGCCTCGGCCCACAATGGGTGGCAATGCTCCCCAAGAATCCGGACGCCTCCGCCGAGGCGATTCGGCAGGCGATTGCGGAAGCCCTCGGCGTGCGGGTCGGGGTCATCATCAACGATACGCACGGCCGGCCATTCCGTGAAGGCGCCGTTGGGGTCGCCATCGGCCTTGCTGGGATGGAGCCTCTGTATAGTTACATCGGCGAACAGGATCTATACGGGTACGTGCTCCAGACATCGGTAGAAAGCGTGGCGGACGAGCTGGCATCTGCCGCAAGCCTGTTGCAGGGCCAGGCCGCCGAAGGGACACCACTGGCGTTGATCCGCGGTGTGCGGATCGAACCAGGTCGTGGCGGGGCGCTGAGACTGCTGCGCGAGCCGGCGAAAGATATGTTTCGTTGACAGAACGCAGAATGCAGAACGCAGAACGCAGAATGCAAGAAACAGACACAGCGGAGCGCACGTAGGCTGCCGCCTGCGTTCTGCCAGCTGCGTTCTCGGAGACTGATCAATTTCGACGGCGGGTGATCACACCGATGAGGATCAAATCCGTCAAGTGCCGCATGCTGGCTGCAACGCTGGACACGCCGATTCAGTTCGGCATTGGGGCATTCCCGACGTTCTCCGCGACGCTGGTCGAGGTTACAACCGATGACGGTTTGGTCGGGATCGGCGAGTGCATTGTGCGCCGGGCGCCGCAAGCGACCCAGGCTATCGTTGACCACATGCTGCGGCCGGTCCTCATTGGTCGCGATCCCCACGATGTCGAGGGTCTATGGGATGAGATGTTCCAGCAGCTGCGCGGGTGGGGGCACTATCGAGGATTCGTGTTTGAAGCCCTGAGCGGTGTCGATACCGCGCTGTGGGACATCTTGGGCAAGGCGGCCGGGCTGCCGGTGTACAAAGTTCTGGCTGGCGCGGGCCGGCCACGCGTTCCCTGCTACGCATCGTCCGTCTACTTCGCCGAGGTCAAAGAGATGGCGACCCAGGCCGCAGATCAAGCGCGCCGGGGCCACACCGCCATCAAAGTGAAGATCGGTCGCAGTCCGCAGCTTGGCGGCCGGCGGATGGACGTGTCATCGGTGAAGGCGATTCGCGAGGCGGTGGGACCCCGGGTGGACATCATGCTGGATGTCAACAGCGCCTATGACGCCGCAACCGCCATCGCGGTGTGCCGGCAGCTCGAACCGCTGGATATCACATGGATCGAAGAGCCCGTGCCGCCGGACGATCTGGATGGCTACCAGCGCGTTCGCGCGGGGCAGAGCATCCCCGTGGCTGCCGGGG
>VBAL01000142.1 GCA_005888595.1 Candidatus Segetimicrobium genomatis
GTGATCCTCGTGGGCAAGGGGCGCGCCGAAGAGCGCCATGATTCCGTCGCCCATCACCTGGTTGGCGGTTCCCTCGTAGCAGTGGACCGCCTCCATCATGTGCTCGAGAATCGGATCGAGGATCCCGCGCGCCTCTTCGGGATCACGGTCGGCTAGCAATTCCATGGAACCCTTGAGATCGGCGAACAGCACGGTCACCTGCTTGCGCTCGCCTTCGAGCGCGATCCTGGACGTCAGGATCTTCTCGGCGAGGTACTTGGGAGTGTAGGACTCGGGAGCGGCGAAGCGCGGCCGCGCGGCCTGGTCGAGCGGTGCCGCACACTGGCCGCAGAACTTGTTCTCAGGAGGGTTACTCGCCCCGCACGACTGGCAGACGGAGGCAAGAGGTGCCGCACACTGGCCGCAGAATCTTGTTCCCGTGGGATTCTCGGCTTGGCACCGGAGACACTTCACGCGTGGGCCTCCAAGCACCCGGGCCGGTGAAGGTCAAGACGACAGCTCACCGATCCACTCCTCCACGCGATCGGGGCGGCCAGGGCGATGTCAAGCGTGGGCCGTCGCTCAGACCCGCCCGGGCTGACCCGACTGCATCAGGTCGACGAGCACGTAACCCTCCACTACGGGGCCAGGTCAAGCGGTTTATCCACCCGAGCGCGTGCGCCCCGCCTCCCCTCGCAAAAAGGAGTTTACAAGACAGCGGCCCACGAGAAATGGGGTCGTTACCTAGCACATTCTTGCGGAATTCTTTGCCATCGAAGAGACGTCGCGTCCATCGCTCGTCTCAACAAAGAGTCAGGTGAAGTGCACCGACACACGGGAGGCGAGTCATGAACCGAAAAGGTCCAATCATGATGGCGCTAGCGCTGCTGCTCGGAGCCGGGATCACTCCGGCGCTGCCGGGCGTGTCGATCCGGTCGGCCGCGGCCGCCGATGAACCCGGGGCGTCCGCGCGCGTGAGCGCCGGGACGGGGTTGGTCAGGGCGGTTGATGCCGGCACGAACACGCTGGTGCTCGAGACACAAAGCGGCGCCAAGCGAGTCCACGTCGCCCGCGCTGCCACCATTCGTGACGATCATGACAATACGCTCGCGCTCGGCGAGATCAGGCCTGGGGATGCCGTCGCCTACGAAGTGGCGGCCGGTGATGCCACCGTGCTACACGTTGCGCGCCAGTTCTGGGCCATACCAAGCGAAGGGTGAAGCGTGAAGCGGAGCGCTCCCCTCGAGGTCCCGATTCAGACGCCGTTCACCACCCACGCTTGACAGCCGCCGAAGGAAGAGTAGGCGCAGAGACAAAACTCGCCGGGAGAGTCCCGGTGAGCGCGCCGAGGAACGCCACGATCTCGCCGATCTCGGCGTCCGGAAGCGTGCGACCCAATTGAACACGGCCCATCACCTTCACCGCTTCGTCCAGCGTCGCCACCGACCCATCGTGGAAGTACGGCGGAGTCATCGCTGCGTTCCGGAGACTTGGAACCTTGAAGACGTACAGGTCGGCGGGGTCCTTGGTGAATCCGAAGCGACCCTTGTCTATCTCCGGGCTCCCTGTCGCTTTCCAATACTCCTCCACCACTCCGAATTTCTGAAACATCTGGCCCCCGATCCCGGTCCCGTCATGGCAGGAAGCACAACCCCGGGTGATGAACCGCTGCAGGCCGCTGCGGGCCATCGGAGAGAGGGCCCGCGTATCCCCTCGCAGATAGGCGTCGAATGGAGAGGGGGTCAGCAGCGTGCGCTCGTAGGCGCCGATCGCCTTCCCGATGTTCACCGACGTGATCGGCTTAGCCTCGTCGGCAAACGCTTGTCGGAACGGTGAAGCGTACCCTTCGATGGCCTCGATCCTCGCGGTGACGGCGGCAGGATCTGGATGCCCCGAACTGAACACCCCGATGAGGGCCTGCTCGACCTGATCCTCGAGATTCTTCCGATCGCCCCACCAGTGCTGAACAAAGCTCAGCCCCGCATTCAGGACCGTCGGCGCATTGCGGGGATGCGTCCGATGCTGGACCCCGATGGATTTGGCGAGCGCATCCGTCCCGTACAGCGCGGGCTGGTGGCACGTCGCGCAGCTCACGTTCCCTTCTAGCGTCCACCGCGGATCGAAGAACAACATCCTTCCGAGAGCTACTCGAGCCGGGGTGGTCGGAAAATCAGGAGTGCCCATTGTCTGTGGGAGCGGTTTGAAGAGCGCCTGCGCCTGCTTGAGGAGAGCCGCGTCGTCCTCAGCATGGAGTCTCTCGGATACTGCGGCGACGAGTAGCGCCGTGACGAGCATGGCCGTACCGGCGACCGTCTCACGCTTCATATGAGGTCCCTCCCCATTGATAATGTCGCCAACTTGCCCTTGCCTACGGAGTCATCCCCGCGGCTAGATCATCGCGGACCGGGCGATCCGCCCGGGGTTGTGACTACGTAGGCACACATATGAGGCGCGGCCCATCGGCTGGCGCAGGGGCCGAGGAGTCAGCCGATCCGGAGCTACTCAGCCGGATGCGGCTCGGGGACGAAACCGCCCTCGAAGCGCTCTACGCCCGTTACGGGGGGCTCGTCTTCACTCTGGCGCTTCGCATCGTGGGGGATCCAGAGCTGGCTCGGGAGGTACTACAGGACACGTTCCTGCGCTCCTGGGACGGCAGGGAGACCTACGATCCCCGGCGAGGGCGCGTTCCGTGGTGGCTCATGGGCATCGCTCGCAACCGCGCCGTGGACTTGCTGCGCAGCCGGCCGCATCAAGCGCGCTTGCGCGAGCAGGAGCGGCTGCCGTCCGGCGCCCACGCCGGCGAGCCCGCTCATCCAGGCACCGCCGATGCCGTCGTGCTGCGCCGCGCCGTCACTGATGCGCTAGAGAGGCTGTCAGGTGCGCAGCGCGAGGCGATCGAGCTCGCCTACTATGGTGGGCTTACGCAGGCCGAGATCGCGCGGCACCTCGGGCAGCCGCTGGGAACTATCAAGAGCCGCACCCGCGAGGCCATGGAGCGCCTGCGTTCGCTGCTCGAACCGCGCATCGGAAGAACGGGGAAAATCGGGACAACGCCGTGATTGACGAGCATCCGGTCGAAGATCTCGCCGCCTACACGCTCGGGTCTCTCGAGGGGACGGAGCGCGTGCGCGTCGAGGAGCACGCCGTGGCCTGCGCGGCCTGCGCCGCGCGGCTGCGCGAGTACCAGGGTGTGGTTGGCGCCCTACCGCTCGGCCTGGCGCCCGTGTCGCCACCGTCCGAGGCGTGGGAATCGATCCGGGCGGCCGCCCGCGCGCGGCGAGCCCGTAGGAGGCGGTGGGCGGGGCCAGTATCCCTGCCGAATTGGCTGAGAGTCGCGAGGTGGCCGGCGGTTGCAGCGGCGCTTGCCGTGCTCCTGATCTGGAACGTGACGCTTCAGCGCGAACTCGTTCGCCGCGCGCCCGGGCCCGGACCAGAAGTCGAAGCACTGTCGCGTCGTCCCGGCCGGATCGTGATCCTTACTGGCAGCGGGAAGCCGGGGGCAAGCGCGCGCATCTTCGTCGCAGTGGACGGAGGTGGGCATCTCGCGGTTAGCGGCCTCACCCCGCTTCCGCGCGGGCGCACCTATCAACTGTGGTTTGGGCGGACCGGAGCGCCCGGGGTAACTGGGGCGACCTTTGGAGTGGACGCATACAGGCGCGCCTGGGTGAAGGTCGCTGTTCCCGCCTCTCTCGACGATGTGCGTACCATCGTGATTACCGAAGAGCCGGCTTCAGGGAGCCCGACCCCAACGGGGATGCACCTCTTGGAAGCACTGCCGTGGCGGTGACATGCCTTTGCGAACTTCCGGCGTTCCAGTGATTCACCGAGCCAGCGTTGTCCCGGGAGCGACGCTGTTCGGGCTCACGCGGTCGGCGACGTTCAGGCAGCGGGCCCTGATCACCAAGCTGGACCGCCTCGAGAGCGTCGCCGACGTGCGCGAGCTGACCGACTGCTCGCCCCCTGCTAACTCAGGCGCCTGATCCTGATGTTCCGGAACTGCACTCGGGACCCCGGGTGGTGGTTCTGAAGCCCAACGTGGCCCTTGAGCGGACGTCCCGTGTTGCGCATGAGAGAGCTCACCGGCGTGGTGTTGAGGATGACGTTCACGCTGTCACCCATCACCTGGATCTCGAACCGATTCCACTCGCCAATGCGCCGTGCTGCTTGCTGCGTGGCCGGCGCGAGCCCGTACACCGCGCCTGTGCTGTGCGATGGGCTGCCGGTGGTGTTGGTGTCGGGGTTGTAGCCCCGGGCGTCGATCTGCACTTCGTAGCCCTGGTCGACTGCGAGCCGCCAGTCGTTGGCGGGATCGGTGCTGCCGAGCGCGGGGAAACGGAGGAACACGCCGGAGTTGTCGAAGACGCCTGAGGAGCGCCAGTCGACCTTCAGGATGAAGTCGCCGAACTCCTCGGGGGTGTACCAGAGCAGCCCAATGCCGCCAGCGGACTCGAGGATGTCGCTACCGACGACGGCGAAGTGGCCCGAGCCTGCCATCTGCCAGCCCGTCAGCGTCCCGTCGAACAGCGATTGAAACCCTTCCT
>VBAL01000143.1:0-4279 GCA_005888595.1 Candidatus Segetimicrobium genomatis
CACCACTATATCGCCGAGGCGTCTGGGTGCAAGCCTGACGTCATCGGGAAGGTGGAAGCGGTGGAGCGGATCCTGGTGCGGGCCGCCGAAGTCGCGGGCGTCCAAGTCTGGTCAATCTCGTTTCACCGGTTTGATCCCAACGGCGTGTCCGGTGTCGTTGTGATCTCCGAATCGCACATGTCTTTGCACACCTGGCCGGAAGTTGGCTACGTCGCGCTAGACATCTTCACCTGTGGAGACGCGGCCAAGCCGGAGAAGGCAGTACAGTGGGCGCTCAAGGAATTCGGCGCCACGAACGTGCACATCACTGAGGTCACGCGAGGGCTGGAAGAGGGCGACCGGGTTTTTTTCCACAGCATCGTGACCTGGGAGGAAGAGCTGCTGCGGCGTACCGTAAACGGCCAGCGGACTCTCAGCCGTTCCTCCACGCGGCGTGCTGTACCATATAGCACGGGGCGGCGCCGTGCCGACGCATCCAGGTCGCGACGCCGTCCGCCCGCCAGGCCCAAGACATAGCGCGCCCGCACAGGCCGTATCCTCCGATCCGCATGGCCCCCCGCGGGAGCAGTAGTGTGATGCGCGTCTTCACCAAGCCCCTCGCCCAACGGTCCCGCCACTGACATGCATGGGATGCAGTCTGTCGAGCGGGCACTGCGGGCCCAGGTCAAAGGCGAAGTCCGCTTTGACGCGTTCTCCCGCGTCCTCTACAGCACCGACGCCAGCATCTATCAGATCCTGCCACTCGGCGTCGTCATTCCCAGAGATGAAGGCGATATCGCCACGGTGCTGCGGATTGCGGCGGAAACCGGCACGCCCGTCCTGCCGCGCGGAGGGGGCACGAGCCTCGCCGGGCAATCGATCGGCCGGGCCATCATCCTCGATTGCTCAAAGTACATGAACCGGATCCAGGATCTCGATGCCGGCGCCAGGTGGGCGCGGGTGCAGCCCGGTGTGGTGCAGGACGACCTCAACCTGGCCGCCCGCCCGCACGGGCTGCGGCTGGGTCCGGACACCGCCACCAGCAACCGCGCCACGCTCGGCGGGATGATGGGGAACAACTCCTGTGGCGCCCGTTCCATTGTCTACGGCAAGATGATGGATCACGTGCGCTCGCTGCGGGTGCTGCTGATCGATGGCACCGAGCTGCACCTGCACCGGAACGGCTCGAACGCGCAGCGCCCGCCGCGGACCGGCCCCGTACCAGACGGCAGCGATCTGTCACACGGTGCGCCAGCCGAAGGTGCCGGACGGTACGGGGCGGGCCGGGAGGGGGAACTCTTCAGCACAGTGGCGGCGATCGTGGAGCGCAATCGTGAGGAGATCGAGCGGCGGTTCCCCAAACTCCTCCGGCGGGTCAGCGGCTACAACCTCGACGCGCTCCAGCGTGATCCTGCCGACCTCATCAGCCTGCTGGTGGGCTCGGAGGGCACGCTGGGCATCGTCACCGAGGCCACCGTAGGGCTGGTCTCGCAGCCACGCCACGCCGTGCTGGCGGTCGTGCACTTCGCCGATCTGTTCGCGGCCCTCGAGGCGGTTCCGCTGATTCTCCCGTTGGGGCCCTCGGCGGTCGAGCTCATCGACCGCATGGTGTTGGAGATGACGGGGGCCCAGCTCGAGTACGCGAGGCGTCTGACGTTTGTGCAAGGAGCACCGGACGCGCTGCTCGTGGTAGAGTTCTCGGGCGACGACCACGGCGATCTGATGGACCGGCTCGCGGCGATGGAGCGGAGGGTGCAGGCGGACAAGGCCGCATATGCGACGGTGCGGGCGGTCACGGCGGCCGATCAGGATAACATCTGGCGCGTGCGCAAGGCGGGACAGGGATTGCTGCAGGGCGTCAAAGGCGACGCCAAACCCATCACGTTCGTGGAAGACACGGCGGTGCCGCCGGACCGGCTCGCCCCGTACATGCGGCGCTTCAAGGCGGTGCTGGACGGCCACGGCGTGCGCGCGGCATTTTATGCGCACGCCAGCGTGGGGTGCTTGCACGTGCGGCCCCTGATCAACCTGAAAGATCGCCGCGACATCGAGAAGATGAAGGCCATCGCCCAGTCGGTGGGCGACCTCGTTATCGAATTCGGCGGCACGATGAGCGGTGAGCACGGCGACGGCCTGGTGCGGTCGTGGTTTGTGGAGCGATTCTTCGGCCCGCAGATCTACGCCGCATTCCAGGAGGTGAAGCGATTGTTCGATCCGCCTGGGCTGCTCAACCCCGGCAAGATTATCGATGCGCCCCCGATCGACCAATCGCTGCGATTTGGACCAGAGTATCGCACGATCCCGGTGGCCACCTACTTTGACTGGGCGCGCGATGGCGGGTTTGCGCCATCGGTCGAGTTGTGCAGCGGCGTCGGGGCCTGCCGCAAGACATCGGAGGGAACGATGTGTCCCTCGTACATGGTCACCCGGGAGGAAGAGCACTCCACACGGGGACGGGCCAACCTGCTGCGCGCCGTGCTGTCCGGCGTGCTCCCTCCGCAGGAACTGACGGGCAAACGCCTCTTCGACGCGCTGGATCTGTGCCTGGAGTGCAAAGGCTGCAAGGCGGAATGCCCGGCGAACGTCGATATGGCCAAGTTGAAGTATGAGTTCCTGGCGCATTATTACCAGGTCAACGGTCTGCCACTGCGGGCCAGATTGTTCGGTCGCTACCGTGCCGTCAGCCGGGTGGGTTCGGCCACGGCGCCGCTGTCGACGTGGGCGATGCGATCTGCGCCGGTACGCTGGGCACTGGACCGGTTTGTCGGGATCGATCAGCGTCGCACCTTGCCACCGTTTGCGCGCCCGAATTTTCTCCAATGGTGGCAGTCGCGCACCCGCGCGGTCGCGCAGTCGCGTCGTCGCGGTACCGTGCCTGACGATCGACGACCATCTCGCGGAACGGTCGCCCTGTTTGCGGATACGTTCATGATTTACAATTACCCGGACATCGGGCGCGCGGCGGTCGAGGTCCTGGAGCGGTTGGGATACGACGTTGAACTCGCGCCGGCAATCTGCTGCGGCCGGACGATGATCAGCAAGGGGATGCTGGGCGAGGCCCGGGAGATGGCGCGCAGGAATGTTCAGACCATGCTCCCGCTACTGGCCAGAGGGCTGTTCATTGTCGGATGCGAGCCGAGTTGCCTCCTCACGTTCCGGGACGAAGTTCCCGACCTCGTTCCCGGCGAGGCTGCGCAGGAGCTGGCGCGGCACGTGTTCCTGATTGACGAGTTTCTCCACCACGAGCATCGTCGCAACGCGCTGCCGCTGGCGGGAGGCCGCGGAACGGTCCTGTTCCACGGCCACTGCCATCAGAAGGCGCTGGCAGGGACCTCGTCCGCGCAGCACCTGCTGCAGGCGGCGGGATTTGCCGTGCAGCTGGTGGACGCTGGATGCTGTGGCATGGCAGGGTCGTTCGGATACGAGCGGGACCACTACGATGTTTCCATGGCCATCGGTGAGCGGGTCCTGTTGCCAGCCGTCAGGGCGCTTCGACCTGAGATCCCGGTGGTGGCCATGGGGGTCTCCTGCCGGCAGCAGATTGCGGATGGCGCCGGACGACGCGCCGTGCACTTAGTCGAGTTGCTGGCCCAGACGCTCACCAACGGGAACGCCGGAACAGGGACTAACGCGGGATGAACCCACCCGATAACGATCCCGGCGCCGCTGAAACGGAAGCGATTCAGGTACGCGTTCCCACGTTGCCCCGTTCCCGTGTTCCCGTCATTGATCGCAGGCTTGTTCTGGCCGCAACCACCGCCCACTTTCTCAACGATTTCTATGTGGCCTTCCTCGCCCCGCTGCTGCCGCTGGTGGTGGCGAAATTCAACCTATCACTGGCACTGGCGGGACTTCTGGCCACTGTGCTGACCACGTCCGCTGCGATGACGCAGCCCTTGTTTGGCATCATGGCCGATCGGCTGAAACGGCGGATCTTCGTGATCCTCGGTCCCACGCTCACCGTCCTGGCGATGGGCCTGATGGGTCTGGCCCCGACGTATGCCTTGCTGATGGCCCTCCTGCTCATCGCCGGAACCGGCACAGCCTCCTTCCACCCCCAGGGCGCCTCCACCGCCGGCGAGGCGAGCGGGCACCGGAAAGGCACCGGGCTCTCGCTGTTCGTCGGCGGGGGCGAACTCGGCTACTCGCTAGGCCCGCTCGTCATCGCGCTCATCGTGGCGGCCAGGGGGCTCGAAGCGACGTGGCTGGTCGCCCTGCCTGGTCTCGCCGCCTGTCTCCTCATGTGGCGGGTGATTCCGTCCCACCGCGACCCGCCACACAGACCAGCAGGCCAGACGTT
>VBAL01000143.1:4354-9329 GCA_005888595.1 Candidatus Segetimicrobium genomatis
CTGCTGTATCAGCGCGGCGGTTCGATCGTCGCCGGAGGGGCGGCGGTGTTTCTGTTCGGAGGGATCGGCGCAATCGGCGGGGTTTCGGGCGGAACACTTTCCGACCGCATCGGACGGCGCAGGATAGTGGCGCTCTCGTTACTGCTGGGCACCCCGCTGCTGCTGGCGTTCATCCACACTGGGGGGCCCTGGGCCTATGTATTTCTGGCTGGAGGCGGGATCGCGCTCTATCTGTCAGCCGCCGTCACGATCGTGATGGCGCAGGAGTTGCTGCCGCACCGGGCCAGTGTCGCCAGCAGCATTGTGATGGGGTTGGCCTGGGGGACAGCCGGACTGTCGTTGACGGGGATCGGAGCACTCGCAGACGCGATAGGATTGGACAAAGCGTTGAGACTGGTCCTGCTCTTGGCCGTGCCCGCGCTGGCGGCGGTGGCGGCGCTGCCGAAAGCGAAACATGACGCGGTCGGGTAGTCGCGCCATCGAGCAGTCGCGCAGTCTGGCGGTCGAGCGATCAGGCCATCGAGCAGTGGCGGAACCACTCTCAAGGACATCACCCCGACCGCGCGACCGCCTGACTGCTCGACTGCGTCATTACGCCTCAGGCTCAAACAGTTCGATGATATTCCCGTCTGGGTCGGCAAGCCTCGCCATGCGGCCGCCGTCGACGGTGCGCGGGGGCACGAGGACCTTCGCCCCCCGGCGCTTGGCATCACTAAACACCACGTCCAGGTCGGCTACCTGAAAGGTGATCTGTGTCGTACCCGTCCCACCCGGCTGCTCGCGGGGTTTGACCGCGAGGGTCACACCATCGGTGCGGAATTCGGCCGTCTTGTCGGACTTGGCGATCACGGGGAGCCCAAGCACGTAGGAATAGAAACTGAGTGCCTTCTTCATGTCCGCAACTAGAATGGCAACCTGCGTGACCTGGTCCAGCATCGCGACTTCCTGCTCACCTCCGCTCCAGAAATGATCCGCCTGGGTCACCCCGAGGGTTAGAGCGCGATCTGAAGTGTTCCTAGAGTGCCGGACTCTCGATGGGTGTCACGACACACGTGGTCGTCCGTGTGACACCGGGGGCCTGTTGAATGCGTGAGACGATGAGACGGCCGAGCGCATCCATGCTGGGAGCCTCCACGAAAGCGATGATATCAGTGGGACCGGTCACTGCGTGCGCGGAACTCACCCCGGGTGTGCTCACGATATGTGCCAGCGCCTCCCCGGCCTGGCCAGGCAATGTCCGGACCAGGACGTAGGCCTGCACTGCCACTCTTTCCACCCCCTCCGCAGCCTTCCTGCGAGCGTTCCTGGTGTCACGACGCACCGGGAGGACCAGGATCGTGACGCCTCGCCAGGCCACGCTCAGCCCGGACTGCTATTCGACCCTGGAGTTGCGGGATTCCTGTCGAGAAGGAGAAGGCCCGCCGGGTGATCCCCGACGGGCCCTAGTACGTCGTCGAGAGTAACTACACTGGGACGACGTTTGCAGCCTGCGGGCCCTTCTTGCCGTCGACGACGTCGAACTGGACCTGCTGGCCTTCCTGCAGGCTCCGGAATCCTTCCTGCTGGATGGCGCTGTAGTGGACGAAAACGTCCTTGTCGCCATCCACGGAGATGAACCCGTAGCCCTTCTCCGCGTTGAACCACTTCACCGTACCTGTAACCATTGCGGCCTTGCTCCTTTCCTTGCGGTCGTACAGATAACGTCACATCCGTGCCGTACCTGTCCGGTCGAGAATATCACGCGTTTTTCCCAGTGTCAACCTGAAGGCCCGCTCGAGCATGCATCCCGAAGTTTTGTGAAGCAGCGTGCTTGAAACGACTTGCAGCTGGATGAGGACCTTGGACCGGGGACCAGAAGGGCGGCTAAGGAGTGACTCAGTTACTGGTCCCCTTAGTCCAAAGTCCTCATCCCGCCGCCCCGGTCTCGCCCCGCAGGCGATCACGCTGGGACGAATGGTCCTCGGCAGTATCAATAACTTGAACTTTGGGGATGCTTCCTGGCGCGGTGCGATGTATTGACTTGCACGCGACGGCATGTTATATAGTGAGGAAAATTGCATACGCGCTCTTATCTAGAGTGGGTGAGGGACGGGCCCGATGACCCCCGGCAGCCTGCAGGCATGATCCCCGACGCCGAGTCGACCGCGGCCGGGTGCGTGCAAGGTGCCAACTCCCGCGGAACCAATTCCGAGAGATAAGAGGGACCACGAACCCCTCCAGAGGAATTGGGAGGGGCTTTTTTCGTGTCGGAGGCAACTGACCCGAATGCAGAACGCAGAGTGCAGAACGCAGAACGCAGAAGGCGATTGGATGCCACTCCCGCGGTTGGGTAGGCTGCGTTCTGCGATCTGCGTTCTGCGTTCTGGCAATGGTTAGCGTCCGTGTCCCGGCCACGATCGCGAACTGGGGGCCGGCGTTCGATGCGCTGGGCGTAGCAGTGACGGTATACAACACGGTGCAGGCACAGGCGTCGCCGTCGCCTTCGGTGTACGTCGGCGGGTACGGCGCGGAGACGTTGCCGGTGGATTCAAGCAACCTGGTCTATCGGGCGGCCGCAGCGGTCGCACAGCGCGCTGGACGGCGGGCCAATTTCTCGGTGCGCTGCCACAACACGATTCCGCCTGGACGCGGTCTGGGAAGCAGTGCGGCGGCGATCGTTGGCGGCGCGGTGGCGGCCAACGAAGTGCTGGGCCGTCCGCTCGGGCGCGACGATCTGCTCGACTTGGTTTGGCGGCTCGAGGGACATCCGGACAACGTGGCGCCGGCGCTGCTGGGAGGCGCGGTGCTGACTGTGGTGACCGACGACGGGCTGCGCTGGACCCGGATCGTTCCGTCCTGGGATGTGGCACTGGTCGTCGCGGTGCCGGAGTTTGCGGTGGCGACCGAGCGTGCGCGGGCAGTGCTGCCCACGCATGTGCCGTTCGCGGACGCGGTTGCCAACGTCAGCCGCAGCGTCTGGTTGGTGACCGCAATGCTCACCGGGCGTCCGGAGCTGCTCGCCACCGCGATGGAGGATCGGTTGCATCAGCCATACCGGCGCAGTCTGGTCCCAGGCATGCAGGAGGCGTTCACTGCGGCCCTTCGGGCCGGCGCGTATGCCGCGGCCCTATGCGGGAGCGGGCCGTCGGTTCTGGCGGTCGCACCCGCGGCGAAGGTCGACGAGGTGGGTCACACCCTGGTGGACGCCTTCCAGACGGCCGGACATCAGGCCACGTATCTGCAGGTGAGCGTGGACGAACGGGGAGCCACTGTGATCGAGTGATTCGTGATTCGTGATTCGAAACGACAATAGTCCGTTGAACTTGACCGAATCACGAATCACACAGTTCAGGAGAGTGCAATGGCCGATCCACAGCAACTCCGCTGCCGCGAATGCGGGACCGTCTATGCCGCAGGGCCCATCTACGTGTGCGAGAAGTGTTTCGGCCCACTGGAGGTCATCTACGACTACGATGGACTCGCCAGGCAGCCCCTCCGTCAGATCATTGAGTCCGGACCTCCGTCGATCTGGCGGTACGAGGCGCTCCTTCCGGTCGGCCGCGTCCCCGATGTCGATCTCTCCCCCGGCTACACGCCGCTGCTGCGCGCATCCAGGCTGGGCCGCGCGCTGGGTCTGTCCCACCTGTACATCAAGAACGACACGGTGAATCCCACGTGGTCGTTCAAAGATCGCGTCGTCGCGGTCGCCATCGCGGCGGCCCTGCGGTTCCAGTTTGAGGTTGTGGCGTGCGCGTCGACAGGCAACTTGGCCAATGCCGTGGCGGCCCACGCCGCCCGGGCCGGGCTGCGGGCGTGTGTGTTCATTCCCAACGGACTCGAGCGCGGGAAGGTCCTGACCACTGCGGCGTACGGCCCGACGCTGGTCGAGGTGGACGGGACCTATGATGACGTGAACCGTTTGTGTGCCGAGATTGCCGAAGAGCACCGCTGGGCATTCGTCAACGTGAACCTGCGCCCGTACTACTCGGAGGGCGGCAAAACGCTCGGATTCGAGGTGGCTGAACAGCTCGGCTGGCGCGCACCCGATCATGTGGTTGTGCCCATCGCCTCCGGCAGTCTTCTTGTCAAGATTCACAAGGGTTTGACTGAACTGGCGAAGGTCGGCCTGCTCGATCGCGTCTCGACGCGTGTCCACGGCGCGCAGGCTGCCGGATGCGCACCGGTGGCCACGGCGTTTGCGGAAGGCACTGAGGAGATCCGGCCGGTGAGACCCAATACCATCGCCCGGTCTCTGGCCATCGGGACTCCGGCGGACGGGCGATATGTGCTGCGCGTCACCAAAGAGACAGGGGGTGTCATCGCGGCCGTCTCCGATGATGAGATCGTCGCAGGCATCCGGCTGCTCGCCGAGACCGAGGGAATTTTTACCGAGACGGCCGGCGGCGTCACGATCGCCGTGCTGCGTGCGCTGGCGGAGCGCGGGACTTTTGGGCCCGACGAGGTGGTTGTCGCCTACGTGACCGGACAGGCCGACTCCGTCACGGCGCCGGTGGCCATCCGCCCGACCCTGCGCGACTTCGAGCGGAACGTCCTGGACTTGGTTGGGGGGCCGGGGGATCGCGTGCACGCTTGATCGGCAGTCGGGCGGTCGCGCGGTCAGGCGGTCGCGGAATGACCCATTACGCAGTTCGACTGCGCGACTGCTGGACGGCGCGACAGCGAGCGGAACTTGTGTCCACCGTTCCAGAACTGGAATCATAGGCGAGAGAGAGGGAGGTCGGATATGGCGAAGGTCCGTATTCCGGCACCATTGCGAAAGCTTACGGGAGACCAACGAGTGGTGCAAGCCAGCGGGGCGACGCTGGTAGACCTCGTGGACAATCTGGATCAGCGATTCCCCGGCATCAAGGCCCGCCTCGTAGACGGCGACGGCCGGGTGCACAGCTTTGTCAATATTTTTGTCGATGATCAGGATGTGCGATTCCTGCAGGGGCTGGCCACGCCGCTCGGTGAGGAGGCGGAGGTCGCGATCATC
>VBAL01000144.1 GCA_005888595.1 Candidatus Segetimicrobium genomatis
GCTCTTCAAGGGCGTGAGCGAGCTTCTCCCCGGGCATCTGCTCCTGGTTCGGAACGGCCGGATCGAGACGCGGCGGTACTGGGAGGTCTATTACCAGCCGGACTTCGACCACACCGCCAGGTACTTCGAGGAGAAGGTCCGCGCGTTGCTCGAGGAGTCGGTGACCTTACACCTGCGGGCCGACGTGCCGGTGGGCGCCTATGTCAGCGGCGGGATCGACTCGAGCATCGTCGCCTCTCTGGCCGCCCGGCAGCAAGGTGCGGGCTTCAAGGGCTTCACGGGCAAGTTTTCCTTCGATCCAGCCTTCGACGAGAGCCGCTATGCGCGGGATCTCGCCCACTGGCGGGCGTTCGAGCTCCACGAAGTCGACATCACGGCGGACGACTTCGCCGAGCAGATCGAGAAGGTGATCTATCACCTCGACTTCCCGGTGGCCGGGCCCGGCTCCTTTCCTCAGTACGTGGTCTCCCACCTCGCGAGCCGGCATCGCAAGGTGCTCCTGGGCGGGCAAGGTGGTGACGAGATCTTCGGCGGTTACGCCCGGTACCTCATCGCCTACTTCGAGCAGTGCATCAAGGCCGCGATCGACGGCACCACGCACTCGGGCAACTTCATCGTCACCTATGAGTCGATCATCCCCAACCTCGGGACGCTCCAGGAGTACAAGCCGCTGCTCCAGGAGTTCTGGCGCGAGGGGCTCTTCGAGGACCTGGACAAGCGATACTTCCGGTTGATCAACCGCTCAGGGGTGCTTCGCGAGGAGATCAACTGGGACGCCCTCGGCCACTACTCCCCCTACGAGAGCTTTCAGAGCATCTTCCGTGGCGAGAATGTCCAGAAGGAGTCCTACTTCGACAGCATGACGCACTTCGACTTCAAGACGCTGCTGCCAGCCCTCCTGCAGGTCGAGGACCGCGTGAGCATGGCCCACGGGCTGGAGTCGCGCGTGCCGTTCTTGGACCACGCCCTGGTCGAACTGGCGGCCACGATCCCGTCGAACGTCAAGTTCAAGGACGGCACCATGAAGCACGTGCTCAAGGCTGCGATGCGACCGGCGCTCCCGGAATCCATCGCGACGCGGCGGGACAAGATGGGATTCCCGGTGCCGCTCCACGAGTGGCTGTCGAAGCCGGGCGTCGTCCGCGATTTCGTCACGGACGTCTTCTCGTCTCAGCGGGCATTGAGCCGGGGGCTCGTGGACAACCGGAGCGTGCTCGCAAAGCTCGACCAGGAACCGCGGTTCGGCCGCAAGCTCTGGGGGCTCCTGTCCCTCGAGCTCTGGCAGCGGGCCTTCCACGACCGCGCGGCCCACTTCAAGCAGCTGATCGCCAGGGAGGCGTCGGGATGAGGGTGCTGATCACCGGAGGCGCCGGCTTCGTCGGCTCGCACCTGGCCGACCGCTTGCTGGCCCGGAAGGATCTCGTGCTCGTGATCGACAACTACGTGACGGGGCGGCGGGACAATCTCGCGCCGCATGCAAACCTGACTCTTGTCGAGGGAACGATCGCGGACGCGGAGCTGGTCAGGCGGGTGTTTCGCGAGTTCAGCCCCGACCAGGTGGTGCACGCGGCGGCGTCGTACAAGGACCCTGACAACTGGACCGAGGATGGCCTGACGAACGTGGTCGGCACGGCCAACGTGGTTCAGGCGGCGAAGGCGGCCGGCGTGAGACGCCTGATCTACTTCCAGACGGCGCTCTGCTATGGGCTCCACCCGATCGAGCAGCCCATCACGCTCGACCACCCGATCCGCCCGGAAGGCTCGAGCTACGCCATCAGCAAGACGGCCGGCGAGCAGTACGTCCAGCTGAGCGGGCTCGACTGGATCTCGTTCCGGCTGGCGAATGCGTACGGGCCGCGGAATCTGAGCGGCCCGCTGCCGACCTTCTACTACCGCCTTACCACCAGCAAGCCGTGCTTCGTGATGGAGACACGGCGGGATTTCATGTACGTGGACGATCTCATCGACGTCGTGATGCCGGCCCTCGACGGGCACGGACGCCCGGGCCCGTACCACGTCTCCTCGGGCTCGGACGTCTCCATCAAGGAGCTCTTCGACGCGACGCTCAAGGCGCTGCAGCTCAAGCTCGACAAAGACGTCGAAGTGCGTCCGCGGACCCCCGACGACGCCTACACGATCCTGCTCGATCCGTCGAAGACCAACGCGGATTTCGGCTGGCGGGCCAGCACCCCGCTCGAGCTGGGCGTGGCGGCGGCGATCGATTGGTACAAACGGTTCGGGATTCACCAGACGTTCACGCACCTCAAGCTGGGTGCGGCGGACAAGACGTAGCGATGGAGGGACTGACGGCTCTCGTCACCGGGGGCGCCGGCTTCGTCGGAGCCAACCTGGTGCGGGAGGCACTGCGTCAGGGCTGCGCGCGTGTCGTGGTGGTCGATAACCTGTTATCGTCGGAGCGGGAGAACCTCGCCGCGGATCCCCGCGTCGACTTCGTGCTGGGCTCCATCGCCGACGACTCTGTGCTCGGAGAGCTCGAGGACGAGTTCGACTGCGTCTTCCATCTCGCAACATATCACGGTAACCAGAGCTCCATCGCCGATCCCCTGGCCGACCACGACAACAACCTGATCACCACGCTCAAGCTCTACGAGCGCCTCACAGGCTTCCGCCGCCCGCGGAAGGTGGTCTATGCCGCCTCGGGCTGCACGCTCGCCCCGCACACCTTCGACCGAGCCGAGGCCACGATCGAGGACGGCCCCGTGCCACTCGAGCTCGATAGCCCCTATCAGATTTCGAAGGTGGTGGGCGAGTTCTACTCCGTGTACTACCACACGCAGCACGGCCTGCCGACGGTGCGGGCGCGCTTCCAGAACGTCTACGGGCCCGGGGAGATCCTCGGCGCCGGCGAGTGGCGCGGGACCCCGGCCACGGTGTGGCGGAATGTGACGCCCACCTTCGTCTACCGCGCGCTCAAGCGGCTGTCGCTCACGGTGGAGAACGGCGGGTCCGCGACCCGTGATTTCATCTACGTCGACGACATCGTGCGCGGGCTCATCCTGTGCGCTACGACGGGTCAGCCGGGCGACGTCTACAACCTCGCCAGCGGCGTGGAGACGTCGATCCTGGACCTCGCGACGCTGGTCAACCAGCTGACGGGTAATCCCGCTCCGATCGACTTCCGACCGCGCCGCGATTGGGACCGCTCGGGTAAGCGCTTCGGTAGCACCGAGAAGGCCAAGCGCGCCCTGGGCTTCGAGGCCCACGTCGCGCTGCGCGAGGGAGTTCGCCGAACCATCGACTGGACCCGCGAGCACCTGCCGCTGATCGATCGCTGCGTTCAGAAGCACGCTGCCCGAATCCCGCTCGTTTGAACATGGATTCGAGCTCACGGGCGCAGACCGCCCGCGTTCGACGCGAACCTCCAATATCGCCTACGCTCTCATTGGCCACCCTCTCGATGTCGGCGCGCTGAGCGATTCCATGCCCACGCCAGCGCATTCATGCACGATCGTTTCCGTCGGTCCCGGTGCACCCGCTCATTACTTCCAAGAAATGGCCCACCTTCACGCAACCGAACTGCAAGCCGGATTGCTCGCGAAATTCGGCGTCGCCTTTCTTGCCGACTTTTACAACTATGTCGCCGGGGATCCGGGCTGTGTACTCCTGGTTGCCCTTGAGGGCGACAAGGTCATCGGATTCGTAAGCGGAACACACGATATCGGGAAGTTCTATCACCGATTCATCTTGCGACGCGGCCTGAAGCTCGCGACGCGCTTGGTCCCGTACTTGCTGAGCCGTCGCGCCTTATCATCCATTGTGTCGCTTCGGCGTTATTTAACTTCGCGCAATACCACGCACCTGCCGGTGAGCGAGCTCACCAGTCTTGCGGTTGATGTCGGCGCTCAACGCAAGGGGGTGGGCAAAGCGTTGTTCGCGGCATTGCAAGAGCACTTCCGCAGTGAGGGCATCCAGGCCTTCCAAGTCACGGCAGCCAAGACCCAGGTCGCGGCACTGCAGTTCTACCCCGCGCTCGGAGCAAAATTGGTGGCGAAGACCCAGTTGGGTACCCTCGAATCGTTCGTGTTTGTCTGCCCGACCCCGCGCGATCCGCCAGGCTCCACGTGAGCCAGATCAGGGCGGGGCTACCCTTTTCGCCCTCGTGCGCTCGCGCGTCAGCCTGATTGCGGCCACCGTGTACGTGAATAGGAACTTCCCAAAATTCGACTTGCTCGTCCCCGCCTTTCGGGTTCGATACACCGCGGGGATCTCGACAATGGACATCCCTTGCCGCTGCCCATGGTGAATGAGGCGGAAGAAATATTCGCCGTACCCGAAGAAGATCCCGTCCAGGGGGAGGCGCAGGATGTCGGCTTTCCGGATGGTGAAATACCCGCCCAGGTTGTCCTGGACCTGTGTCCTCAACACGACCCGTAGAATCCAGTTGTAAAGCATGCTGGCGATGTAATGCTTGACGTCCTGCATGTTGCCGCCCGGGCAGAACGTGGAGGAGCCTGGGGATCTCGGCCGGATCATGGGTGAAGTCCGTGTCCATCACGACGATACGGTCGCCGCCGGCCCTCTCGATCCCTTCCCGGATGGACTTGGCAAACCCTCGATCGACTGTCCGAAGCACGGGGACAACCTTTGGATTCGCCTGGAAAGTTTCGCGGACAAGCCCGTGAGTGTTATCCGGGCTATTGTCGTCCACGACGATGATCTCGTAGTCGTAGTCACGCGGGATCTGCTGGATGATCGCGTTGACCAGGTCGATGATGTTGCCGGCTTCGTTGTAGGTCGGGAGGATCACGCTGACCTTGGTCATCTGGAGGCACCCTTCTCCAGGGCGAGGAAGACGAGGCCTCCCGGGTCGGCTCTGAGACCTCCTTCCAGGAATCCCTCCACGATGCGGCTCAGCGGCCGCATCGTGAGCCGACGGAGGCGGGGCCAGAGCACCCATCGGTCGAACACTCCCTTGCTGAGCAAGCTCATGCCGGCCAGTGGGTACAGGGCATCGTTCAGAAGGCAGATCCTCCGGGGATCATAGGTGAAGGCGTCGATCGGCAGGAATCCATGCGACTCAGCGATGGACTGCCATTCTTCCCGTGTGTGGTAGTGCTGTTGCCGCCAGAGGCCACGGCTGCCGAATCGGCGATAGCGAGCGGCCAGCCGTTCGAGCCTGGACCCCGTGAGCAGGGCATTGAGGACCGTGAACTGCTCGAACAAAGGACTGGGTACGGTCAGATAAAGGCGTCCGCCCGGCGCGAGGAGCCTATGGACCTCTCGAAAGACGGGCTCGAGCACAGGGATGTGCTCGAGCGCGCTGTTGGAGAAAATGGTCTGGTACGCGCCCGAAGGTTTGGGGACAGCGCTCCCGACACCCTCGATCAACTCTCGATAGCATCGGCGCTGCCGGGCGCGCTCGAGCTCTCTCGGATTCGGATCGATGCCGGTGTCGATGGGCTCGGCGAAGAGAAGGTGCGCAAAGAGACCATCGCCGCACCCAAGGTCCAGCACGGGGCGCCGAAACGGGACTTGCCCGAGGATGCGCCCTTCCAGGTATCGCTCGAACGCCAGAGCCAGCGGGGCGCTGCTCATGTAGTTCAAGAGAAGGTCGGCGCGGAATCGGACTTGGGTCACTTCCTGAGGGAGGTGATCCGATCACAGACCAGGGCGACATGGTCGTCGCTGAGCGACGGATATGTCGGTAGGCTGATGACCTGCCGGCTGATTGCCGCGCAGATAGGCTGGGGCGGCGCCTCGTAGATACCGATCAAACTCGCGGCGTAGAACCCGGGTCTGGTTTCGATTCCCGCCTCGGCGAGCTGCGAGATGACGGCGTCCCGGCCCTGGGGAAACGCCAGGGGATCGAGTGTCACCGCGCAGGACCAGAGGGTGGCATCCACGTCCGGGGAAACTCGTTGCGGGGTGATTCCGTCGGCGTTCAAGAAACGGTCGGCATACAGCGCTTGAACGCGCTTCCGCTCGCTGACGATGCGCTCGACGTGTTCGAGCTGGGCGCAGCCGATGGCGGCCTGCAAATTGGTCATGCGGAAGTTATGTCCGGCAACCTCATGCCAGTAGCGCCTGGTCCGCATGCCGTGGTTACGATACAGTGACATGGTGTCGTGGAGCCGCGAATCCTCCGTGACCACCATGCCTCCTTCGCCGGTCGTGATGGTCTTTGTGGCCTGAAAACTGTACGTGCCGAGGGCGCCCATGGTTCCCGCCAGTCTTCCCCGGTAGCGTGACGGGAAGGCCTCCGCGGCATCCTCGACCACCGCGATCCGGTAGTGCCGGGCAAGCGAGAGAATGGGGTCCATGTCGCACACGTTGCCATAGGTATGCACGGGAACGATGAGCCTGGTGCGGGGAGAGATGCATGGCTCGATCTCCCGCGCGGTCATGCACCAGGTGTCCGGGTCGACCTCGGCACAGACGGCTCTGGCCCCGACGTGCAGCGCGATATTCGCGGCGGCCAGGAAGCCGAATCCCGGCACGATGACCTCGTCGCCGTGCTTGATTCCGAGCGCTAGATACGCCATGTGCAGCGCCGTGGTTCCGTTCGACGCCGTCACGGCATACCGGGTGCCGCAGTAGCGCCTGAAGTCCTCCTCGAACCTGTCGACAAAGGCACCACCAGAGATCCACGTGGAGCGAAAGGCTTCGACCAGGTATGCCTCCTCGGCGCCGAAGAAGGACGGCTGGGCGTAGGGAATCATCAGGGTTGCGGGCATCACGGATTCCAGTATCGCTTGGATGGCGTCTCGACGCTCATTCCAGGCTCGCTTCCAACCGCGAGAGTCCCGCCAGGACGAAGTCGTGCAGGGGCGCCTGCCGCGAGCGGTCGGGAGTACTCCAGGCGGAGACGGCACTCTGCGCATCGAAAGTCGTGCCCGCGGCGCCGTTCGCGCGGATGCCTGACGTCTCGCGCAGCTTCCGGAGCGCTGCCTGCTGCCGTGTCTCGAGTACAAGACGCGGCCCCCGGAGACCACCACCGTCCGCGGGCGGGATGGCTCTCTCTTAAATAGGGGAGCGCCCTGCGGCTCCTGTCGACAAGGATGAGATCCACACAGGCCAAGGGCATAGCCCGGCAGAACTGCTATCCAGGCCGATGACGCGCACCTCGGGCAGGGGGAGAATGAACTTGCCCCCGCGGGTCAAAAACTCCTGTTCCCGCCTCTTGAAGCCGTCGATGAAGTGCCAAGGGAGAACAAGAAAATAGTCCGGAGATTCGCGGCGTGCCTGCTCCTCCGGAATGATGAGGATGTCGCTGCCTAGCGTTCTCCTGCGCCACTTGTCCGGATTCCTGTCCGCGGCTCTGGGGATGGTGGTCTTGTCGATCCCGCAGTACTGGAGGATCGTGTTCCCCTTCGTGGAGGCGCCATAGACGTAGACCTTCTTGCCGATCGCCGCGATCTCGTTCAGGAGCGCACGCAGCTCCCGCGACACCTTCTCCGCCTGCGTCTTGAACCGCAGGTAAGGTTCGTCGCTGGCTAGCCCAAGCCGCTCCTCGCGCTCTTCAACGGCGTGGATCGTCCGCTGAATATCGCCGGGGACGGGCCCCGCCTCTTCGCGGCGAATGAACAGACGGAAACTTCCGCCATT
>VBAL01000109.1:0-393 GCA_005888595.1 Candidatus Segetimicrobium genomatis
TATACGTGGCGCTGGCCACGCCACTATTGGTCATCCCGCTCTTCGCGGCCATCGCCTTGATCGTCGTGGTCTGCGCGACCAGGATCGAGCTGCTGTAAATGGGCGACGAGGCCGTCGGCGTGCTCCCGTCGGTGGTGTAGTGGATCGCCGCCCCCGCCGTGCTGTCCGAGATCGTTACCGTCACCGACGAGGTGTACGTCCCGGCAGCCGGGCTGAACGCCGGGGTCGCCACCTGCTGGACGACCGTATACGTCGCGCTGGCTACCGCGCTGTTGGCCATCCCGCCGGCCGCCGCCATCGCCTTCATCGTCGTGGTCTGCGCGACCTGGATCGGGCTGGTGTAGATGGGCGACGAGGTTGTCGGCGTACTCCCGTCGGTGGTGTAGTAGACTG
>VBAL01000109.1:574-4522 GCA_005888595.1 Candidatus Segetimicrobium genomatis
ACTGCGGCACCCGGCGTGGCGTCAGTGATGGCGACCGACTGCGGGCTGGCGTAGGCCCCGCCGGCCGGGCTGAACGCCGGCGTGGCCACCTGCTGCTGGCTGATGGCACCCATGAGCACCGACACAGTGCCGCCATCATAGTTCGCCACTGCCAAATCCAGCGTGTCATCGAAATTAAAGTCGCCCGCGACGGCAAATGCGGGACTCGCGCCCGCATCGAAGAACAACGGCGGCTGGAAGGTCCCATCGCCGTTGCCCAGCAGCAATGCGACCGTGGTGGCTCGTTGCGTGCTGGGCCCATAGTCCGCCACCATGAGATCTGGCTTTCCGTCGCGATTGAAATCACCCACGACCACAGAGTTGGGGCCGCTGCCTGCATCGAAGAGCAACGGCGGCTGGAAGGTCCCATCGCCGTTGCCCAGCAGCACCGAGATCGTGTGGGAGACGACCGGGCAGGGAGCATAGTAGAAACAGCCATAGGTGGGGACCGCGAGATCCAGTCTGCCATCGCCATTGAAGTCGCCCACGGCGACGTATGTCGGATTGTAGCCCCCCACATCGAAGGTCAGTGGCGGTTGGAAGGTGCCGTCACCCCTGCCCAGCAGGATCGAGACCAGGGTCGAACCGGCGTTGGGGACCGCCAGATCCAACTTGCCATCGCCATTGAAGTCGCCCACGGCCACGACTTGAGGATTGGGGGCCACATTGAAGCTCTGCGCCGGACCGAAGGTCCCATCGCCGTTCCCCAGCAGCACCGAGATGGTGTTGGCATAATAGTTGGCCACCGCCAGATCCTTTTTGCCATCGCCATTGAAGTCGCCCACGGCCGCGAATGCAGGACTTGGACCCGCCTGGAAGGTTCGCGCCGGCCGGAAGGTGCCATCGCCGTTGCCCACCAGCACCGAAACGGTGGTGGAAAGAAAGTTGGCCACGACCAGATCCAGGCTGCCATCCCCATTGACGTCGTTCGCAACGATCGATGCGGGGCCACCGCCCGCAGCGTAGGTCGACGCCACCCCGAAGGTCCCGTTACCGTTGCCCGCCAGCACCGAGATGGTGTTGGTCAGATAGTTGACCACCGCCAGGTCCAGCCCGCCCCCGCCCGAGAAGTCGCCCACGGCCACGGCCCACGGTCCGACACCCACACTGTAGGTCTGGGGGGACGCGAACGTTACCGTGGCAGCCAGGGCGGGGTTCGGAAACGCCAACGAGAGAAACAAGGCCGTCGCGACAAGCAGCCGTAGCCCAGAATTTTTCATCATATCGCTCCACACGCCGAGCGGGTGTGCTGCCACCTGCAGACGGGTGAACAGGATCTCCTGCGCGTTCTTTCGTACAAGTGAATTGGGCCCCGGGTCAGCGAGCGGCTGGAGCAGGCGCTGCGGTCACGGCGGCAGCGCGCCCCTCGGCCTCGTACACAGCAACGGCCGCCACTGCGAGCGCGGTGGCGAGGTAAGGGACGACCGTGTAGGCACCAGGATTGAAGAGCGCGGCTACAGCGATGGCCACAAGCGCGATCCAGATCGCCTCGGCCAGCCTGGACAAATCTTGAAGCGCCGGCAGGCCGGCGCAGCGGTGGCGGACGCGAACAGCGCCTCTGACGCAGCTCACGAGCAGCAGCAGGAACAGCGCCAACCCGGGCCATGCCAGATCCATGGCGTATGCCAGGTACATGTTGTGGACGACCAGGCAGGAAGGAAAAGGAGGAGCAGCGTTAAGGCACGCTTCAACACAGTTAGAGCTCCACTCCCGAAGCATGCAGAGCTGGATGATATTCATGGCAAGGCCGTCGCCAACGAGCGGGTGGGTCAGGGCATAGCCCAGAGCGGCCTGCGTATCCTCCCACCGCTCTTGAGCAGAACCGGTCTCATCGGCCTGGATATTGGTGATCGTGCCGAGCCGGTCCAAGTATCCTGAGGGCAGCAGCGGCGCCGCCACCACCGCCAGCATCAGCGCGGCAGCCACCCACCGCAGCTCGCGCCCGCTGTGGAGTGTGCGGAGGTACAGGACAATGGTTGTCGCCAGCGTTAAGAAGCCGCCCCGGGAGAACGTGAGGACGATGGCGCTCGCATCGAGTGCAATGAGACCGCCGAGCAGACCTCGTGCCACTGGCCGACGGCTGATGAGGAAAAGCGCGACCGTCAAGGGCAGAATCAGATTCAGCACCAGGGCGAGGTCGTTGGGATTCACCACCATCGGCGCGTCGTAGCCGACGATGCGACCCTGCGCCATGCGGTGGGAGAGAAAGTTCCACACCCCGGTGGCGGCCATCGGCACCGCCGTCAAACTGAGCGTCCAGGCCACCATACGCAGCCGCGGCAGCGTGGTAATGGTGTTGCTGAGGAGCCAGAAGACGGCCAGCGCCTTGACATAGTCACCCAGAAGAACCTGCGCGGCCCCGCTCGGCCACACGGAAAGCGGGATCGTGACAATGGCCCAACCGAGTAGCGCCCCGACCAGCCACATCTCTCGCGTACGCCGCATGACCGGTCGCCCTGCGGCGAACCGGGTCCAGCAATGCGCCGCGATGGCGAAGGCGCCCGTGAAGAGGGCGATACGCACCCGCCCGACGCCGGGAACGAACGCCTGCGGGGCGAGCAGCAGGAGAACCAGGAAGAGCAGGAGCGCCACGAATGGAACGGGGCTCTCCTTCGCCGGCACGGCGGCCGTCCCGGCCTGGGTCGAGCCAGCCGGGGCTGCCGGCCGCCACCACTCCGCGCCTGCGCTACCTATCACACCGTCCCTCAGAGATGCTCCCCCTTCTCACCTGGTGCCGGCGCCAACCCAGACCAGGTCCCGCCTAACATGCTCTGCGCCTGTGACGTCCACTCCGCGCTGGCGGAGCACGCTGACGATGCGGCGCGCCGCCTGCCCGTCCCAGAGCGGGGGACGTCCTCGCGGGGCGGGCGGATCCGCGAGGGTCCGAAGCGCTTCCGGAGCGACCCGATCCGGATCGCTGCCGATCACCCGGTTGGTCCCGTACGTCACTGTGGCCGGACGTTCCGTGGTGTCGCGGAGGGTGAGGCACGGCACACCCAGTGCGGTCGTCTCTTCCTGCACGCCGCCCGAATCAGTCAGGACGAGCCGGGCGCGGCTGAGCAACGCGATGAAGTCGAGATAGCTCATCGGGTCGAGAAACGTGATGGTCCGATCGCCGGTTGGGCGTGTTCCCTGTCCACCCTCCCCGCCACGAAGCCGGGAGCTAACCCGCGGATGTACGGGGAAGATGACCGGCAGGTGCGCTGCCAGCGCTCCGAACGCCGCCATAAAGCCCGACAGCATCCCCGGGTCGTCCACATTCGACGGGCGGTGTAGCGTGACGACGGCGTACGGGCGCTCGGGCGACAGCTTGAGGACGTCGAAGATCGCGGACTGCGCCCAGCGCGGCCGGAATAGCTCCAGCGCGTCAATCATCACGTTGCCGACACAATGAATCTTCTGAGGGGCAACCCCTTCTCGCAAGAGGTTCTCTTGCCCGCTCTCCTCAGTAACGAAGAGGAGATCCGCGATCGCGTCGGTCAGCAGCCGGTTGATCTCTTCTGGCATGCGGCGGTCGAAGCTGCGCAGGCCAGCCTCCACGTGTGCCACGGGCACCCCGAGTTTCGCGGCGGTGAGCGCTGCCGCCAGCGTCGAGTTCACATCGCCCACCACCAGCATCAGGTCCGGCCGCGTCGTCTCCAGCACGGGCTCCAGCCGTCGCATCACCTCCGCGGTTTGCGCCGCGTGGGATGCAGAGCCGACCCCCAGGTTGACCTCCGGCGGCTCGATCTCCAGATCCCGGAAGAACTGGGCCGACATCGCCTGGTCGTAATGCTGGCCCGTGTGGACCAGCATCGGCATGATCCAGGACTGGCACCGCATCTCCCGCAGCAACGGTGCGATCTTCACAAAGTTTGGACGCGCTCCGACGACGCTGACAATTTTCATGGGCGCCTACAAGGCAATGAC
>VBAL01000049.1 GCA_005888595.1 Candidatus Segetimicrobium genomatis
ATCGGGCTGGGCTTACTCAGCTGGAAACGCACGGTGAACGGGTCGAGCGCCTGCACCTCTTTGATCGTATCCACAAGGAAGCGCAACGGCACCCGCGTCTTGAGATCCAGCAGCCGGTCAAACGTAAACTTCACCGCCTCGGCGTCAAACGGGGTGCCGTCCTGGAACGTCACGCCCTGCCGGAGCCGGAACAGGTAGGTCAGGCCGTCCCGGCTGACCGTCCAGCTCGTGGCCAACTGCGGCGCGACCTTGCCCGCGGCGTAGTCCGCGCGCACCAGCGTCTCGTAGACATAATCCACCATATTGGCCACGGTCGTCGTCGTCTGACCTGCGGGGTCCAGGGTGTCGGCATCAATCCCTACGGCGATCCGCAACGTCTTGGGTGGACCCTGCGCCCGCACCGCCGCCCCGGTCGCCGCCATCAGCGCCGCGACGATCAGCAGCGCGCCCGCACGCATCTGTCCCATGTTGCGCGTCCCTCCTTGCGCGGCACGTGCGCGAGATTGGTGATTCGTGATTCGAAAACCATCATGGTGTGAAGCGATGCTGGGACGTATCACAAATCACGAATCACGCCCTGCTTTGATAGCCCATCCCTGCCGCCCTCAGAAAACGCACGAGATCCGGGAACTGGGATCCGAGTGAGCAGACGGCTGCCGCCCCGGATCCCTGATCCCGGATCCCGTCTCGCGGTAGTCTTTACCGGAACTGCTGCAGTGCGTCGTCCAGAGTCCGGTGCAACGGAACGGTCTGGTCGACCTGTGTCAGCAACAGGACGCGGCGAATCACCGAGCGCTCGGGCACCACCAGGGCAAGCTGCTGCTGACTGGTGCGCAGGCGTTCAGCCAGCTCCAGGATGAGGTGGACGCCGCGGCTGTCCAGATACGTCGTCTGGGACAGATCCACGACCAGGCCTGGCGCGGTGTTGGGGACGACCGCGATGAGCTGGGCCCGGCAATCCGCTACATTGGCCAGGTCGATCTCGCCCTCGGGTGCGGCGATCGGCACGCCCCCCCGCTCAATGACCTTGACCATCGCCGTCACAGTCATACCGTCACCTGCCTTCGCGTTCGCCGCATTTGGACCGTGGTGCCATCCGGCCGCGGCGTGACCGTCACGTGCCGCATCAGTTCCTCGATGAGCCGCAGGCCCCGTCCGCGGTTCAATCCGCGCGGCGGCCGCCAGCGCCCCCAGTCGCGCACGATCATCTCAACTTCCTGGTCGGTCATCTGGCCGCGTACTTCCAGGTCGCCATCCGCCGCCCCGTAGGCGTGCTCGATGACGTTACTGCACGCTTCGCAACACGCTACGAGGATCTCGTAGGCATCCTCATCGTTGGTCTGCGCCGCCTCCATCCATCGTCGCAACGAATGCCGTAGCATCGGCAGCGACGCCGGGACAGCCGGCAGGCGGACGTGGAATCGCGCGGGGTCAGGGATCTCCGCGCGCAACGCGAGGAGGGCGACGTCATCCCCGCCGGGACGGCCGCGGGTGACCTCGCCCAGCACACGGTCCACCAGCTCATCGAGATCCTCAGCGGGGGCTGAGGCGGCAGCGCGATGCAGCCGGGCCAGGCCGTCGTCAATCGACGCGCCGCGCACCTCGATCAGCCCATCCGTATAGAGGAGGAGCGTGGTGCCGGGCCACAGTTGCGCCGACTGCTCATGGTAGGATGGCATCCGGAGCGCGCCCAACGGCGGGGCGCCGCCTTCGAGGTAGGAGGCCCGACCATCAGGCGCCACAGCCAGCGGCGGCGGGTGGCCGGCGTTGGTAAAGCGCACGGTTTGGGTGGCCGGATCGAAGATGAGGTACACCAGCGTGGCCATCTCACCGGGTTCGATCAGCAGGGCGAGTCGCTGCATCACCTCGGCCGGACTGTACCCTTCCACCGCGTAGGCCCGCAGCGCACTGCGGAGTTCGGCCATCAACGCGGCCACACGCACACCCCGTCCGGCGACATCGCCCATCACCAACCCCACCGTCCCGCGCGGCAGCGGGAAGAGATCGTACCAGTCACCGCCGACCGCCTCCGGGCTGGCAGCCAGGTACCGGGCGGCGGCGGCAAGACCGGGGATCAAGGGAAGTCGCTGCGGGAGCAGGCTCCGCTGCAGCGTTTCCGCGATGCGCCGCTCCTGCTCGTACAGTCTCGCGTTGTCGATGGCCAGCGCCGCCCGGCGCGCCAGTTCCTCAGCCAGGGCCAGATCGTCCCGCGTGTACTGGCGATTGGACTCGGCGGTGAGAAACGCGATCACGCCCAGCGTGCGGCCGCGCGCCACCAGCGGCACAATGATCAATGAGGTGGAGCCCAGCATTCGGGCCACGCTGAGCTCCTCGCTATGCTCACCCAATCCGCGGATCCACTCCTCGGAAATCTCCGGCACCAGCAACGACTGGCCGGTGCGCAGCACCGTCGCCGTGGGCTCAGAGGCGATGGCGTTAAATGGATACCGCTCCAACAGCTTCCTGAGCCGCTGCTCCTTGGATGGCTCGGCGTGAACAACTTCCACGCGCCGCACCTGACCGTCGGATTCGGCCAGGGACGTGATGCACATGTCGGCCAGGCGCGGAACGGCCAGCCGTGCGATGCTCCTCAGCGTGGCCTCCGAATCGAGCGACGCGGTGAGGATGCGGCTGGCGTCGGCCAGGAACTGCAGTTCACGGGTGCGCTCCCGGATGGTTTGCTCCAGGTCGCTGGCGTGCTGCTCCAGCGTGCGCTGCTGTTCATCCAGCTGGCGCTTGTACTGCCTGGCCTGCATGGCACGGATGAGGGAGGCGACGAAGTACTCACGGTCAATGGGCTTCTGGATGAAGTCGTAGGCGCCGCCGCGCAGCGCCTGCACGGCAAGATCGTGCTCACCGTGTCCGGTAATCAGCAACGTCGGCGTGTCCGGCCGTAACGCTCTGATCTGCGCCAGCAGCGTCAGGCCATCGGTGCCGGGCATCTTGATGTCGGTGACGATGGCCTCGTAGTCGACCTCCGCGATGCGCTGCAGGGCCCGCCCCGCGGAATCGCAGGTCTCGATGCTCACCCCGTCCATCCGCAACTGCAGCGCCTCCGGGAGCGCTTGCAGGAGCACGGGATCGTCGTCAACGACAAGAACGAGTTTCGTGGAGACCCGTTCAGGAGCCTCCACGATCATGAGCGCGCCAGCGGTATCTGGATCACGAAGGTAGCACCCCCTCCAGGTGGGCTGATGGCCTCGATGGTGCCCTGATGGTCTTTGATGATCCCGTACGCGATGGAGAGACCCAGCCCCGTCCCGTGCCCGACGTCTTTGGTCGTAAAGAACGGGTCGAAAATCCGCCGTTCCAGCCCCGGGGGAATCCCCGGACCGCTGTCGCTGATGGCCATCTCCAAACGGTCGTCTTTGATCCCGCTGCGGATACGGAGCACCTTCAGCGGCGCGTCCTGCAGCGCATCCCGGGCGTTGGCGAGGATATTCATGAACACTTGCTCCAGCTGAATGGGGCTGCCCGTGACCACGGGGTTGGCGGGACTGAGATCGAGCTCCACGGAGATCTCCCGCAGCCGCAACTGCTCGCTGATCAGCGACAGCGCCCGCAGCACGACCTCGTTGACGGCCACATCCTCGTAGCCGACCGGGGCGAGGCGGCCGAAGGTACGCAGGTGCGAGATGATCTCCGAGGCCTTGTGTACCTGCTGCACTGCCGCGTTGAGATCGGCCAGCACGTGCCCCTTGTCCTCCCGGCCCAACTCGACGAGGTCGATGACATTGCCCAGGAATAACCCAATGTTGTTGAGGGGGTTGTTCAGCTCGTGGGCGACGCCGGTGGTGAGTTCACCGAGCGTGGCCAGCTTGCCCGCCTGCACCAGCTGCTCCTGCTTGTCACGCAGCTCCTGCTCGCGCCGGGTGATCTCCTCCGTGGTCTTGCGCAGGTCGTCCATGATGTGGATCATGGCCTTCCGGGCATTCTCCAGCTTGAGGTTGGACTGGTGCTGGTCCTGCAGGATGTGCAGGAGGGCGCGGCGGTGGTCTTCGCGCAGGCGCAGTCGCTCATCGAGGGCCTCCACCTGCACGCGCAGCCGCGCGTTCTCCACGAGCAGCTCGGCTTCGCGCGCCGTGGCGACGGAGCCGGCGACCCGCCCTGCCCCGGCAGGCGACGCCGCCCGTACGGTGGACATCAGCGTGGTCCCCGCTCAGTCCGCACACGCTCCACGTCTGCCCGCAGCTGATCCAGCTCTTTTTCCAGCGCGATCATCTTGAGCTCACGGCCGACAACGACTTCCTCAAACTTCTCCAACTCTAAGACCTTTTCTTGCAGTTCGGTGCGGGACTTCTCCAAATCGCTCACGACCTGCTCGTAGGCGCGCATGTCACGCAGGATGCCGATCGCGCCGATGACTTTGCCATCTAGGTCGCGCAGGTTGCTGGCGTTGAGCGTGGTGGGGATGACCTCGCCGCTGGCGCTGCGGGGGTTCAGGCGCACGTTGCGGGTCACACCCCGCTCTACGACTTCCCGCAGGGCGGCGACAAACTCTTGCGTCTCTTGGGGGGAGATGAACCGCGACAGCGACTGCTCGATCAGCTCGTCCGGCCGGAACCCCAGCAGCTCCGAACACGCGTCGTTGACCTGGAGGATCTTCCCTTCCAGGTCCGACACGAACACCGGGTCTG
>VBAL01000050.1 GCA_005888595.1 Candidatus Segetimicrobium genomatis
TCCTCTCAACTGTCCTGCTGCAGCAGGTCGAGCCAGACGGTTCGGGACACCCTATGGCAGCCATCTTCACCCTGCAACGCCTGTAGCGGATGCACTCTTGCTTGGAATCCGAACCCAGATCGCCAGTGAGCGCCGGCGGCAAGAGGAGGCATCCGCGTGGCTTCGAGAATATCGGCGTCGGAGCGGACAGGCCAGCTTGATGAGCTGCTGACCCAGGGCGTGGCCGACGGCGACGCCCGCGCCGGGCGGCTCAAGCTCGCCGCACGGAAGATCGTGGAGGAGGCGTTGGAGGCGGAGGTGGCCGAGGCCGTCGGGCGGGATTACTACGGGGAGAGGCTAAATCGCTGAAACGCTCTAAGATTCTTGGAACAGCGACGTCAGAATATTTACACTCACCGTCGAACGTGACACTGCTTTTTACTCGCCCGAACCGCTGATCGAATGCCACGCGGCCGCCCGGGTCCCACAATATCCAGAATTTGAGGCGCCCTGACCCGCTGTGCCCAGGACGTGGCACCTCTTCTGCATGAGCACCCATAACAAAAGGGACCTCGTTTGCCCGCGGCACACCCGTTGCGAGACGCCCCCGGGGTCAGGCGGAGCGCCGGACAGCCGGGCTACCGAAGGAAGGGAGACCGAAGCTCCCCGAGAACATCGGGGTCTTCCGCACAACGGAGGGCCACGATGTTTTCCGGCGACCGCTCGCCCGTCAGTCGCGTCGGTCGCGCGCTTCTCTTCGCGTGTGTCGCCGCGATCCCCAGTCTCGTACTCACCGCCAACGCCGCCTCGGCCTTTAGCGATGACCCTCTCGTGCCTCACAGCACGGTCGTCAAGGCGGCGCACATCACGGAGACCCGGGCGGCCATCGATAGCCTCCGCGTCGCACGCGGGCTGGCGACCTTTGCTTGGACTGATCCCACGCTCGTGCCTGGCAGCGCCCCCGTCAAAGTCGTCCACTTGACCGAGCTACGGACGGCGTTGAACCAGGCCTATGTGGCCGCGGGCCGGACTCCCCCCACCTACACCGATCCCCTTGTCGCGCGGCTCACCGTCATCAATGCCCTCCACCTCAATGAGCTCCGCACCGCCGCCACGGTGGCGAATGACACGACACCCCCCGTGATCTCTGGCGTGACCGCCTCCTCCATCACGTCGTCGGGAGCGACAATCGCCTGGGTCACGAACGAAGCGAGCGACTCACAGGTCAACTACGGCCTCACGACGGCCTACGGCAGTTCGACCCCCGTGAACGCCAGCCTCGTCACCTCTCACCTGGTGACCCTCAGCGGGCTGGCCGGGAGCCAGCTCTATCACTTCCGCGTGCGCTCGCGAGATGCGGCCGGCAACCTGGCAACGTCAACGGACTTCACGTTCACGACGCTCGACGGCACGCCCCCGTCTGTCTCGATCACCGCCCCGACTGCCGGGGCGACCGTCTCGGGCACGGTCCCAGTCGCCGCCAGCGCGACCGACAACGTGGGCGTGATCGGCGTCCAGTTCAAGCTCGACGGCGCCAATCTCGGCACCGAAGATACGACGGCGCCCTACTCCATCTCTTGGAATACCAGCGGGGTAGCCGATGGCGGCCATACCCTCACGGCCCTGGCCCGGGATGCGGCAGGAAATCGGACGCTTGCTAGTGTGACCGTGACCGTCGCAAATACTGCCCCACCTCCGGCGGGCGGAATCGCGGCACGCTACCCCGGCGATCTGGGCATCGAGACCGACCCAGACGTGATCCTCGTCGAACAGTTCGAGGAACCCACGCTCCTCGATCTCTTCAGTCGGTGGACGGATATCCTGAATGGTTCGGCGATGTCGTTCAGCTCCGATGTGCCGCCCGGCAGCCCCGGGGTGCGCTCCCTCAACATCCCCTGGGTCGGGGGCGGAGTCAATAACGGCGGCCATCTCTACAAACTGTTGATCCCCGGTGTCGATGACACGCTCTATGTCCGCTACTACATCAAATATCCCACCAGCGGAAAGTATCAGCACTCTGGAATCTGGATGGGCGGGTATACCCCGCCGCTCGCCTGGCCGAACCCCCAGGCAGGCATCAAACCTACTGGCAGTGACAGGTTCTCGGCGTCAGGGGAACAAAACCCTCTCACGTCTCGTTTCGATCACTATGACTATTGGATGAACATGCGGCAGTCTGCCGACGGCAACTATTGGGGCAATCTCCTGCTCAATGCGCCGACTGTGCAGGCCAAGACCGGCCAATGGATGTGCGTGGAGCAGATGGTCAAGCTCAATAATCCGGTGACCTCCTTTAACGGCGAGCATGCGATCTGGCTCGACGGCGTCAAAGTCAGCCACCTTGGCCAAGGGTTCCCGAACGGCTCCTGGTCGGGCGGCATCTTCACCCAGGATCCGAGTGGCAGCCCATTTGAAGGATTCCGCTGGCGCAGCGATTCCACCCTCAACCTGAACTGGATCTGGCTGCAGGTGTACGCGTCCACTGATCCCGCCGGCTTCAGTTCGAGCATAAGGTTCGATCATGTGGTGGTCGCGCGGAGCTATATCGGGTGCCTCGCGTCAGGGACTCCCGACTCCACTCCTCCTGCTGTTTCCATCACGGCCCCGGCCGCTGCGGCGACCGTCGCCGGCACGATCACAGTCGCCGCCAGCGCGACCGACAACGTGGGCGTCGTTGGCGTCCAGTTCAAGCTCGACGGCGCCAACCTCGGCTCCGAAGATACGACTGCGCCCTACTCCATCTCTTGGAACACTAACGGGGCAGCCGATGGCAGCCATACCCTCACGGCCGTAGCCCGCGATGCCGCGGGGAATACCACGACCTCGGCCGGGCTGACCGTGACGGTCTCAAATGGTGCTCCACCGCCCTCAGCTGGTTGGCCGAACGAGCCCGCGGGCTTGATAGTCCTCACCGATTGGGGATTCGATCAAGACGTGCCGATCGGATTCCCGCTGGACGTGACGATCCCCAGCAGTCCGGGCTGGAGAGTCGTCTACGAAGTATCCCCCGGTACCGCGCACGGCTATGCGCAGCGTGTCTCCGATTCAAGCGCGCCCTTCTCGCCGTCTAGTGTCTACGAC
>VBAL01000051.1 GCA_005888595.1 Candidatus Segetimicrobium genomatis
CAAGGAATGGTCGAGGGTAGTGCGCCGGCGACCGTCTACTACAACCTCTCTGCGAGCGAGGTCTACGCGGGCTTCTGGTGGAAGCCTTCGTCGCCGTTCGATCTCGGTCCCGACGGCAACAAAATCGCCTTCCTGTTCAACGGCGGCGGCGGCGCCGGGGGACAGCAATTCCTCATCCTGCGCCCTGACGGACGGCTCCACGTGCTGCCGGAGTATCCCGGCGACTACCGGTGGCGCGCCCCGAACGTCAATGCCACCCTCGTCACCCTCGGCGTATGGCACCGGGTCGAGTGGTACGCGAGCAAGGCCGG
>VBAL01000052.1 GCA_005888595.1 Candidatus Segetimicrobium genomatis
CCGGTCCTCACGCGCAGGCAGCCTCTCGTGCCCGCCGAAGGGAGCTCAGTATGCGTCAGGCAGGTTCGCGTGGCTCAGGGTTGCTCGCAGCCGCTGCGCTGGGGACGGTTCTCCTGGCCTGGCCGATGGCAGGCGTGGCTCAGCTCACGGGCCTGGTCGACCCGGCCACGTCACCGCTGCCCGCTCCGGCCGCAGGGGCGACTGACCTTGTCGGCTCTGCTCTCGGAACAACGACGGTGCTGGCCTCCACCGGCACGCTCGTTGGAGGGACGAGTGACGCCCTACAGGCGTCGGAGCTGACCGGCGACATTCCGTCCCTCCTCACAGGAGAGGTTCTTCACGCGGTGACCGTCGGCTGGCCGGACCAGATCGCCTCCGAAGCGTCGCTTGCCGCG
>VBAL01000028.1:0-42697 GCA_005888595.1 Candidatus Segetimicrobium genomatis
TAGCGCCATGAAAGGGTCCTCCAGCCGGGAACCCATGCGCCGGGCCATCTGGAGAAGGCTCCGGAACTGTTCGGCGACGGTCGCGATCGGTTGATCCGACATCAGTCCCGCGATCGGCAGGGGGAGTTTCGCTGCTTCCCGGCCGGCCACCGCCACAAGTCCGCCGCGCATCTCAAGGATCAGTTCGACCGCCGCCCGCATCGCGTCGTCGCTGCAGCCAACCACGATGATGTTGTGCGCATCATGCGCCACCGTCGATGCCAGCGCGCCGAGTTGCAGCCCGAAGCCCCGCACAAAGCCCAGACCGGTGCGACCGCTGCCGGTGTGGCGCTCAATTACAGCCAGTTTGAGCAGGTCGCGACCGGGATCGGCGACGGCCTCTGCGTGTGAAATGGATGCCTCGTCCGTGGCGGCTTTTGTCACGATCTGGTTGGAGACGATCTCGATGACGCGAATGTGGTTGCCTTCTGCCGGAATGTGAAACTGCAGCCCCGCCCGCGGCACGCTCAGTGACACCGGGAGCGCAGGTAGTCGCAGCGGCCGTTCGTAGGGCAGTAGTTCGCCATCCCGCGCCACCAGCCGTCCGTGCCGGAATACCAGCCTCACCCGCGGCGCCCGTACGTCGTCGAAGGCGATCAAGTCCGCGCGCCTGCCGGGGGCGATCGCCCCGCGATCGCGGAGTCCAAAGTATTCAGCCGCGTTGAGGCTGGCCAGTTGGAACGCCAGCAGCGGCTCCAGTTCCAAGGCGATCGATTGCCGGACCATGGCATCGATATGTCCCTCGTCCAGCAGGGTCACCGGCGTGCGGTCGTCGGTGCAGAAGACGAAGCGCCGCGACGTCTGCGGGGTGACCAGCGGGAGCAACTCGGCCAGGTTCCGTGCTCCGGTCGCCTCTCGGATCATGATCACCATCCCCCGGCGGAGCTTCTCCTGCGCTTCCTGACGGGTGGTGCACTCATGATCAGATCCGATGCCGGCGGCCACGTACGCGTTCAGATCGGCGCCCTGCAGTCCGGGCGCGTGGCCGTCAATCGGTCGGTCCCCCGCAGCGCGCAGTTTGGCCAGCACGTCCTCATCCGTTGCCAGCACGCCGTGGAAATTCATCATTTCCGCGAGACCCAGCACCCACTTGTCCTGCAGCAGGCTTTCCAGATCGTAGGCCGAGAGCTGGGCGCCGGAACTTTCCAGCGGGCCGGCCGGCACGCATGACGACGCCATTACGAACACGGACAACGGATTGTACTTTGCGGCGTCCAGTATGTATCGGATGCCGGTCATGCCCAGCACGTTGGCGATCTCATGCGGGTCGGCGATGACCGTGGTGGTCCCATGAGGGACGACGGCCCGCGCGAACTCCGGAACGTTCACCATCGAGCTCTCGATATGAACGTGGCCGTCGATCAGGCCCGGGGCAAGGTAACTGCCGTGGAGATCCAGGACCTCGCGGGCCGGATAGGTGTCCGTTTCCGGTGGGGCGATCCCGGTGATCCGATCGCCGGTGATGGCGACGTCGGCCGGGATGATGTCGCAGGCGTAGAGGTCGAGGACGCGGGCGTTGGTCAGCAGGAGATCGGCAGGCTCTCTCCCACGGGCAACCCGGATCAATCTGGCCAGGTCCATTTTCCCGTGGTTTCGTTTTGAGTTAGACGGTTCCTCCGAGAAGAAAAGTCTCCCAGGTCTACCACGTCTTCCATGTCTACCGGGTCTAACGACTAACTCGTGTAGTGGGTACTGAGACCTGGTAGACCTAGTCGACTTGGTAGACCCGGCAGACGTAGTCTTAAGAGGGATTCATTTCCGTTAGAAAGAAACTGCCGAAGGCGTTCCGAAATTACGAGTGAGGGGAAAAGATGGCTCATATTTTGCCGTTCCGCGGCCAATCGAGCTACGATCTGGAGATCGCTGGCACGGTCCGGAGCCTGCCGCTTATTCAGGTGTCCCCCGATACGTGGATCGCCTACTACTACAGCCTCGGCGACACCGAAGTCATCGACCGGGCGGCGCGGGAGCTGGCGCCGAAGATGAAGAACTGCGACCTCTTCGTGACCACCGAGACGAAGGGCATCCCGCTGGCGCATGCCATCGCCACGTACCTCGGGCTCAAACCCTACGTCGTATGCCGCAAAGAGATCCGCCCGTTCATGCTCTCCCCGGTGGTAGTGCGGTACAAGCCGATCACCGCGAAGATGGAACAGGAACTCTACATTGACGGCCGTGACTCGGTGAAGGTGAAGGGCAAACGGGTGGGGCTGGTGGATGACATCGTCAGCACGGGGGAGACGCTGCAGGCCATGGGCGAGCTGGTCCGGCGCGCCGGCGGTACCGTGGTGGCGAAGGCCGCCCTGCTCGTGGAAGGCGACGACCGCGCCGATGTACACCACCTCGGCATCCTGCCTGTCTTCAAGATGATGGATGCCGGCGGGGGCCAGCCGCATGGCTGAGCGGCGTCCGTCCATCTCCACGCATGTGCTGGATACGGACCGCGGCCTGCCCGCACGGGGTGTGCGCGTTGAGCTGTACCGGCAGGGCCGGCTGGTCTCGGCCCAGCAGACTAACGATGATGGCCGCGTCGCCGATCTGGTTCAGGGCGCACTGGAAGCGGGTGTCTACCGGCTGGTCTTCCATGTGCCATCGCCGTTCTTCTCGAAGCTGGAGGTCGAGTTCAACGTGGCCGATGCCGGCCGTCACCACCACATTCCGCTGATCGTTGCTCCCTACATGTGCGCAACATATCGCGGTTCCTGAACCCACACGAGCAACACGACCTACACAATCTACACAATCTATGAAACTTACTGTGGAGGAATTGAGTCGCCTGTTCGAGGGACGCTCCAAGTTTGTGGACCGGCTGGCGCAGTACGATGATCCACTCCGGCGTGCGCGGGAGGTGCTGCGATCGCTAGCGGACGAAGAACTTCGCGAAGCGTTGAACGCCCACCCTCGAATTGGCGATCGGTCTGTTTCCGCTGCCTCGGTGGCAGAGCAGGGAACTCAGGAAGATCAGTCGATAATAGCAGAGTTGAACCGGCTCAACCGCGCATATGAATCGAAGTTTGGTTTCCGGTTTGTGGTGTTCGTGAACAGGCGTCCACGGTCGCAGATCATTCCCGTGCTGCGGGAGCGGCTTGCCCGGACCCGCGAACAAGAAGTGGCCACCGCCATAGATGAGCTGGTTGCTATTGCGGAAGATCGGCACCGAAAATAGGGAAGAAGGAAGAGGGAAGAAGAAAGACAGGGAACGTGAAGAGGGGAAACCTTTAGAGCTGAACGACGAAGCGGTCCCCCTCTTCCATTTTCCCTCTTCCTTCTTCCTTTGTGTTACGGTTCGCCCGGCCACGGGCCGACCACACCCGAAGCCGCCCATTCCATGCTGGTGAGCTCGGCCACCGTCAGCGTCTGGCCGGCTGGGACCCGGAGGACGCCCTTCCGATCCTTGATGGGTCCCGCAAAAGGATCGAACGCGACCGGATTCTTCGACATCTGCGCAATGCGTTTCTGCACGAGATCGTAGACAGAGAGTGTGCCGAGGTCCTCCGTCTTCACCGTCGCCGCCTTCAGCCTCGACACGAACAGCGGGTTGATCATCATTCCGGGTTCTGCGCCTACCTCCACAGCCTTCTCGGCCAGCAGCCACCAGTAGTCGACGTTCTGCAGGTTGTCGGCCGAGTACTTTCCGGCGAGGACTTTCCGCAGGAAGTCGAGGTAAATCGTCTCCCAGTGCACCAGTTCACCAGAGACCACTTGCTTGGGCGCGAACTTGTACATGGGCGAGTAGTGCGCGAAACTCAGCAAGTTCTTCTTGGCCGATTCCTGGATCACGGTGGGGCTGTCCTCAGTAAAGGCGAACACGTCCACCCCGTCGGCGATCAACGCCTGCGTGGCTTCCTTGGCTTTCGGCGGGCTAAACCAGTCCTGGAGCCAGCGCACCTGGATGGTGGCCTGCGGATTGACGGCCCTCACCCCCAAGGCGTACGCGTCAAGGTGCCGTTTGACTTCCGGAATCGGGAAGGCGCCAACGTATCCGACCTTGTTCGTCTTCGTGAGCGCGCCGGCCATCAGGCCGTTTAAGTAGTAAACTTGGTAGAAGTCGGCCATGTACGTGGCGAGGTTCCGCGCGCGTTTGAAGCCACTGGCGTGCGCGAAGATGACGTTCGGATACCGCTGCGCGGCGGCCACGGTGCCGTCCATGAAACCAAAGCTGGTGGTAAAGATCACCTTCGCGCCCTGGGCAACAAGCCGATCGATGAAGGGCTCGACCCGTCCTTCGGGCACGGATTCCACGTAGAGCGTCTCGACGGGCAGCTGCTGCTCTACGAGACGCCTGGCGACGTCATGGGCATTGGTCCATCCATAGTCGCCGATGGGACCGACGTAGATAAATCCCACCTTGAGCTTCTGCTGCGCGTACCCCATCGGGATGAACGCCAGCAGTACTGCGATCACCACGGCTGATGTCAGCCAGCGGCTAACGTGCCCCCTCATCGCTACATGCACCTCCGGCCTGATAAGCTACCTGCTAGGCTTTGCAGGCTACAGTTCGCTTCGATCGCTCACCTCCCCTTGCGGCAATTCCCACAGGACCCTGTCATTGCGAGGGCCGAAGGCCCGAAGCAATCCCCGTTTCGCGCGAGATTGCTTCGTCGCTACGCTCCTCGCAATGACAGAAGTAGGTGACATCCCGCTACCGTTCGCCGCGGAGGTAGGGCAGCCCCAGTGCCGCCGGCGCCTGCCAGGCGCGGGCGCCCCAACGCGCTGCTATCGCCAGGACCAGGATCGTGAAGGCGAAGGGCATCATCTGCAAGGGCTCCGGTGGGATCCACGCTTGGAGGCGGAACGAGAGATGGAACAGCGTGCCAAACAACAGCGCCGCGCCGATGGCCCGCAGCGGATCCCAACTGGCGAAGATCGCCAGGGCGACGACGATCCATCCGATACCACCCGTCATGCCCTCGGTCCACGACGGCCGGTACGCTACGGACAGGAATCCTCCCGCCACACCCGCCAGCATGCCGCCGAATACGACGGCGAGATAGCGCACGAGTGCGACGTCGATGCCCATAGCGTCCGCTGCTGCGGGGGACTCTCCGACCGTGCGCAGAATGATGCCCCACCGCGTGTGATACAGAAGCGCCCACAACGCCACGGCCAGCAGCACCCCCAGCGGAGGTAGGATCGAAAGTTCCGGGAGCGGGTTGCTGAGCGGGAAACCTTCCCAACCTCGTCCCAGCAATCCCGCCAGTCCCAACCCGAGCATAGACAGGGCCAGTCCCGACACGAACTGGTTGGCACGCAGGGTGACCGAGACGAACGCGTGAAGCAGCGCGGCCATGCCGCCGATTACAGCGGCGACAAGCAGACCAAGTCCCGGGTGACCGGTCACCTGCGCCGCGGCGAACGCGAAGAACGCCCCCAGGATCATCATGCCTTCCACGCCGAGATTGACGACCCCGGCTCGCTCGGCATAGATCTCGCCAAGCGCTCCCCACAATAGCGGTGTGCCCAGCGCCATCCCTCTGACCAGGACGCCGAGGATCCAGTCCACTACTCCCATTGTTCTTCGCCCGAGGGCCGGTGAGGCGCCGCTGCGGGCGCCGGGGGGTCGGCGGGTGCAGGTCTGGGCGCCCACCTCACGCGGTACGCCAGCAGTCGCTCGCTGCCGATCAAGAAAAACAGAATCAGCCCGTTGAACACGCTGGTGACCCGGAACGGCATCTGGAGGGATACCTGCATCACGTCGCCGCTGCTGTAGATCAACCCGAAGAGCGTCGCGGTGATCAGCGTGGCCAGCGCCTGTCCTCTCGCCAGCCATGCGACAATGATCGCGGTGTACCCGTAGCCGAGCGAGACCTGATTGGGATCCAGGAGCTTGTGGTGCACGCCCGCAACCTCTCCGACGCCGGCGAGCCCCGCCGCTCCACCGGAGAGCAGCATGACCAGCAGCGTCGTCCGGAGCGCGTTGATGCCGACATAGCGCGCCGCCTCGGGATTCTCGCCCTGCACGCGGATCGCAAACCCCAGCCGGGTGCGGGCCAGCAGTACTGCGCATCCCGCGGCCAGCACAACGCCCAGCGCCAGCGTCGGCCAGTGAATGCGGGTCCCCGGAATGAGGGGCAGCCAGGCAGCCGCCGGGAACTGATCCGTGTAGGCGAAGCCGCGCACGCTCGGGCCTCTCCAGGGGCCGGTCACCAGCCAGCTGACGAAGTACAGCGCGATGTAGTTCATCATAAGCGTCGTGATCACTTCGTTGACGTTCAGCCGGAGCTTCAGCAGACTGGGCAGCAACCCCCACAGCGCGCCGCCCACGAATCCGGCGGCGAACATCACCGGCAGCGTCATGGGGCCTCGAACCGGCGTAAACAACGCCACGCCCGTGGCGGCCACAGCGCCGGCCAGTAACTGGCCTTCAGCGCCGATGTTGTAGAACTGGGCGCGGAACGCGAGGACGAGCCCGACACCGGTCAGGAGGAGTGGAATGGTGGATCGGAAGATCTCCGGGAACGCTCCGGGGACCACGAGGGCGTCGTGGGCGATGACGGCGTACGCGTGGATCGGATTGATCCCGTACGCCGAGAAGATGCCACCCGCGGCGATAAAGGCCGCGAAGATGGCGACCACGCCCCGGAGGGTTGACTTACCTCGATGCGAAATGGCCCGAGTTGCTTCACGGCATACTACACCCTCCGCTTAGACACGCTGCCCGGCCATCAGCAAACCAACTGTTTCCCGATCGGTGCCCGCGGGCACGACCGCGACGAGCTCGCCGCCGTACATGACGCCGATTCTGTCAGCCAGGGCCCGAATTTCGTCCAAGTCTTCTGACACCAGCAGCACCGCCGCACAGTCGTCCCGTCGCTGCAGCAGCAATCGGTGGATCCGGTCGGTGGTGCTGACATCGAGCCCGTACGTCGGGTGCGCCGCGATGATGAGGTCCGGACGGTGGGAGAGCTCACGCGCCAGGATGAGCTTCTGGATGTTACCGCCAGACAGCAGACGTGCCGGCGTGCGCGGGCTGGGCGTCTGGATGCTGTACTCGACGATCAGCTGCTGGGCAAAGCGCGTGGCGCTGACATAGTCCATGAGCGGTCCACGGGAGAACGGGGGCTCTTCATACCGCCGCAAGATGGCGTTTTCGGTCACGGACATCGGCGGCACGATGCCCATCCGTATTCGCTCCTCCGGGATGTGCGCCACGCCCATCTTTGACATCGTGCGTGGAGACCACCGGCTGACGTCGCGGTCCAACGCTGTGACGCGGCCGCGCTCCACCCGGCGCAGTCCGGTGAGCGCTTCGACAAGTTCGCGCTGGCCGTTGCCGGCCACACCGGCGATCCCGAGAATCTCCTGCCGGTGCAATACGAACGAAACGCCGCGCACCACCGGCAGGCCGCGATCACCCTGGACCCAGAGGTCCTCGACCACCAGGGCAGGCGCACCGGTTCCCGGCCGGCGGGCAGGGAGCTGAAAGTCGACATCATGTCCCACCATCATCCGGGCCAGCTGAGGTTTGCTTGCCATTCCGACGGGCACGGTGTCGATCACGCGGCCCTTGCGCATCACCGTGACGCGGTCCGCCGCCGCCAGCACTTCATCGAGTTTGTGCGTGATGAAGATGACCGACTTGCCCTCCTCCTTCATCCGCCGCAGGACCCCGAACAACTGCGTGGCTTCCTGCGGCGTCAAGACGCTGGTCGGCTCATCGAGAATCAGGATCTCGGCGCCCCGCAGCAGCGCCTTCAGGATCTCCACCCGCTGCTGCTCACTGATTGACAGGTGCCAGACGGCGGCGTGCGGGTCAACACGCAGACCGTAGCGGTCCGCAAACGCGTTGATCTGCATCTCTACGCCGCGCACCGGGAGAAGGAAGCGCGTGCCCGATAGGCCCAGGGCGACATTCTCTGCCACCGTATGCCGGCGGACAAGCAGGAAATGCTGCGGCACCATGCCGACCCCATGCGCGATGGCGTCACGCGGCGAGCGGACGCGGACTTCGCGGCCATCGATCACAATCTCCCCCGCGTCGGGCTGGTAAATGCCGTAGAGAATGTTCATGAGCGTGGTCTTGCCGGCGCCGTTCTCGCCCAGCAGGGCATGGACTTCGCCTCTGCGGACGTCCAGCGTCACGCGGTCGTTGGCGACGACTCCAGGGAAGGTCTTGCTGATCTCTTTGACGGCGAGGCGAACGGAGGCGCCGGACGGCACCGACGGCAACGCCGAGGGTGCAGATGCGGAATGCATATGGGAGGGTTCGCTGCAGGAGCCGCAAGAAACCTGTGTGGAAACGTCATGAGGATCATGGATGTCCTGCTGCCCCGCACACTCGATGAAGCGCTGGAGATGAAGGCGGCCGCTCCCGCCGCCATGCCCATTGCCGGCGGGACCGACGTCATGGTCGAGCTGAACTTCGACCGGCGGCGGCCGGCGACCATCCTGGACGTCAGCCGGCTCCCCGAGTTGAGGACCTGGCGGAAGGAAGACGGGGCGTTCTTTCTCGGCGCGGGTGTCACCTACGCCCGCATCGTCAACGATCTCACGATGTTCCCCGCGCTCATGCAGGCGTCGCGGACCGTGGGCTCCCCGCAGATCCGCAATCGCGGCACTGTCGGCGGCAATCTCGGCACGGCAAGCCCGGCCGGCGATGCCCTGCCCGTCCTCGCCGCCTACGACGCCGAGGTCGTGCTGGCGAGAGCCGGCGGTGTCACGCGGGCGCTGCCGTGGCACCAGTTCATGGTCGGGCCGAAGAAGACGGTCATCGCTCCGGACGAACTGATCCTCGGCGCGAGGTGGAAGATCGCCCGCGGCCCGGGGTCCTTCTCAAAGGTTGGCACGCGGAACGCCATGGTGATCGCCGTCGCGAGCCTGTGCCTGCTCTTCGACGAAGGCGGCAGGACCGTGCGGGTCGCGCTGGGGTCTGTGGGACCGACCATTCTGCGCGCGCCGGACGCGGAGCAGTTTCTCGCCCGCGTCCTGCATGACGCCGGTGCGTGGGACAACCCTCGTGTTCCGGTGCCGCCGGCCGCCATCGAGGAGTTCGCCGGCCGCGTAGCCCAGGCCGGGCGGCCGATTGACGACGTGCGCGGGACCGCGGCCTATCGCCGGCATGCCTGCACTGTACTTGCGCAACGTGCGCTGACGTGGGCGCTGAGTGACAGAAAGCTGAAGGAAACGCGATGATACCCGCTGTCATTGCGAGGGGCGAAGCCCCGAAGCAATCTCCCGAGGCGAGGAGATCGCTTCGCTCCGCTCGCGATGACAGCAACCACCGCGGGTCCCCGGTCCCGACGGAGAGTGGTTCATGCTGATACGTACAAACGTGAATGGGGAAGAGCGTCAGGCTGACGTCTGGCCGGGAACAAGTCTGCTTTCGATGCTGCGCGACCATCTGGGGCTGGTCGGCTCGAAGAACGCATGCGAGCAGGGCGAGTGTGGGTCGTGTTCTGTGTGGCTGGACGGCGAGCTGGTCTGTGCCTGTCTGGTGCTGGCGGCGCAGGCCGGCGGACGCGACGTGCGTACGGTGGAATCGCTGGCTCAGGGCGACCGGCTCCATCCGGTCCAGAAAGCCTTCGTCGATGCCGGTGCGGTGCAGTGCGGTTTCTGCACGCCGGGATTGATCGTGGCGACCGCGGATTTGCTGCAGCACGACCCCACGCCCGGCGAGGAGACGATCCGCGAGGCCCTGGCAGGCAACCTGTGCCGGTGCACGGGCTATCAGAAGATCATTGATGCGGTGAGGATCGCCGCGGAGTGCAGGCGGGCCTGATGGTGGCGAAAGCGCGGAAACGCGGAACTCCCCACGCTCGCGTGGCTTCCTCGCGGCGCGGTGCGAAGGCGCCGACGTTCAGCCGGAGGCGCCGGCTGTTGATTCGCGCCTGTGATGTTGTCGTCACCATGGACGACCCCGGGACGGAACTGCCGGGTGGGTCGATCCTCATCGACGACGGCGTCATCATCTGGGTGGGCCGTGGAGATCCGCCGCCGGCCGATGGAGTGGAGGTTGTCGATGGACGCGGCCTGATCGCCATTCCGGGGCTGATCAACGCTCATCACCACCTCTATCAATCGATGACTCGGTCGCGTGCGCAGGATCAAGGGCTGTTTGGCTGGCTCCAGCAGCTGTATCCGGTGTGGGCCGGTGTGGATGTCCCCTGGATGCGGGCGGCCGCGGCGGTGAGCCTGGCCGAGCTTGCCCTGTCGGGCTGTTCCACCACCACCGACCACCACTACGTGTTTCCCAGCGGGGTCGCGGGCATCATGGAGGCTGAAGTTCACGTCGCCAGACAGATCGGCATGCGCTTCCATCCCTGCCGCGGCTCGATGGATCTGGGCGCCGGCAAGGGGGGGTTACCGCCGGATTCCATCGTGGAAGATACCGATGCCATCCTGACCCAGACCGAAGACGCGATCAGGCGGTGGCATGATCCCCGTCCAGGCGCGATGGTCCGGGTAGCCGTGGCGCCGTGCTCGCCATTTTCCGCGACACCGCGGCTGATGCGCGAATCGGCCGCCCTGGCCAGGCGCGCCGGTGTGCGGCTGCACACGCATATCGCGGAGACCGTAGACGAAGAAGACTATTGCCGGCGGATCTTTGGGCGCCGGCCGCTGCAACTGCTGGACGATCTGGAGTGGCTGGGACCGGACGTCTGGCTGGCCCACTGCGTGCACCTCAACGGCGATGACATTCGCCGCGTCGCCCAGACCGGCACCGCGGTGGCGTGGTGTCCCACGTCGAACCTGCGCCTGGGGTCGGGCATCGCGCCGGTGGGAGAACTTCTCGAGGCCGGTGCTGCGGTGGGGCTGGCGGTGGACGGCTCCGCCTCCAACGATGCGGGGCATATGCTGGCCGAAGTCCGGCAGGCCATGCTGCTCGCACGCGCCCGTGGCAATCCGAAGCGGATGAGCGCGCGCGATGCATTGCGTATCGCCACGCGGGGAAGCGCCCGGTGCCTGGGACGGGACGACGTCGGGGCGCTCCTGCCGGGAAAGCGCGGCGATGTCGCGTTGTATTCCGCGGACAGTCTGCCCATGGCCGGGACGCAGTTTGATCCGGTGGCTGCGCTGGTGTACTGCTTCCCGCAGCGGGTCCGGCATCTCGTGGTGGACGGCCGTCAGGTCGTCCGGGACGGGCGGCTTGTGAACATGGACGAGGACGTCATCGCCGCCGACGCGCGGAGTGTGGAGCAACGGATTCTGACGGGAACGCGGGAACGCGGGAACAGGGGAACGCGACGCGCACGGAGGGGCGGGATGTGAGCACGAAGGTCGCGGAACGGACGCGGGGCGGCGTCGGAGAGAGCGTCCGGCGCGTGGACGGCGTCCCAAAGGTGAAGGGACAGTTCCTCTACGGCAGCGATTTGTGGGCCGAAGAGATGCTGTGGGGGTACACGCTGCGCAGCCCGCACCCTCATGCGCGCATCGTCTCAATTGACATCTCCCGCGCGCTTAGCAGCACCGGCGTGCACGCCGTCCTCGTGGCGTCGGATGTCCCTGGGCGGAAGACATATGGACTCGAAATTCCCGATCAGCCGGTGCTGGCGATCGACCGCGTGCGGTATCAGGGCGAGGCGGTCGCCGTGCTTGCCGCCAACGATCTCGAACTGGCCCGCCGTGCTGCGGAACGCATCACGGTCGCCTATGAGGTGCTGCCTGCCGTCGCCGACATGGAACAGGCGCTGCGCAGCGACGCGCCAAACGTCCATGACTTCGGCAACGTGCTGCGCCACATCCGTATCGCGCGTGGAGATTACAATACGCCGGCAGACGTGTGGGTCGAGGGATACTACGAGACCGGCATGCAGGATCAGGCCATGCTGGGTCCGGAGTCAGGGCTCGCGATCCCGGCCGAGGATGGGGGCATCGACCTGTACGTCGCCACACAGTGGCTGCACGTAGATCGGGATCAGATTGCGCCATGTCTGGACCTGCCCCCCGACAAGGTGCGGCTTCATCTCGCCGGCATCGGCGGCGCGTTTGGAGCGCGCGAAGACCTCAGCATGCACCTCCATGCCTGCCTGCTGGCGCTGCGCACCAGGAAGCCCGTGAAAATGGTCTATTCGCGCGAGGAGTCGTTCTACGGCCATGTGCACCGGCACCCCGCGCGCATCTGGATGCGCCACGGCGCGACCCGCGGCGGCATGCTGACCAGCGTCTATGCCCGGATCGTGATTGACGGCGGCGCCTACGCGTCGTCCTCGACTGCGGTCATCGCCAACGCGTCCACGTTTGCGGCCGGGCCCTATGAAGTGCCCAACGCGCTGGTGGAGGGGACCGCCGTCTACACGAACAACCCACCCTGCGGCGCGATGCGGGGCTTCGGCGCGGTGCAGGCCTGCGTGGCCCACGAAGCCCAGATGGACAAACTGGCGCGGGCGTTGCGTCTGGATCCGGTTGAGCTGCGCGTCAAGAATGCCGTCTCGACCGGATCCGTGCTGCCGACCGGCCAGATCATCCGCGGGAGTGCGCCGGTCCGTGAAGTGATCCGCCGGTGTGCGGCGATCGAACTCCCTCCGGCGCCATCCGAGCGCGATCCGCTGACCTACCCCGGGGGGGCCGGCAATGTGAGTCGGGGAGAGCGGTTGCGGCGGGGGGTCGGGTTTGCCGTCGGCTACAAGAACATCGCCTACAGCGGGGGGTTTGACGATTCTGCCGAATGCCGCGTGAAATTGTTCAGTGGACCGGGCGGCGTCATCGCCGAGGTGCACAGCGCCGCCGCAGAGGTGGGGCAAGGCGTGCACACCCTCCTGGTACAGATTGCGCGGGAGGAACTGGGCATTGACACTGTGGTCCTGCATCCTGCGGATACCTCTGTGGGTTCGGCAGGATCCAGTTCGGCGTCGCGGCAGACGATGATGTCCGGCGGGGCCGTGCAGATGGCGTGCCGGGCGGTGCGCGATGTCCTCTTCGAGCGCGCCCGCCGTGCGGGCCTGGATCGCGAGCTGGCTCCTGACATCCCCGTGGCCATTCGCGACGGGCAGATCTTTGCCGGTGCCCGCCGTGTCGGCGCGCTGGTCGAATTCCTTGACGAGCCGATCGAGCAGACCCGCGTCTACCATCATCGGAAGACCACCCCGCTTGACCGGGACGGGCAGGGCGATCCGCATGTTACGTTTGCGTTTGCCGCACAGCGCGCCGTCGTGGAGGTGGACGAAGATCTCGGCCTCGTGCGTGTCGTGCAGATCGCGGCCGCCCAGGACGTTGGACATGCACTGAACCCGCAGAGCGTCTTTGGTCAGATCGAGGGAGGCACCGCGCAGGGTTTAGGGTTCGCGTTGATGGAGGAGATTCAACTGAAAGACGGACGGATCCGTAATCCGTCGTTTACGGACTACCTGATCCCGACCATTCTCGACATGCCGCCGGTCGTTTCGGTGCTCATCGAGGAACCCGAACCCGGCGTTCCGTACGGCGCCAAAGGAGCAGGGGAACCATCCGCCATCGTTTCCACCGCAGCCATTCTGGCAGCACTGCGCGATGCCACCGGCCGCGAACTCAACCGGGTCCCGGTGCGGCCAGACGATCTCATCGGGCTGGCGCCGCCGGTCCAGTCGTCCGGGCCGCCCCCAGCCCCGAACGTCCCGTACCCGGAGCCGGTTCCTAAAGCCCTTGGGATCTTGTGAACTATCAGCGGGTCGTCGCCGACGGCTTGATCGTCACCCCGGATGGGACCGTTCGCGGCAGCCTCGGGATTCACGACGGCCGCATTGCCGCGATTTCTCCCGATCCCCTGCAGGGGGATGAGGTTATTGACGCGCGGGACCGCGTCGTCCTGCCCGGCGCCGTCGATCTTCACGTGCACTTCAACGAACCCGGCCGCACCCACTGGGAAGGATGGGGTCCAGGCAGTCGCGCCGCTGCCGCCGGCGGGGTAACCACTGCGGTGGAGATGCCGCTCAATGCGATGCCGCCCACCACAACGGCCGAGGCGCTCTCGGCGAAGGTCCAGGCGGCAGAGGCGTCGTCGGTGGTCGACTTCGCCTTATGGGGCGGCCTCATCACCGACAATCTCGCGCATCTGCCGGCGCTGGCGTCGGCAGGGGTCATCGGGTTCAAGGCGTTTATGTGTCCTACCGGGACGCCGGAGTTCACGCACGTCGAAGACGGCATTCTGTATGAAGGGCTGTGCCGGATCCGCGAATTGGGCCTTTTCCTCAGCCTGCACGCGGAGAGTCACTGGATTACGCGCCATAACACCGAGCGGCTACAGTCCCAGGGGCGCACTGACCGCCGGGCGTGGACCGAGGCGCGTCCTCCCGCCGCGGAATTGGAGGCCATCCAGCGGGCCCTCTTCTTGGCCGCGCGCGCCGGCTGCCGTCTGCACATTGTCCACATGACTCTGCCCGAGGGAGCCGAGATGATCCAGGAGTCAAAGGCGGCAGGCCAGCCGGTGACGGTGGAAACCTGCGCCCATTACCTGACGCTGACCGATGATGATCTGGTGCGCCTGGGTCCGGTGGCCAAGTGTGCGCCGCCGCTGCGCGATCGCGCCACGCAGGAGGGACTGTGGCAGGATGTGCTGCAGGGGCGCATCGACTGTCTCACATCGGATCACTCCCCGTGCCCGACAGAAGACAAGACGCGAGGGGACGAGGATATCTGGCAGGCGTGGGGCGGGATCAGTGGCGTCCAGACGCTGGTGCCGTTGATGCTCAGCGAGGGGGTGCACCGCCGCGGCATGACTCTGCCACAGTTCGCGACGCTGTTGTCGGCAACGCCGGCAAAGATCGGCGGTTTGTGGCCGCGCAAAGGGGGTATTCAAATCGGCGCCGACGCCGATCTGTTGGTCATCGACATGAATCGAGAATGGGTGGTGCAGCGAGTGTGGCTACAGTCTCGTCACAAGCACTCTCCATTCGTCGGCCGGACCATGAAAGGATGGATCGATCTCGTCCTGCGGCGGGGACAGACGGTCGCGCAAGACGGTGAGGTGAACGCAGGTGGTGGAGGTGTGTGGCTGCGTTCCAAGGGAGGATAGAATAGCCGGTCTGAGTCAAAAACAGGCTGGGGACTGTCCCCCCGATCCCCCCGTCTGGAGCCGGTTCCAGTGTACGGACTAACCGGTTTGAGTCAATTTCCGAAAGGGGACAGTCCCCTCCCAGAGTCCCCTTCCAGAGGATGCTCGGTGAAAGTCAATCGGGGACAAGGGGCTGACCGTTCTTTCTTCGCCGGTGGCGCTCTTGCTCGCGGTTCAGGTTTGTGAGAGGCCCCGGTAGATACCGCGCCAGGTGATGTCGATGATCTCGCTCAGGCGGCCGGCCGCTTTCAGATGTGGTCGGTGACTGCGACTGAATTCGTTGACGGCGGCAAGCGGATCGCCGTCCGTTTCGTACATGGCGAGGTACTTCCCTCCGCTCTGTCCTGCCATGGCCTGGAACCGGTGAGCCGAGTGAAAGAGGCCGGTGCCGAGAAGGTCAGGGATGTGAATCCGCTCGTACCACTCATTGAAGTCACGCTCGCGATCCGAGGCTGAGCAACTACTTTCGATGATGAATACGCCTGCCGTTCTGGCGCGCCCGGTCCGGTCCGTCGTAAACTTGCCGCCCAGACGTCTCCACATCGAACGCCGCACAATCTGCAGGTCGCCCAGCATCCGGCCGTCGCGATGCAAGCGCTGCACCAGGTCGGCAAATCTGTGCTGGATCTGCTCGAGATCAAGCCCGGAGAGTTCGTACAGCGCAAGATAGGCCGGGTTTGCGGATTCCGGATCGGCGTTGGCAAACCGCGTCCCGTGCGTCGCAACGCCTCCCGCCAGCACGTCTGGAATATGCGTCCGATCGTACCAGATATTAAACTCCGCCTCGCGCCTGCGGTCTGCGCAGGTGGTGAGGGTGAGGCGAACCGCCTCAGGATGCCGCCCGTTCATACACTCGGCGCGCCTCATCAACGCCGGCCCCGCGGGGAACTCGAGCGTAGAACGATCGCAGCACGTGCTCCAGCGCGGTGAGGACGGTCAAGACCGTTCGTAACTCCGCATTGTAGCCCATGGTCCCGATTCGCCAGATGCGGCCCCGCAACGGACCGAACGACGTGGCCACCTCTACGCCAAACTCTTCCAGCAGCCGCGCCCTCCCCTCTTCATCGGGAACCCCCTCGGGGAGCATCATGGCCGTAATCATCGGCAGCCGGTGCTTGGGATCACCGAACAGTTGGATGCCCATGGCTTCCAGGCCCGCTTTCAATGCATCTCCCGTACGCTGGTGGCGGGTCCATCTGGCCTCGAGCCCTTCGTTGACGATCAGCCGCAGCGCTTCATGCAGTCCATAGGTCATGCTCGTCGGCAGCGTGTGATGGTTGAGCCGCTCTGGGCTCCAGTACCGCTGGAGTTGGGCGAGGTCGAGATAGTTGCTGATGATCGGCGTCTTGCGTGACGTGATAACCTCTTCTGCCCTGGCGCCATATGTGATGGGGGCCATTCCAGACGGGCACCCGATACACTTCTGTGTTCCTGCCGAGCCCAGGTCGATCTGCCAGGCGTCGGTATCCACCGGCATACCGCCCAGAGTGACGACGGCGTCCACGACCAGCAGCGCCTCATGCCGGCGGCAGGTGCGGCCGATTTCGTCCAACATCGGCTGCAGCATCCCCGTGGAGGTTTCCCCGTGTACGACGGCGACGATCTTCGGTCGAGTCCGCTGTAGCGCTGCATCGATTTGCTGAGGATCGATGACCTTTCCCCACTCCGCGGTGACCTGGCTGACAATCCCTCCATAACGGGTGGCCAGGTCGACGAACAAATCGCCGAACCGGCCGCAGTTGGCGACCAGGACGCGATCGCCCGGCTCGACCAGCGACGCGATGCCGGCTTCCATCCCCGCCCGGCCGGTGCCGGAGATGGCAAACGTGCGGGGGTTCACCGTGCGGAACACCTGGCGGCCCAACTCCATCACGTCGGTCATGATCGCCGTGAACGCAGGATCGAACTGCCCCAGCACGGGTGCGCCCATCGCCCGCAGCACCCTGGGATCGGGATTGGTGGGGCCCGTCCCGCACAGCAGCCGCACGGGTGGACTCAACTCACCGATCAGATGCGACATCGCAACCCCCCCGATAGAAAAATTGTAGATTGTGGATTGTTAATTGTGGATTGCCGGATCGTTGGCCAACTCACACTCCTACAATTTACAATCGACAGTTCACAATTGGCAATTTCGTTATGTCGCGTAGCGTTCCGCAAATGCCGCCAGCGCTTGCTGGAAGCATGCCAGTGGAGCCCGGGCCACGCCGGCTCCGATCTGGCCGACGCCGGCGCGGCGGTGGGCGATGCCGGTGTTGATGACCGGCTCCGTCTCCAGTTCCACGACCCGGCGGATGTCGATCCCGGTGGGCGTCCCCGCAAAGTCGAGGGCCGGAATCTTGAAGTGTGGATTCGGTCCAACCGTGATCTCACTCATTCTCGTGGTAGTCACAAGCGCATCTTGCGCGGATCGCAGGCCGACGAACCCTGCGACCGCGGGAGCCGCGGCCATCGCCATGCCTCCGAGTCCTACTGTTTCTACGATGGCGCTGTCACCCATGTCGGGGTTGGCATCGGCGGCGCCATAGCCGGGAAAGTACAAGCCGTCCGGCACCGGCGCCGGCGCCGTAAACCACGCCGCACCCAGCCCGCTCACACGGAGACCGAACTCTACGCCGTTGCGGCTCATGGCCGTGACCACGGTGCAGTAGGGGATGTCCCGCAGGCCGTCCGCGACGCATTTGCATGCCGCCATCGCCACGTTGAGGAAGAACTGGTCGTTGTCGGCCAGGAAGCGCAGCACCGCTGCCGCAGTCGCCGCCGGGAGCGCGGCCTCCACCACGTGCGGCGCCAGCGCACGGACGAAGAGGGCGGTGGCGGCGATGTTGCGTTGATGCATCTCGTCCCCCATCGCCAGCGCCCGCGCCATCAGGGGGATCAGCGGCAGTCCCCCGAGTTTTTGCAGCGCAGCATCGATCGCCGGTCCCAGCGTCTCGCGAATCCACCGCAGGCGCTCCAGCACCGTTGTATCGTACGCCCCGAACCGCAGCACCGCGCCGATGCCTTCGTTGATCGGACAGCAGGCAACCCTCCCTGTCGTGGCATCGTGCACTTCGAACAGCGGCATCGTGGGTGAGATGATGCCGGCCATCGGGCCGACGGCACCGTGGTCATGCGTGCACAGCAGCGTAATCGCACCGGAGTCCAGCAGCCTGGCTGCCTCATCTGCCGTGTCCGCCCATCCTTCCACCAGAGCGGCGCCGAGGACGGCTCCGCGCATCGGACCGCACATCGCAGCGGGGGCGATGGGTGGGCCGGCATGGAGTAACGTACGGCCGGACAGCGCCGGAACCAGCGTCCGGGCATCTTTCACGCCACTCAACACGGGCGCGGCGCGCGCCAGCCGGTCCAGGGCATCAGCGTTTGCGGCGGCGATGCGGTCGGTCAGGCGGGCCATCTCAGCCTGCAGCGTACGCCAGCGGCAGGCGGCGGCTCATGTCGGGGGCGTCATCGAGGAACAGCAGGGTCTCCAGCAGCACCTGGGCGCCTGTCTCCACGGCTTCCCATGGGGTGCGCTCATCCGGGGAGTGACTCAAACCGCCGGTGCTGACCACGAAGATCATGCCGGCCGGTACATATCGCGACATCACGCCGGCGTCATGTCCCGCCCAGCTGGGGAGTGTCAGCGGCGGATGCCCGCAGCGTTCGATGGCACGCACGACGGCGTCGCGCATCCGAGGATCCAGCGGCACCGGGGGCGAGAGATCCCAGGCGCCAAGCCGCACTGTAAGGTGATGGCGGTCGGCGATCTCCCGGGAACGTTCCTCGACGGCATCACGCAATGTCTCGAGCACCTGCGCATCAGGGCTGCGCAACTCCACGGTAAGTTCGACCCGGCCCGGAATGACGTTGGTGGCTCCCGGCAGGACATGCGCCCGCCCGATGGTGCCGACCGCGCGGTCACGCTCCGCGAGCGCGAGCTCTCGGACCGCCAGCACCAGTTCCGCTGCGCCGACGAGGGCGTCGGCCCGTCCCGGCATCGGCGTCGTGCCGGCGTGCGATGCCCGTCCTTCGATCACCACGGGTGTTCGAAGAATACCGGTGATGGATTCCACGGCGGCCACCACGCGGCCCATCCGTTCCAGCACGGGTCCCTGCTCGATGTGGAGTTCCACGTACGCACCCACCTGCGCCGGGACTTTCGCCGGGGGGAGGCCGTGCGTACGGGCGCGCAGGTAGTCGTCGACCGACCGCCCGGTTTCATCGCGGAGTTGGGCCAGACGGCTGCGACCGATTTCGCCCACGAGTGCTCGCGATGACAGCGTGCCGGCGCCGAAGGCATGCCCTTCTTCGTCGGCGAATGCCATTACAGCCAGGCCGTGTTGCAGTGGCCGGTTGGCCTCCCGCAGTGTCTGGGCGCACTCGATGGCCGCGACCACGCCAAGCGCGCCGTCGAAGATCCCGCCCTGCGGCACGGTATCCAGATGCGATCCGGCGAGCAGCGCCGCCTCGCGCCGTCCCGACCGCTGGCCGATCAGATTGCCGAACTCGTCGACGCCGGCGTCCAACCCGGCCTCACGCATCATCTGCGCGGATCGCTGGACGGCCTGAACGTGGGCAGGAGCGAATGGCAGCCGGGTCAGGCCGCCGGCAGGGTCGCGGCCGATGGTGCCGAGCTGCTCCATCCGCTCGCGAAGCCGGCGCGGCGAAACCTTAATCGTCGCCATCACAAATGCTCGAATGTTCCGCGCCTTCGCAGGTCATCCCTGCCGGGTGGAATGGAGGTCTGTCCGGTGGCGTTCCGTGAGATAATGGTTTCATACACCGCGGTCGATGACCGCGTGCACGCAGCGGTGCTGCACGAGCTCCTTCTCCGCCGGACCCCGACTGTCGAGCAACTGGCGCGCGTGACGGGGTTGCCCGCGATATCGTTGATGACGCGACGGCGCGGTTGAAGGAAGGCGGCGCGGTAGTCAAGGTGTACCAGCGGTTTCGCCCCGAACAATGAGGTATCTGCTGGTATTGCGGTGCGCTGAAAAAGGCGGGAGCAGGAACAAGGAATTGCAGAACAGATCTCTTCCGGCCCGGTCCCCGGTTCCCAATCCCGTAGTTGCGAGTTGAGTGGGGTGATGCCGATTTTCTGGCTCGGACTGGCAGGAGTGGCGATCAGCGGCTACGTCTGGTACAAGCACGTCACCGATGGTCCCGTGGTGTGCCTTGGCTCAGGCTGCGCCACGGTGATCCGCAGCGAGTATGGCCGGCTCCTAGGTATCCCCAACGGTGCGCTGGGCGTGCTCTACTTCAGCGCGGTGACCGCGACGCCCCTGTTGGAGCGGTGGTTCGTGCCGGACGCTCGGTCGCTCATGCTGATCCCCACGTCGGTGGCACTCATCCTCTATCTCTACCTCACCTATCTCCAACTCTTTGTGCTGCGGGCCTTGTGTAACTGGTGCCTGATGTCCGCCGGCCTTACCCTGGTCATTTTCGGGACGTTGATCTTCAGTTAGATCTTCGGTGCCGAGGCGCAAAGGATGGACGCACGCGGCGCTCGCGCTCGACCGGCGTTCGGGCGCCCGGGTATCGAACCGCACTGGACCCGCAGTGCCAAAGACGGGGCCGGCACCGCCTATGCCACCAGCAGCCGGCTCTGGTACACACTCTCCCTGGGCATCATCACAGAAGTCTACTTCCCCACCATCGACCGGCCGCAGCTGCGCGACCTGCAGTACCTGATCACCGACGGTCAGTCGCTCTTTCATGACGAGCGGCGAGACCTGGTGACCAGCCTGGATGCCCTCTCCGAACACGCGCTGGGATTCCGCGTCACCAACACCGATCGTGAGGCCCGGTACCAGATTGGCAAAGAGGTCGTCGCCGACCCGCATCAGGCCTGTCTGCTCGTCCGCACACGGCTGGACGGTGGGGCCTCGCTGCTCCCGTCGCTGCGTCTGTTTGTCTTGTGTGCCCCGCACTTGGAAGTTGGCGGATGGGGGAACACCGCTGAGGTTATCAGCGTGTCGGGCCGCCGGCTGCTCATTGCGCATAAGGGCACAACCTGGCTGGCATTGGGCGCGACCACTCCGTTCCTGCGATGCTCTTGCGGCTACGTCGGGGCGAGCGACGGCTGGACCGACCTGCACGACAACCTGGAGCTGGACTGGGAGTTTGATTACGCGCCGGACGGTAACGTGGCGCTCACCGGTGAACTCGACCTGCGCTTGGGGCGGGAGTTCACGCTCGGGCTGGCGTTTGGCGACACCTTCCAGAGCGCCGTCACCACGCTCTTCCAGTCGCTCGGGCTTCCCTTTGTGCGCCAGCGCCACCGGTTCATCGAGCAGTGGAACCGGGGGTGCCGCCACACCCTGCCGTTGGACCGCGTTGCCCACGACGGCGGCCGTCTCTACCACATGAGCCAGAGCCTGCTGCTGGCACACGAGGACAAGACGTACCCCGGCGCCATGATTGCGTCGTTGAGCATCCCGTGGGGAGAGACCAAGGGCGATGAGGAGCTCGGGGGCTACCACCTGGTCTGGACCCGCGACCTTGTTCATAGCGCCGGCGGATTACTGGCGGCCGGCAACATGGAGACGCCGTTGCGCGCGCTGATCTATCTGGCGACCACCCAACGCCCAGACGGCGGGTTTCACCAGAACTTCTGGCTGAACGGCGATCCGTACTGGCGGGGTGTGCAGCTGGACGAGGTAGCCTTTCCCATCCTGCTGGCCTGGCGTCTCCACCGACTGAGCGCGCTGCAGGAGTTTGACCCATACCCGATGGTGATGCAGGCGGCCGGATACTCGCCGTCGACACTGGCAGTGTGTATCGCCGCGCTGACCTGCGCGGCGATGTACGCGGATCACCGCGGTGACGAGAGTACGGCCGCTTTCGTCCAGGCGTACGCCGACTTCCTGGAGCGCCACACGGAGTCTTGGACCGTGACGACCTCCGGCAGGCTTGTGCCCGGCATCTCGCGCCACTACATCCGGATCCATCCGGTTGCCATGGACGAGGTGCAGCCCGATGAAGATCCCAATCGTGGGATGCTGCGTTTGACCAACCAGCCGCCCGGCGGCCCGGCCGAATTTCCGGCCAACGAAGTCGTCGATGCCGGTTTCCTGGAACTCGTGCGGTATGGGATCCGCGATCCACAGGATCCTCTCATCGTCGATTCCGTGCGCGTGATCGACGCCGTGCTGAAGGTCGAGACGCCGTTTGGTCCCTGCTGGCATCGCTACAACCATGATGGGTACGGTCAGCGCCCCGATGGAGGGCCATTTCAGGGATGGGGGCAAGGCCGGGCCTGGCCGCTGCTGACCGGAGAGCGGGGCCATTACGAACTGGCTGCGGGCCATCCCGTAGGGCCATTGGTCCGGGCGCTTGAAGGATTCGGGCACGGGATTGGTTTGCTCCCGGAGCAGATCTGGGATGAGGCAGACCGGCCGGACCGATACCTGTTCGGGGGCCGGCCTACCGGCGGGGCCTGTCCATTGATGTGGGCCCATGCCGAGTACATCAAACTCCTGCGATCCATCCATGACGGGCAGGTCTTCGATTTCATCCCCGAGGTGGCCGATCGCTACCGGCACCGCGAGGCTGCCCCGCTCGAGGTCTGGAAGTTCAACCGGCAGCCGCGAGTCGTACCACGTGAATCCACCCTGCGGATCCTGGCGCCGGCCCCGTTCCGCCTGCACTGGACTCGCGATGAGTGGCGTACCCAAGAGGATACGCCGTCATCGTCCACTGCTCTGGGAATGGAATTCGTCGACGTCGCCGTTCCCGCAGCGCAGCGGGCCCCATTGCGTTTCACCTTCTTCTGGCCGGCCGCAGGACACTGGGAAGGACGCGATTATCAGGTTGGGATAGAATGAACACCGCTGTGGGAGGTGCGCGATGGAACTCGGCATGATCGGCCTGGGCCGGATGGGAGCGAACATGTCGGTGCGCCTGCTGCGGGCCGGCCACCGGGTCGTGGGATATGATCCCCGCGCCGAGAGTGTGCAGCATCTCCGTGACGGTGGCGGTCTTGGAGCGGAGACCCTTCCCCAGTTAAGCCAGCAACTCTCTGCGCCGCGGGCGGTCTGGCTGATGGTGCCGTCTGGACAGCCCGTCGACGAAACGATCGATGCCCTGCTTCCGCTCCTCGCGCGCAATGATGTGATCATCGACGGCGGCAACTCCTACTATCGAGACTCGATGCGGCGGGCCGCAAAGGTGGCCGAACGGGGCCTGCACTTCCTCGACGTCGGCACGAGCGGCGGCATCTGGGGGCTGACCGAGGGCTTCAGCCTGATGGTCGGCGGCAAGCGCGAGGTCGCAACCCGCTTGAGCCCTATCCTCCAGGCGCTGGCACCAGCGCCGGACCGGGGATGGGGATACGTCGGCCCATCTGGAGCCGGCCATTTCGTAAAAATGATCCACAACGGGATCGAGTACGGGTTGATGGAGGCGTACGCCGAAGGGTTCGAACTGCTGCGGGCCAAACAGCAGTTCCACTTGGACCTTCCGCAGATTGCGGACATCTGGCGTTTCGGCAGTGTGGTGCGCTCCTGGCTGCTGGACCTCGTGGCGCGAGCCCTGCATGAGAATCCCGAACTGGAAGGGATCGCGGCGTACGTGCCGGACAGCGGGGAGGGCCGGTGGACGCTGATGGAAGCGCTGGAACTTGAGCGGCCGATTCCGGTCATCGCCCTATCACTGGACCGGCGATTCCGCTCCCGCCTGGAGAATCCGTTCAGCGACCGGTTGCTGGCGGCTCTGCGCCAGCAGTTCGGCGGGCACCCCGTCAAACATTTATGACCAGGCCGCCCAGCGATCCGGCGTCCATCCCATGAGCCGCGTGTTGGTGGGAGATCTTGGGGGCACCAATACTCGACTGGCAATTGTCTCCACGGACGACGGCCCTCGCCGGTGGGTGGCTCGGGAAGACTTTCGCAGCCGCGACCACGCCAGCCTGGAGGAACTTGTCCGCGCGTTCCTGTCACGGACGGAGCTGCAGGTGTCGAAGGCCACCTTTGGTATCGCCGGACCTGTCGTGGCAGGACGGGCCAGTATCACCAATCTGCCATGGGTGATCGATACCGTGCGGCTGGGGACCGCGTGCGGTCTTCCCTTGGTCACGCTGGTGAACGATGTGCAGGCGCTGGCCCATGCCCTGCTCGTGCTCGGCGCGGATGATCTACACACGCTCAACCCCGGCGAGCCGGTCCGGGGCGGGGCGATGGCGGTGATCGCTCCGGGGACCGGCCTGGGGGAGGCTTTCGTGATCTGGGACGGCCGGCGGTACCAGGCCTGCGCGTCCGAGGGTGGGCATGCGGACTTTGCTCCTCGCGACAGCCTGCAGATTGAACTGCTGGCGTACCTGCGCAGCAGATTTGATCATGTGAGTTATGAGCGCGTCTGCGCCGGCCCGGGGATTCCGAACATCTACGGCTACTTGAAAGAGCACGGCGCGGCCTCTGAGCCGCGCTGGCTGGCCGAGCAACTGCAGGCCGCCGGCGATCCGACCCCGGTCATCGTCACCGCGGCGCTGCAGGAAGCGGCACCGGCTCTGTGCCGGATGGCGTTGGAGATGTTTGTCTCGATCCTGGGGGCGGAGGCCGGGAACCTGGCGCTGAAGGTACTGGCCACGGGCGGTATCTATCTGGGTGGCGGCATTCCCCGCCGGATCCTACCGGTGCTGGCGGGAGAGCGGTTCGTGGCCGCGTTCCAGCGCAAGGGACGCCTGGCTCAACTGCTGGAACACGTTCCCGTGCATGTAATTCTCAATCCCGATGCGGGGCTGATCGGTGCGGCCGTTTATGGACTGGACGAACGCTCCTGACCCGGTCCTCAACGTTCCGCCATCTGTGAGACTATAAGGAAGCAACATCTGACCGAAGAGCCGGACAAGGAGATGACGTATGCATCTCGCCATGATCGGACTGGGCCGCATGGGCGCCAATATGACCGAGCGGCTGGTACGCGCCGGTCACCGCGTCGTGGGGTATGCGCGCTCCGCGGAGTCGCGGCAACGCGCCGTGCAGGTGGGGGGAGAGGCGGCCACGTCGCTAGCTGACGTGATGGAAAAACTCCGCCCGCCGCGTGTCATCTGGTTGATGATTCCCGCGGGACCCACCGTCGATCAGACGCTGCAGACGCTGGTGCCGTTGCTGCGCCGCGGGGACACGGTCGTCGACGGCGGAAACTCCTATTATCGCGACACCCTTCGCCGCGTGCCGATGCTGGAAGAGCGCGGGCTCGAGTTTGTCGACGTGGGGACCAGCGGCGGCATCTGGGGGCGGACAGAAGGGTACAGCCTGATGATCGGCGGGAAGCCCGAGATCGTCAGCGGGCTGCGGCCGATTTTCGAAGCCCTGGCTCCCGGTCACAACCAGGGGTGGGGGCATGTCGGCCCGCACGGTGCCGGACATTTCGTGAAGATGGTCCACAACGGGATCGAGTACGGCATGATGCAGGCGCTCGCGGAAGGCTTCGCATTGATGAAGCGCAAGAAAGAGTTCGGGCTGAATGTATACGAGATCTCCGAGATCTGGCGCTACGGCAGCGTGGTGCGCTCGTGGCTGCTCGATCTCACCGCGGCCGCCCTGCGGGGCGACCAGGAGCTCACCGACGTGATTCCGCGTGTGGCCGATTCCGGCGAAGGTCGGTGGACGGTATTTGAGGCGGTGGAACTGGATTCTCCGGCGCCCGTGATCACGCTGGCGCTGCTGCAGCGGCTGCGTTCGCGCGACGACTACTCGTATGCCGACCGGCTGCTCGCGTTGATGCGGGAACAGTTCGGCGGACACGAGGTGCAGCGGAGAACCTGATGCCCACGCCGTCACCGACCAAGCCCGTCGTGTATGTCTATCCCGATATCGACGGGATGAGCCGGGCCGCCGCCCGAGCGTTGATCGACCGCGCGCGGGAGGCTGTGGAATCGGAAGGCCGCTGCGCGCTTGTTCTCTCCGGGGGGAACACTCCGCGCGCCCTCTACCGGCTGCTGGCCACCGAGTTTGCCCGGCGGATGCCGTGGGGACAGGTGGACCTGTTTTGGGGCGACGAGCGGTACGTGCCCGCAGATGACTCGCGCAGCAACTTTCACATGGCCAAGGAGACCCTGCTGGATCACGTCCCGATTCCGCCGGCGAACATCCATCCCATGCCCACGACCCATCCCGATCCCGAAGACGCTGCGCGCGCCTACGATGCCCTACTGGGGCAGCGATTCCCCGGTTCGTGGCCCCGGTTTGACGTCGTCTTGCTCGGCTTGGCGGCCGATGGTCACATCGCCTCCCTGTTCCCCGCCTCGCCGGCGCTGCAGGTCACAAACCGCCGCGTCGTGGCCGTCCAGGTGCCGGCCGAACCGCCGCGCCGGCTGACGATTACACTGCCGGTCATCAATCACGCTGCCGCGGTATTCTTTTTCGTCGCCGGAAAGGGGAAAGCCGGTTCGTTGCACCGGGCGTTGATCGGGCCGTGCGATCCGGTGACCTGTCCGGCGGTGGGGGTGCGCCCCGAGGCCGGTGACATCGTCTGGTGGGTGGACGAGGGCGCGGGCACTTTCCTCGGTCCGGCGGTGCGCGCGCCGTCGCCTCCGGACTGAGCGCCATGGTGCAGGCTCCACCGGCCACCGCACGCGAGATCATCCACCGCGCCTATCACATCGCGGTTCGCGATCTCCGCGCCTGTTACAATCCCGATGGTATTGTTGCGGGTCGCCTACACTTCAATGCGTACTGGGCCCGCGATGGGTTCTGCGCGTCGTTCGGCGCGTTGACACTGGGTGACGCCGACCAGGTGAAGGCGCTCCTGCAAATCTTCACGCAGTTCCAGATGGGTTCGGGCGAGCTGCCGGTGCGCATTGAGTTTCTCGGCCACACGTTCGGGCGTTACCATACCCAGCGCATGCATCCCAAAGCGCTCTTTCGCGCCGGGACGCTGTTCGCCGGCCCTCTGGATCCTGCGGCGCTGTTCATCATCGCCGCACGGGAGTACCTCCTGCGTACGCATGACATGGAGTTCTGCGCGCGTTTCGAGCCCGCGATGGATCGCGCCATCGCCTGGCTGATGAGTCAGGATCGGGACGGCGACGCGCTCATCGAGAACCGGCACTTCCTGGCCGACTGGATGGACTCGATCCTCAAGAAAGACAAAGACTTCTACCTGAACCTGCTCTTCTTTGAGGGGCTGCGCGCCGGCCGGGCCGTGAAAGAGTGGCTTGGGCATGCCGACGATGCCCGCCGGTATGAAGAGCTCGCGGCCAGGACGGGGCGCGCCCTGCAACGCGTCTTTTGGAACGGCCAGTATTTCACCGATTGGGTGCGAGGCTCGCGGCACGGCGGGTTTGCCTCCGACGGCAATGTCCTGGCCATCCTCTTTGGGATGGCGAGTGCGGGCCAGGCGGAGTCGATCCTGCGGTTCATCACTGCGCAGGGGCTTGATCGCGAGACGCCGCTGCGAACTTGCGACCCAGTGTACCCCATCTGGCAGGTGTTTCCGTTCTACTTCCTGGCCGGAATCGCCGACTATCATCGGACCTTGATTTGGCCCTGGCTGGGTACGCTCAACGCGATCAACAAATTTCGCCTGGGACACCAGGACGAGGCCCTGGCGGATCTGGCGCGCATCGGGGAGTGGTATGTGGCGCGCAACGCGGTGGCCGAGGTGTACGAGCAGGATGGGCGGCCGCTCAGCCGCCGCTTCTACCAAGCGGAAGTCCCGTTTGCCTGGAATGCGGGTGTATACGTCTACGCCGTACACGCGCTGGGGTTGGAGCCCCCCGCGCCGCAGAGCCTGTGAAATAGTTCGAGGGATCTTGCCGTATCAGGAGAGAGAGGATCTGCCCCGGGAGGAGTCTGGAATGCCCAAATCGGTCACCGTCTACTCGCAACCGGGCTGACTGTTCTGCGGCAAGGTGAAGGAGTTCCTTCACCAAAAGGGCGTGGCGTTCGTCGAGAAGGATGTCAGCAAGGACGAAGCAGCCCTCGATGAGCTGCTGGAGAAGGGATTTGCCGCCACACCGGTGACGGTGATCGACGGCGAAGCCGTGGTCGGATTCAACCGGCAGCGGCTGGAACAGCTACTGGGGTTGTGAAGGGAGCCCCACGGTGGAGTTGACCTGGGAGGCCGTGCGCAAGATTTTGGAGAGTACCAAGACGATCGCCGTCGTAGGACTGTCGGACAAGCCAGATCGCGACAGTCACGAGATCGCCGGCTATCTTCAGGAGGCGGGTTACCGGATCATTCCGGTCAACCCCACCATTCAGGAGACCCGTGGTGAAAAAGCCTACAAGAGCCTGCGGGACGTTGCTGAGCGTGTCGACGTCGTCCAGATCTTCCGCCGTCCCGAGGAGGTGCCGGGTATTGTGGATGACGCGATTGCCATCGGCGCGAAAGTTGTGTGGATGCAGCCCGGCACCGAGAACGAAGACGCCGCCGAGCGCGCTGAGGCCGCCGGGCTAAAAGCCGTCATGGGCGCCTGCATGCGCTCGGTGCACCGGACTCTATTCGCGCGGTGACGCGGCCGGCTGACCGAATTTCGAGAAGAGGTGCTGCGTGCGGATGCAGCGGTCCTGGATCACAATCCGCCCGGCGCCGCGGGCGCGCGCAGCCGCCGCCTCATGAACGATACCTTTCTGCGTCCAGACCGCCAGGAGATTGGGCAGGTGCGCCAGTGCCTCGTCCACGATCTGGGGAAGTTCCGCGCTCGGGCGGAAGATCAGCACCAGCTGTACCCGCGCCGCGATGTCGGCGGGCAGGGCAGCCAGCGAGGGAAACGCCGACTGCTCCAGGATGGTCGTTGCCGCCGGGTTGATGGGGATCAGGTCGTAGCCGTGCCGTTGCAGATGATACGCCACGATGTGGCTGTCCTTGTAGACGTTGCTGGACAGCCCCACGACGGCGATAGTCTTGCAGTGTTCCAGCACCCAATGGATCTGCGCCCGCTCATCCACGCCGGCTACCGGCGAGGCCGGTGCTGCGCTCACATCAGCCCTCCACTGCTCCGGATGTGCAACTGCGAGATGTGCTCGGCCAGCGGCTCGGGAAAGCCAGACTGCAGCAGCCGTTGTTTGCGGTTGGCGTTCAGCTCATCGATGAACTGCCGCACACGCTGCACCCCCCGCCCCAGCGCGACCGGGCTGCGGCCTCTGCCGGCCACGATGGCGAGTGCTTCCTGCACGTATGGCGGGAGGCCGGAGACCTCGTAGGTGAACGATAGCCGCGCCTCAAGCGCTTCGACGAACTGCTGCCCGACCGCGGCCACGTCACGCTGAGCCGAGAGGTGCGTGCGGAGGCGGCCGACGCCGTAGGCCACGTGGCGGGCTTCATCTTCCAGGGAGCGCACCATGATTTGCCGCGTGGCCTCGTCCGGTGCGATCTCGATGAGCAGATGAAAGAGGTCGGTGAACGTCCCCTCGCCCAGCACGTGCAACAGGAAGCTGGCGCGCGCAAAGTCGTCCTGCATCAGCAATCCCTTGATCGAACTCTCGGTGCCCGCCGCCACCTCTTGTAATCCGACCCCGTTCAGGTACAGCCGTTTGAGGAACGCCTCGATATGGCGGGCTTCATCGACGATCTGGGTGGAGAGGAAGAGGCCGACCTCGGTGTAGGCGGGATGAATCTGGGCGACGAACTTTGCGGGGAGGTACCAGGCGGCGTACTCCTGCTGCAGCATCCAGGTCAGGATCACGGCCACCGCGTCTTCCACGTCGGGCGCGACGTTCCGCCCCGCCGCCCAGGGGATATCGGTGCTGGCGTTCCACTGTCGCCGCTTGGCGCGTTCGATGAGCTCCTGCAGGTTGTCCGCCCAGACGAGTTCGCGTTGGGTGATGGTATAGGGCATCCCGGGGCCGGGTTGCGCCCGGGGCGCGCCGCGAAACACGACGCCTGCCGGTTCGACGCGGTCAGGCACGGGTGCCAGCGACAGTCCTGTCAACAGCAGGCTGCCGTCAGGTTCCAGCCTGGCGCCGACTCGCTCGGCCGTGGCCGTCTTCGCCGTCTCATCCGCGGCGGCGGTGCCGGTGATCTTGGGCTCCTGGGGATCCATGGAGGGTGTCCTCCTCACGTGATGCTGCGCACGGTGTACTGCACGTCTACCGGATGCCGGACCGTGTTGACCACCGGCGAGAGCTGGACCGCGCGATACGCGATCTCGTCCAGCAGCCTGGGCGGGGCGTCGCACCGGGCGTAGATCGTCACGCGAATCTGGGTGTACCCGGGGTTGCCTTCCAGGATGCCGAAAAACGACGGCAGGTTGATCGTGCCCTCCACCTCGATCTCAAGTTCGTGGACGGGGACCTCGCGCAGCGCGGCATTCGCCGCGAAGCCGGTCGCGATGCAGCCGCCAATGGCCCCCAGCACGGCTTCGCTCGCCGCCATGGCGCGGTTCTTGCCGCCCAGCCATGCCGGCTCGTCGTAGGTATGTGAGGGGACATCTCGCGTGTAGGCCTGGCTGTGAAACCCGTCCACCCAACGCACGCGGACCCGGCGTGCATATCCGGAGAGCTCCTGGGCCAGTTCGGGATTGGTGTCTATCTGGGCCGCCAGGTTGACGACCGTCGTCAGGTCAACGCCGTTGAGCGAGAGTGAAACTCGCGCCTCAGACATGTTTTCCTCCCTGTATGGAACCCGGCTGTCAGCGTTGGGCTTCTTTGTATCATCCTGCCGCGGGTTCGTCAATAAGGAGGTGGGATGAGGACCTTGGACCGGGGACCAGAAGAGCGGCTAAGGAGTGACTCAGTTACTGGCCCCCTTGTCCAAGCTCCTCATCCCACCTCCTTAGTTGATCTGTTGGTGATCCCGGTGAGACCGGACGACTCTCGGAGACGGGACCCGTAACTCAATCACTCAATAGCCGCACTTCGGGTCCCGGTCCGAGGGTCGTCCGGTCTCGCTCGCCGGCGATTATACTGGATGAGCCTTTTGAGATGCATCTCTTTTGCGCGAGGATACCTATATCGGCGGGATCCGGGAGGAGGATCGACGACGACTTTGGAATGCATCGCCGTGCGCAACGCATGATGTCCGCCGCTGAACGCGTCGCGGCCGTCCTCCGCCAGGCCGGCATCGACGCGCAGATTCTCGAATTTCCTCAGAGTACACGCACGGCTCGAGATGCCGCGGCAGCCGTGGGCACGACCGTCGCGCAAATCGTGAAGTCCCTGGTCTTTCTGGCCGACGGCCGTCCGGTGCTCGTGCTGGGGTCGGGCGCCAACCGCGTGGATGGGGCCAAACTGGCTGCCGCCGCAGGCGTGGGGCGCGTGGATAAGGCCGATGCCGAAGTGGTCCGTGATGTCACGGGGTTTGCGATTGGCGGCGTGCCGCCGGTCGGGCACCGCAGCACGCTGCCGGTCTACCTCGACCGCGATCTGATGGCGTTTGACGTCGTCTATGCTTCGGCCGGGACGCCGAATACCGTCTTTCCAATCGCGCCGCGGGAGTTGGCGCGGCTGACGGCGGCCACGGTCGTCGATCTACGCGAGGATGCGTGACGGGGCATCGCCGCGACTCAGGACTTTACGCCGCCATCACTTCCATCCAACCGCGCCGGATCGGACCGATCCTCCGCCCGGCCTGCGCGTTCATGATATGCTGGTGGCCGGAATGAACAGGTTCGTGCTTTGCGCAGTCATCGCCGCACTAGTAGGCATGACGGCACTGACGCCTGTCGCCCCTACGGAGGCCCAGACCGTCGCGTTGCTCGGCGCCGGCGCGACATTTGCCTTCCCCCTCTACGCGAAGTGGTCGCAGGCCTATGCGCTCGAACGCGGCGTGCGCGTGACCTACCAGCCGGTCGGTTCCGGAGAAGGCATCCGCCGGTTTGTCACAGGGGCGGCGGATTTTGCCGGGACAGACGCCTTGCCCACCGATGCCCAGATGGGCCAGGCCAGCGGCCAGGTGCTCTATCTGCCGATGGTCGCAGGGTCCGTCGTTCCACTCTACAACATCAAAGATGTCGAGCCCAAGCCGGCGCCACCCACCACCCCCGGTGTACCCCCGCCGCCTCCGCCTAAAGCGATCGGCCCTGGGCTTGCGTTCACGGGGCCGCTCCTGGCCGATATCTTCCTGGGGAAGATCAAGACGTGGGATGACCCCAAGATCACGGACCTAAACCCGCAGGAGAAGATGCCGTCGACTCCGATTACCGTGATTCACCGCTCTGACGGCTCCGGGACGACGGCGATCTGGACGAATTACCTGAGCAAAGTCAGCCGGGAGTGGAAGGACAGCGTGGGCGAAGGGAGCTCTGTGAAGTGGCCCACCGGCCTGGAAGCCAGAGGGAACCAGGGCGTCGCCGACCTGGTGAAACGCACGGCGAATTCCATCGGGTACGTCGAACTCGCCTACGCAGTGACGAACCGGATGACATTCGGCAGCGTCCGCAACAAGGCCGGACAACTGCTTGCGCCCTCCCTCACGACCACGATCAAGGCCCTGGACGCGGCGCTGCCCGGCATCCCGGACGACTATCTGACGTTGATGACCAACCCGGATACCCCCGACGCTTATCCCATCGTGGGCCTCACATACCTCATGATCTATAACGAGCAGAGTGATTCGGTGAAAGGTCCGGCGCTCGCCCAGTTCCTCTGGTGGGCGATCCATGATGGCCAGAAGCATGCCCCGCCGTTGCTCTATGCTCCGCTGCCGAGAAACCTCGTGGTGAGGCTGGGACGAACGGTGAAGGGCGTCACCGTCAACGGCCAGCCCGCGCTCCCGTAGCGCACACGATGACGACTGATCCGCGCCATATGGCGACCGGTGAACTGCGTGAATTGAACGTCTGACGGCTCCCCGGCAGACGCGTGGCGCTGTAGGCCGGTCCTGCGTCTACAGCGTGGGTAGATGCCGGCGGCGCGGCCGCGCGGCGGGGAAGGCCTCATCGATGCGTCGGATGTCGTCTTCAGTCAGCCGGAGGTCCCCGGTACCTGCATTCTCCTCGACGTGATCCACACGCCCCGCTTTTGGAATCGTGAACACGCTGGGGTGGCGGACGAGAAACCGCAACGCCACCTGCCGGGGCGTGGCCCCGCGGGCGCGCGCGATTTCCTCCAGCACGGGGTGGCTGCGAAAGCGGCCCTGTCCAAACGGGCTATATCCGACGATCGCGATGTTGTGGCGTTCGCAGATCGGAAGAATGTGGTGCTCGATGGTTCGTTCCTCCAAATGGTAGAGGACCTGGTTGCAGGCGACGCGGTTCGGCCCCCCGATGCGCACGGCTTCTGCGACGCGGTCCTCGTCAAAATTGGAGACACCCCAGGTCTTTATTTTGCCATCCCGGACCAGTTGTTCAAACGCCGCGATCGTGTCGGCGAGACGATGCCGGCTGGGCCAGTGGAGCAGGTAGCAATCAAGGTACTCTGTGCGCAGGCGGCGCAGGCTGCGCTCACAGGCGGTCATGGTTCCTTGTCGTGAGGCGTTGTCCGGCATGACTTTTGAGACGAGGAACACCTCCTGCCGCCGTCCGGCGATGGCCTCCCCAACGATGTCTTCGACCTTCCCGTTCCCGTACATCTCGGCCGTGTCGATGTGCGTCATTCCCAGGTCGAGCCCGTGGCGAATTGCCGCGATGGACGAGGCGCGATTCTGTTCCATCTCCCAGGTGCCCTGGCCGATGACGGGGACTGAAACTCCTGTCCACCCGAACAGACGCTGCTCCATAATCAAATTGCGGATTGCGGATTGAATGGAATCAGTCCAATTTTCAATTGACAATTGGCAATTGTCAATTTGCGGTCCGCAATCTCGTCGTCAGATCGTCGATCCGCCGCCGCAGTTCGTCTCGCAATCGCCGGTAGACGGCAAGGTCGGTGGCGCCGGCAGGATTGGGCAGCGGCCACTCTTCGCTGGGGACGCCGGGAACGACCGGACACGCCTCTTCCTGGCAGAGTCCAATCACCAGCGCCATGTCGGGACCGAGCGCATCCCGCAGATGTTTGGGGCGATGGCCGGAGATATCGATCCCGATTTCGCGCATGACCGTGATCGCTTCCGGTCTGACCTGCGCAGCCGGCTCCGTTCCCGCGGAGTCTGCCCGCCACCCCGGCGGGGCCATCGCGTTGAACAGGCCTTCCGCCATCTGGCTGCGGGCGCTATTGCCGACTCAGACGAATACGACGTGTTTCATAGCTGACTCCTATCTACGTTGTTTGGCGGTCGAGCAGTCGAGCGGTCAAGCGGTCGGGTCGGTTCCTCCTTGACCGCCCGACCGCCTCATCGCGCGAGTCCTGTCAGCCCTCGACCCACGAGCGACGCGAGCAGCGTTCCGACCACCAGTCCGACAAGATAGCCGTACGGGAGCCCGATGACACTCAGTCCTACGACGAGGACAATCGCGAAGTCGGCGGGTGATGCCGCCATGTCCCCGACCAGCCGCATGAGCATCAACCCTTCGAACATCAAGATGACGCCGAGGATCGGCAGCGGAAACAGCTGGATGAGTTCGCCAAACGCCCCGCTGAAAAATAGACCGAGTGCAAGGTAGAGCGCACCGTACATGACGACCGACCCGCCCGTGCGCGCGCCGAACGTGTAGTGACCCACAATGCCGCCTGAGCCATGGCAGGTCGGTACTCCGCCGAGGAACGGATTGATGAGGTTCATCAGCGCATACGTCAGGCTGATCTCTCGCACACTGATGGCTCGGCGAGGAAAGAGGTCGGCGGTGACCTGCCGGGTGGCCAGGATGGAGTTCCCCAGCGAGAGCGGAAGCTGGGGCAAGGCCAGGACTACGAACCCCGTCAGGATGTCGGGGATGTGGGGGACAGAGGCATGAGGCAGGGTGAAGCCGATGCCCCGCCCCAGCGCGCCGATGTCCAGCTTGAAGAGGACGGCGTATGCGACGCCGAGCAAAATGACCAACAAGGCGGGCGGGTATTTCCTGTTCCCCAGCAGCGCCAGTGTGATGACGAAACCGGCGCCGGCCAGGGCGTATCCAGGGAGGCCGCCGGTCGGGATGTAATCCTTCAACGCCAGCGACGCAAGCTGGAGTCCCAGCCCGAACTGAATGCCCCGCACCACGCTCTTCGGCACCGCTTTTGCCACCCAGTCGATGAGACCAGTGGTCGCCAGCGCCAGCATCATGATGCCGATCGCCAGCCCGCCGCCATAGAGAATCCCGCCGCTGAGTTTCTGCGTGATCACGAGCACCGCCATCGCCTTCAATGGCTGCACGGGCATTGGCATTCTGTAGAACGTGCCTGTGAAGATCTGCATGAGGCCAAACATGATCAGGACGCTGGCCGTGTCGAGCTTTGCGATCAGGATCATGCTGACAAGGAGAGGAAAATCCGTGCCGATATCCCCGAACGCCCCTGAGAGCTCGTTGCGATCAAATCTCAAGGCGGGTCGCGCGTCCTGGGTTCCGAGGGGTGGGGCGTTGGGATGATTCATGGGAGCATGACCACTGGCCCGGCGCGCCTGCTGGTGGTCATCCTCACGATAGTAGCACTGGTGGTGCTTTTCCGGCTGGGCGCCTGAGCGCGCACGTGTGACCGGTCTAGAGCTCTCGGAGGGGGGGCAGGAATTTGATACCCAGAGGCGAACACGGACGGGGATTTTTCCGGCACGTTCATGTGCCACCCTCCCGACATCCTCGGAGAGCTCGACAACACGGGTGAATGATGCGACGAAGAGCACGGCGATACTGGGGTGGATTGCTCGTAGTCGGCCTCCTGATCATCCCGGCATACAGCTCCGATACCCCGGTGGGACCCTCGGCTGCGCCCGTTCGGTTCCTGGCCACCGCCGAGGTATTGAGTCGCGCGATCCAGACGCTCTCTTCATTTGTTACCGAATCGCCGATTTTACTGCCGATCATGGGCGATCCCAAACCCACGGCACCCCAGACAGCCTTGCGCTCCGCCGTGCACGGCTCATCGGCCTCCCTGGTGACGGCCTCCTTTCAGCCGGCGTTCGTGATTGTACAGGACGGTCAGACACTCTGGGAGATCGCCCAGACGTACGGCGTGTCCGTGGATTATCTCGTCGAAGCTAATGGGTTGTCCAGTGGAGACCTTATCCACCCTGGACAGCGGCTGGCGATACCGGGCGGCGCAACCGACATCCCCATCCGCATGACGCTCTCCCGCAGACTCGGTTCAGCGATCAGCATTGCCCGTGGATTCCTCTGGCCGGCGCGCGGTCGCGTGACCTCGGGATTTGGATTTCGCCAGCACCCCATCTTCGGGACGCGGGAGATGCATACGGGCATCGATATCGGCGCTCCAACGGGCAGCCCCGTCCTCGCCGCCCGAGCCGGCCGCGTGACCGTGGCGGGATACGGGGATGGAGTGACGACCTGGTACTCTCATCTCTCGGTCATCGCCGTCCGGGTCGGTCAAGTCGTGGAGTATGGCGAGATGGTCGGGCAGATCGGCAGTACGGGATTCAGCACGGGTCCGCACCTGCTGTTTGAGATCCGCGTCAACGGAAGGCCGCTCGATCCACTGAAGTACCTCTAAGCCCGTTCCAAGTCGCCAGGCACATGCTGCGTGACCGAAAGCCTGGCAGGCGACTTGGCACGGGCCTAACCGGTCGTTGATTCTGCTCCAGCCGCATGCTAGCATTGCTGCTGACAACCACATAATACGACCTTCGGGGCAGGGTGAGCTGACGGCCAGTAGGCAGTCGGCAGCATGCAGTCGGCAGTCCATGACAGACTGCTGACTGGGGACTGGAGACTGCGGACTGTCGTTATGCGATTCCCGACCGGCGGTAATTCCGTTCCGATAGGACGGAAGAGCCCGCGACCCGCCGCCGTAGATACGGCGGCGGTGGATCCGGTGCAAGGCCGGAGCCGACGGTAAGCCCCGTTCCAAGTCGGCAGATCGATGGTCCGATCACGTGACATGGGCCTGCCGACTTGGAACGGGGTAAGTCCGGATGGGAGAAGGTCACACACGCGACCATGGGACCACGCGACCATGGGACCAAGCAGGATGGATTATGCCTGGTACCCTGGCGGCCTGGTTCCTTGGTCCCGTGGTTTGTGTCCTGCCCCCTGGTCGCCTAGATCGGAGGGGCAGCGTGAGACGATTCGTGCAGGTCGCAGTCCTCGGCGCGGTGGCTTTTGCCTTCATGTACGTGGACTTCCCGATCCCACCCTTTCCGCCGTTTCTCAAGTATGATCCCAGCGACGTGCCTGCCCTCATTGCTACGTTCGCGCTGGGACCCAGCGCAGGAATCTCCGTTGAGGTGATTAAGGCGCTGCTGATCCAGTTGCTGCGTTCCGGCACAGTGGGCGGACCGTTTGGGGTTTTCATGAACCTGCTCGCCGGCGTGACGCTGACGGGGGCGGCCGGCGTTTACTATCTGATCGACCACACCAGGCCCGGTGCGATCAAGGCGCTGGTGCTGGGGGTGCTGGCGATGACCGGTGTCATGATCCTGGCCAACCTGGCGCTCACACCGACCTTCTTCGGCATTCCGAGACCGCAGGTGGTGGCGCTCGTGCTTCCCGCGCTGCTGCCGTTCAACATCGTCAAAGGGACGGTGACGTCGCTGCTGACCTACGTGGTCTACAAGCGCGTTCGCGTCTACCTGTACGAGTGGATCGGGGACCGCACGGCTTGGTAGTAATGCAGTCCTCCCAGTCTTCTTAGTCTTCACGGTCTTCCCGGTCCACACCGACCGTGTCCAACAACAAACTTTCTGATTGTAGACTGGGGAGACTGGGTAGACTGAGAAGACCGGGTAGACCATGAAAGATGCTCTGTTCATCAACGGTCGGATTTACACTCTCGAGCCATCCCTTCCGTTCGTCGAAGCGCTCGCCGTCCGTGACGGTCGCATCGCGGCCATCGGGCGAAGCGCAGACCTGCGCGACTCCTGCTCCGGGTTTCGGCGCGTCGACCTGGGCGGCCGGACCGTCGTCCCAGGATTTGTCGACAGCCACATTCACGTGCCGTCGTTCGGCCTCAGCCTCCACCTCGTTGACCTGACGGGTACGCGATCACTTGTGGAGGCGGTGGGTCTAGTCGCCGCCGCAGTGCGGCGGGCACGGCCGGGGACGTGGGTCCGGGGCCGGGGGTGGAACAAGAACGCGTGGCCCGAGCAACGATTTCCTGCAAAAGACGATCTTGATCCGATCAGTCCCGAGCATCCCGTCGCCCTGGGCAGCCGGGACGGCCACCTGTTGTGGGTGAATTCCGCCGCGTTGCGCCTCGCCCGCATCGATCAGAGGACGCCAAATCCTTCCGGCGGGGAAATCTACCGTGACGGGCGCGGCCAGCCGAGCGGTCTCATCAAGGAAGAAGCGAAGCAACTGATCTGGAAGGTGATGCCCCCTGTTGATGACGAGACAATCGAGCAGGGAATCCTCACCGCGGCGGAAGCCCTGCACCGGCTGGGAATCGTCGGCGTCCACAGTTTTGTCGGGACAGAAGGCTACGAAGGCGCACCAGCATTTGCCGCATATCAGCGGCTTCACGCGCGCGCCGCCCTGAAACTCCGGGTGTGGACGACCCTGCCGGTACAGGCGCTGGACGCTGCAGCTGGGGCCGGTCTGCGGACCGGTTTTGGGAATGAGTGGCTGCGCGTCGGACCGGTGAAGATCTTCGCCGATGGCACCCTGGGGTCGCAGACTGCCAGCATGCTGGAACCGTTTGACAGTCAAACGGGGAACACCGGGATCGCCGTCTACACGCGGGAGGAACTTGCCGACCTCGTAGAACGCGCGGTGAAAGGCGGGTTCTGGTGCGCCATCCACGCCATCGGCGACCGCGCCAACCGGTGGGTGCTCGACGCCTACGAAGCCCACGCCGGCGCGTCCGCGCGGCTGGGGGCCCGGCACCGCATCGAACACGTACAGCTCCTCCATCCCGACGACCTGCCGCGCCTGGCCCGATTGCGGGTGGTCGCCTCCATGCAACCCATTCACGCCACCAGCGATCGCGATATTGCCGAGCGCTACTGGGGGCGCCGCAACCAATACGCGTATGCGTGGCGCGCTCTGCTCGGATGTGGCACGGCGCTGACGTTCGGTTCTGACGCGCCGGTGGAGACCCCCGACGTTCTCCAAGGCGTGTATGCCGCCGTGACACGCCGCCGTGCCAGCGAGCCTGGTGGGGTGTCCTGGCATCCGCAGGAGGCGCTGACGGTCGATGAGGCGTTCCGTGCCTACTCCGTGGGTGCGGCGTACGCATCAGGCCAGGAGGACAGTGGCGGGACGCTGGCGGTGGGGAAACTGGCCGACTTTGCGATCCTCGATCACGATGTCATTCGGGAGCCGCCTGAAGCGCTACTCAACACGCGGGTTGAGGCGACGGTGATCGGTGGAGAGGTAATCTACGCGGGGCCCGGGTTCACGGGCTAGCCCCGTGCCAACTCGATGCCCGGGGCTAGCTCTCGCGCGTTGCGCTGGTTTTGATAGGGAGATGTGACGATCGAGTTGGTACGGGGCTAGACTTCATCCTCATCGGCCGGCTCGCCGGGCTCCTCGGCTTCCATCTCGTGTCCGCACTCCGGACACACGTACACCGTCCTGCCGCGCCGCGGTTTGGTTCGCGGCTCCATCTCCGAACCACACTGCGGACATGGAGCTGTCAGCGGGAATTCCACACGATGCCTCCCACCACAGCGGACTTGCAGCGAATCCGCGGTGTCCCCGGGGGGGGTTCGGCTTGCGTCCAGATTCCTCCTCCGCGGGTGTAACTTCGCTTTCGCAGCTACTCCGGCGGAGTGATTGTGCTTTTTGGCTGCTCCTCCTGGATGCGGTAGTCCGCCTTCCGGTAGGTCAGCCGCTGTCCACAGTGCGGGCAGAGATGGTAGTTGGCCGCCAGCGTGCCGCGCTCGAAGCTCTTGCGATCGAGCCGCATGCGCGTGTCAAACTCTCGACCGCACGACTTACACACCACCCAGAGCCGGAGTTTACCCATGGGACTGAAGGTATCGCTCCACATCCGCTTTTCGCCAGATGGCCCGATGCTCTCGGCGGAAGACCGGCGCTGGGAAATCGGGACGCGCCGCGACATCCTCCAGAAACGCCCGCGGAGGGACGCCGGCCAGATCGGCCGCTTCGACTGCCGTAACGACGGCTTCACCGGCCTTGACCATCCGGCAGATCATCTCCAGGAACCCGTCCTGCGCGCCCGCGCGTCCCAGCAGGAACTCAACCGCCGACATCCCGCGCGGATGTGTCTGCTTCATCAGGTTGGCGTAGCGGTGCAACTCCTCAGGATACCCCCGCAAATGCGGCAGTACCTCGAAGTCACCGGCAAATGGTTCGCTCACGAGGCGTCCTTTCTTGGGCCCGCTGCCGTCTCGTACGTAGGGAATGCGTGGAGCCACGCTGCTGTTATAGTAATCGTAATCGTAACACGCACCCGGGAGGAGAATCGCTTCGGATGCCATTCTTGCAGGAACAAGACGCGGCGTTCGTCCGCACACGGTTTGCCCAAGAGCTGCGGGGAGACGTCACGTTGGAATTCTTCGCGCCGGTCACCGGTGGCCTGGCTCTTCCCGGTCAGGATGGCGCGATCGCCGAGTATGCCAGACAGATTCTGGCTGAGGTCGCAGCACTCTCCCCCAAGATCCGGCTGAACGTGCACAGCCTCATGGCTGATCCTGAGGCGGCGAAGGCCTTTGGGATTACCCGCACACCCGCCACCGCCGTCATCGGGGCGCAAGACTATGGGGTCCGGTTCTACGGCATGCCCGCTGGCTATGAGTTTGCGACGCTGCTCGATCTGATTATCGCCGTGTCGCAAGGATCGACGGCCATCGCCCCGCACACCCGTGAGCTCCTCACGCGCCTGTCGCAGGACATCCACGTGCAGGTGTTTGTCACTCCCACCTGACCGCACTGTCCGCGCGCGGCCAGGCTGGCCGCGTTTCTGGCAATCGAGAGCCCCAAGGTGCGGACCGATATCGTTGAAGCCGGCGAATTTCCCGACCTGGCGGAACGATACAACGTGTACGCCGTGCCGAAGATCGTCATCAATGACACCGTGGAGTTCGTCGGCGCCCAGCCCGAACCGCACTTCATGAGGTACGTGGCCCAGGCGGCCGGAGTGCAGGAGGCCCCACCGACGGACGAGTAATCGATCTATCATGAATGACGTTTTCGGTTACATCGACGGACACCGCCGGCAGTTCATCGAGCGTCTGCAAGAGTTGTGCCGCCAGCCCAGTATCGCCGCGCAGAACGTCGGCATCCAGGAAACGGCGCGGATGGTCGCGGGGCTCATGGAGCACATTGGGGTCAAGACCGAGCTCTATGCGACCGACGGCGCCCCTGTCGTCTTTGGTGTCGTCGGCAGCGGGCCGCGTACTTTGCTCATTTACAACCATTATGATGTGCAGCCCCCGGAGCCCCTGGGGGAGTGGCACTCCCCGCCGTTCGCCGCCGAGGTCCGCGACGGCAAGCTCTATGCGCGCGGCGTGGCAGACAACAAGGGCAATCTGGTTGCGCGGCTGTCTGCGGTGGAAGCGTGGCTGCAGACCCGTGGGGCGCTGCCGCTGACCGTGAAGTTCGTGGTGGAAGGCGAAGAGGAGACCTCCTCCGCGCACCTGTACCAGTTCGTCCGGCAGCACCAGCCGCTGCTCCAGGCCGATGGGTGTCTATGGGAGGCTGGGGGCAAAGACATCCAGGAGAATCCTGGAATCTACATGGGCGCGAAGGGCATCCTGTACGTCGAGCTGGAAGCGAAGGGCGCGAATCGCGATCTGCACAGCAGCCAGGCCACGATCGTTCCCAATCCGGCGTGGCGTCTGGTGTGGGCGCTGTCCACACTCAAGGGCCGGTCCGAAAACATTCTCGTCGAGGGGTTCTATGACGAGGTCGTGGAGCCCTCATCCGAGGAGATGGAACATCTGCGCCGGCTGGCGGCGGCCCGCGACGACGATCTGCGGCGCCGCGATCTCGGCATCGATCAGTTCTTGCTCGGCGTGTCCGGCCTGCAGCTGGTCAAACGCAACCTGTACCAGCCCACCTGCACGATTTGCGGGATTGAGTCTGGCTACACTGGGCCAGGATCGAAAACGGTCCTTCCGCACCGCGCCACGGCGAAGATCGACTTCCGGCTGGTGCCCAATCAGCGGCCCGATGATATTTTCGAGAAAGTGAAACACCATCTCGCGCAGCACGGATTCGCGGATGTCCAGATACGGCAGTTGGGCGCTGAGCACCCGGCGCGTACGCCGGTCCCAGGAGACGATCACCGAGATCTATGGACGCGAGCCGATGGTCTCGCCGTTGATGGCGGCGACCGGACCAATGTACGAACTCACCGCGCAGTTCGGAACTCCCACTGTGGGGACAGGCTGCGGGTACGCGCACAGCAACGGCCTCGCGCCCAACGAGAATATCCGGCTGGACGATTTCTTCCAGCATCTCAAGCATGTGGCGCTCTTGTTTGAGCGTTTTGCCGCGGTCGAAGACACCCCCGTCGCGAAATAGCCGTACCGGGCAGTTTCAGCGGATTCGTCAAAAAGAAGGTGATTGGTCAATGCTCTACATTTATCTCATCCGCAGAAGCGGCAGCCGCGATAGCGCCCCGACTCTAGCCGCGACGGCCCCAGCGACCCCTGCAAACGGACGGGGGCTCAGAAGCAAAAAGTATTGAGAATTGGGCAGATACCCTGATAGGAGACTTTTATTCGAACCCAGACGAGGCTACCCATGACGAAAAATGTGCGAACGGCCAGGCGTGTGAAGCTGGGCAGTGCGACCGCGGCACGGCCGCGAAAGGGGTCACGACCGCGGCCGGCCAGCCCGATAGACTTTGAAGCGAAAGTCGAGGAAGTTCGCGGATTGGCGAGGCCCGACGTCAA
>VBAL01000028.1:42702-52228 GCA_005888595.1 Candidatus Segetimicrobium genomatis
CGCACTCGACGAGGCACCGGCCGGACAACGCCACACCCGTTCGATTGGAGAATTGTCGAGTGCCAGGGTATCGCTCGCTGAGCGACTCGGGATCACGCCGCGAGAGCGCACACTCGGGAGCGAACTACTGGGCTCGATTTCGGAAGCTCTTGCTAGTGCGACAGGAAATGCTCGCAAGATCCTCCTCGGGAAGTGGAGGTCCCTGCAAGAGGACATCAGGCTGTCCGGCCACCAGGACGGCGCAAAAGGGATGTACATCCGCGCCATAACTCACCTGCGCGAAAAGACTCCCCAGCTGTTCTCGCGTGCGGAACTGGCGATGTCGCCCAAGGCGTTGTTCGAGCGTGTATTCTCCAAGGGCCGCTCCGCTGAATGATCGAGTGACATACTTCATCGGTGCCTGGCACCGATGAATGACCTATTCGAGTCATTTACGGCTGGGCGGGCAACGCGTAAACTCCAGGTGCCGGACGGAGATGCGTGCGTCAAGACGCCCGCCCCGCGGGTCAGGAGCGTGACCTCAAGATGTCAGCGCGTCCTCCGACGAAGGCGCAGTTGAAGCGAATGATCGAGGAACGGCTGGTGGAACTCCGTTGGGCGCTGCAGGGCATGGAGGCCACGGGGAACTACACCACAGAGGCGCGTGAAATGCACCAAGCTCTCCTTGCGGAGGTAGAGTTGCTGGAAAAGCGGATCCGGGAGGCATTCACGGAGCATTGACTGGAGCGTGTGGTGTGTTTGTGCCCGGAGCCCTGTACTGCGGTTACCCCCGCGTCCTACGATCCATCGACAGCAAGGGCGGCGGTGTGGAGAGCAGCGAGATGTCGTCGGGTCCCGGTACGCAAGAAACGCCGACGTCTCAGGAGGTCCCGAATCTTGCCGCGGCTCTGGCGCGAGCGCGTGCGGCTTCGACCTCGCGATCACGCGGCTCGGCATTCGTTACCAGTGAATCCAGCAGATTCCGGGCCACCGCACCCACTTCTTCGACGGCATGATCGAACGCCGCCTCGTTGGCCCTCGAAGGCTTGTAGAAGCCCGAGAGCTTTCTCACGAATTGGAGCGATGCTCCCCGGATCTCCTCGTCGGTCGCGGGAGGGTCGAAGTTAAACAGAGCCTTGATGTTTCGGCACATAGCATCTCTCCTAGATCAGGGTTCATGGCTTCGCTCGATTCAGGGCATGCACCACGCGAGTTTCGCTTCTTCGGAATGGAAACCTTGGCGCCGCCATGCACCCAAGCCCTGAACCCCTCGCTTCGCTCGGGTTCAGGGTGAACTCCGCGCGTGGTGCATGGTGCGGAAGGAGGGATTTGAACCCCCACGGGGTTGCCCCCACAGGCTCCTGAGGCCTGCGCGTCTGCCAGTTCCGCCACTTCCGCACTGGTACCTACCTACCATACTGATCGGTCACTGGGGGTGTCAAGGTTGACGCGCTGTGATCCCGAAGCGAGACTGGACGGCCCTCGGGAACGGGACCCGAAGTGCGGCTATGGAGTGACTCAGTTACGGGTCCCGGTTCCGAGGGCCGTCCAGTCTCGCCAGGATCGCACGACCAGATTGGAGCCCAGCTGAGTCACGTGATAGGGCGGGTAATCTCCGGTGAGAAGAGAGCGGGCGAGGGCGGCGGGAATGAGGACCTTGGACAAGGAGACCAGTAACTGAGTCACTCCTTAGCCGCTTTTCTGGTCCCCGGTCCAAGGTCCTCGTTCCCGCTGCAGCAGGGGCGCATCGTCGCAAACCTAATCTAATACTCTGGGTCTCTGTGTATGGATGTCCGCGCGTTTCTCGAGGAACTCAAGCGACAGCCAGGATATGATGGCCAGGTGGTATACGAGCGCTTCGTCCCGCCGCGCACCGCACGCTACGCCGAACTGAGCCCCCCGCTGCCGCCGGCCCTGCTGGAGTCTTTGCAGTCACAGGGCATCACGCGCCTGTACACACACCAGGTCGAGGCGGTGGCCGCCGTGCGTCAGCACCGGCACGTGGTCGTGGTCACCCCGACGGCCAGCGGGAAGACGTTGTGTTATAACCTGCCCGTCCTGGAGACGCTGTTGACAGATCCGGACACTCGTGCGCTGTACCTCTTTCCAACCAAGGCCCTGGCTCAGGATCAGGCGCTCGCGGAGTTCGGGCTGCCCGACCTCACGTGCGGCACCTCCGACGGCGATACGCCTTCCGCGCAACGCCGTACGATTCGAGAACGGGCGCAGATCATCCTCACCAATCCCGACATGCTGCACCTGGGGATCCTCCCCCAGCATTATCGTTGGGCGAATTTCTTCCGACACTTGCGCTATGTCGTCATCGACGATGTGCATGTCTATCGAGGCGTGTTCGGAAGCAATGTGGCCAACATCCTTAGGCGGCTGCGACGGGTCTGCCGCCTGCACGGGGCCGATCCCGTGTTCATCTGCACCTCGGCCACGATCGCGAATCCCGCGGAGTTCGTCTCGGCGTTGCTGAGTGTGCCGGCGACGGTGGTTGACGCCGACGGTTCACCAGGCGGGCCCCGCTGGTTCATCTTCTGGAACCCCCCGATCATCGACCCGGCGCGCGCCCACCGGCGCAGCTCCTACTCCGAAGCGACGGCGCTCTTCGTGGAACTGATCCGCGCCGAGGTGCGGACGATCGTGTTCGCACAGGCGCGGAAGATCACCGAGCTCATCTACCGCTACGCGCGGATGGAGTTGGAGGCCCATGCGCCGCAGCTGGCCGGCCGCATCAGCGCCTACCGCGCCGGCTACCTGCCGGAGGAGCGCCGCGCAATCGAACGGCGCCTCTTCAGTGGGGACCTGCTCGGCGTCGCCTCCACGAGCGCCCTGGAGCTGGGTATCGATGTCGGTACGCTGGACGCGGCGCTGCTGGTCGGCTACCCGGGTACCATCGCCAGCACCTGGCAGCGGGCCGGCCGCGCCGGGCGGGGGACCGACGATGCCCTGGTGGTGCTGATCGCTTTGGAGGATGCGCTCGACCAGTATCTGATGCGCAATCCAGAGTACCTGCTGGCGCGACCCAGCGAACATGCGGTTATCGATCCTGAGAATCCTTATATCCTGGCCGCCCACCTCCGCTGCGCGGCCGCTGAGCTTCCGCTCTGGGAACGTGACGTCGAGCTCTTCGGCCCGCGGATGCTGGAGATCGCCCGCATTCTGGAAGAGCATGGAGAGTTGGGCCGGCGGCGGGATCGCTGGTATTGGATAAAGCCGGGGTATCCGGCGCAGGACGTCGAAGTGCGGACAGCATCGGGCAACCCCTTCCGGATTTTCGATGAATCACGCCACCGCCTGGTTGGGACAGTGGACGCGGCCCGGGCGTTTGAACAGGTACATCCAGGCGCCGTCTACCTGCACCAGGGCGAGGTCTATGTGGTGCGCCAGCTGGACCTGACCCGCAGGGTCGCGTCGGTCGTGCCGGGTGACGCCGACTACTACACGCAGCCGCGCTCACCGACCACGGTGTTCTTCGGCGACGTTGAGGTCACCACACAGGTGAACGCGTTCGCGCGCAAGCGCCTGTTCAGCGAAGAGGTCCTGGGCGAAGAGCCCCTGGACCTCCCCGCGCAGCGTCTGCAGACGACCGCTCTGTGGTTTGCGATTCCCGCGCAACTCGAGGCGCAGGTGCGGCGGCAGAGACTGGATCTCGCCGGCGGCATTCATGCCGTTGAACATGCGGCGATCGGCGTGCTCCCGCTTTTTGCGATGTGCGACCGGTGGGACCTCGGCGGGGTGTCCTATCCCGTCTACCCCGAGCTGGGCGCCCCGGCGATCTTCATCTATGAGGGCCATCCTGGCGGTGTGGGCATTGTGGAAAAAGGCTATGAGCTGCTGGACGAGCTGATGGCGGCCACGCTGCACGCCATCGAGGCGTGTCCATGCGAGGCCGGGTGTCCGTCGTGCATCCAGTCTCCCAAGTGCGGCAATATGAACGAACCGCTGGACAAAGCTGCCGCGATCTTCCTGTTGCGGGGACTGCTCGGCCAAAGGGCAAGTCCGCAGTCAGCAGTCATCAGTCAGGAGTCCCAACGCCGGGTCCGACGTCACGAACCACGCCGATCTAGGTAACTGGGTGCTAGTCGGGCTAAAGTAGAACGCAGAATGCAGAACGCAGAATGCAGAGGGCATGATTCAGGGCGGGGTCTTGCAGAAAAATCGCCTCGTGAAGCTTGGCGTGCTTTCTGCGCTCTGCGTTCTGCCATCTGCGTTCTCCTAAGGACCTGACCCACCAGCAGCCGTTGCTTATGACGACAGGCACGCTGTACGTTGTCGCCACCCCGATTGGCAACCTGGAGGACCTCTCCATCCGCGCGGCGAGGATCCTGCGTGAAGTGGACGTGATCGCCTGCGAGGACACCCGGCATACCCGGCTGCTGCTGCAGCGCTATGGTATTACCACACCCATGGTGAGCTATCACGAGCATAACGAGCCGGCGCGGGCGCAGGAACTGCTGCGGCGCCTGGAGACCGGTGAGTCGGCCGCGCTGGTGTCGGATGCCGGCACTCCGGTGCTGTCAGATCCGGGCTTCTCGCTCGTGCGGCAGGCGATCGCCGGCGGCATTCCCGTCGTGCCACTTCCCGGGCCCAGCGCCATCACGGCGGCACTGTCGGTAGCGGGGTTGCCCACCGACCGGTTCGTGTTCCTGGGGTTTTTGCCGCGCAAGGCGGGCGAGCGCCGCCGGGCGCTGGAAGAAGTAGCGAGCATTCCCTGGACGCTGGTGCTGTTCGAGACGCCGCACCGGATCGCGCAGGCGCTGCGGGATCTTCACACCATCCTGGGGGACCGCCAGGTCGCGGTGATGAGAGAACTGACGAAGAAGTTTGAAGAGGTTGTCCGGGGGACGGTGTCGCAGGTCGCAGACCGCATGCAGCAAACCCCGCCGCGCGGGGAGCTTACCCTGGTCGTCGCAGGGGCGGAGGCGGTGCGGGGTGGGGAGGCGGCGTCGGTTCCGGTCGGTGAGCCCGCGGCGCACCTGCGTGCGCTGGTGAGTTCGGGGACTCCAGTGAAGGAAGCCATCCGGCAAGTGGCGCAGGCGCACCAGCTGCGCAGGCGAGCCGTGTATGAGATGGCCCTCGTGCTGCAGGGGAAGCGCCGGCGGGGTAAATGATGGAGAAGTGGTTGCTCCCTCCTGCCGACTACGCCCGGGTGCACGAGGCCAGAAGCGAATCCGAGGCGCTCTTGGTGCAGCGGATTCTGCACGATGCGGGTATCCCGGCGGTTGTGCGGAGCCGGCAGGTGCCCGGGTATGCCGAAGTGATCCGTCGCGCCATCGGGGTGTGGGGTGACGTGCTCGTGCCGGTCGAACACCGCACCGATGCCCGGCGGTACGTGGACGACTATCTGCGCGCTATGAAGGAGGCCGGTCCGGTGAGCCGCTTTGCCGGCATTATTCCGCCAATCGTCACCTTGTTTGACGACCGCGGGCGCATCGATGAGGATGCCAACGCGCGTCACATCGAGTTCCTGCTGCGTGGGGGCGTGCATGGGATCTTTGCGCTGGGCAGCACCGGTGAGGTCATGCACCTCACCCTCGACGAACGCCGCCAGTTCGCCCCGTTCGTCGTCGGCCGGGTGCACGGCCGCGTTCCCGTGTTGATCGGGTGTGCCAGCACGTCCACCGACGAGGCCGTGACCCTGGCGCGGCACGCGCAGGAGAGTGGCGCGGACGGCGTGGTCGTGATCCCGCCGTACTACTGGACGCCCAACGACCGCGCCATCGAGACCCACATCGGCGCCGTGGCTGCGGCGGTGGACGTGCCGGTCGTCATCTACAACTTCCCCGCCGTCGTAGGCCGCACCATTCCACCGGCGCTGGTGGCGAAGCTGGTTGAGGCGTATGCCAACGTCCTGGGCATCAAGGAGACGGTCGACAGCATCGGTCACATCCATGAGGTGCTGGCGCGGGTGAAGCCGCTGCGGCCGGAGTTCAGCGTCTTGTGCGGATATGAGTTTCACCTGCTCAACACGCTGCAGTCCGGCGGCGACGGGGCGATTCCGGCGCTGGCCAACTTTGCCCCGCAGCTGCCGGCGCAGGTCTACGAGCGATTCCAGCAGGGACAGCCGGCCGAGGCGGCAGAGTTGTTGCGCCGGCGTCTGGACCTGGCGGTGTTGTACCAGCTGGATGCGCCGTTCTTTGTGGTTGTGAAGGAAGCGATGGCGATGCTGGATTTGATTCCTCACGCGACCGTCCGCCGTCCAGCCGGCCCGTTGACGGCTGAGTCGCGCGCCAGGCTGCGCGAGATGCTGGTGTCGGCAGGCGTGCTGTAGGGTTATAAAAAGCGTCCACGAAGAGCAAGGCAGGCACCCCATGGGAAGGCTCGCGCGCGGGGGGTATCGCGATGCGGCTGGCCAGTGATATCGGCGGGACGTTCACCGACCTCGTCTACCTGGACGAGCGCACCGGCGGGCTTGGATCGGCGAAAGCTGATACGACGCCATCCGAGTTTGAGCGCGGCGTCATCAACACCATCCACAAGGCCGGCATCGACGTGCGGGCGGTAGATTTCTTCGTGCACGGAACCACTGTCATCATCAATGCGCTGACAGAGCGCAAGGGGGTGCGTACCGGGCTCATCACCACCAAAGGGTTCCGGGATGTCCTCGAGATCGGCCGGGCCAACCGCCCCGACCTGTACAACCTGGCGTACACGAAGCCCATCCCGTTCGTCGCGCGGGCGCTGCGCATGGAAGTGACGGAGCGCGTGACGTATAAAGGCGAAGTGCTGGTGCCGCTGGCGGAGGACGAACTACTGGCCGCCGCAACCAGGCTGATGGACGAACAGGTGGAGGCGATTGCGGTCTGCTTCCTCCACGCCTATGCGAATCCCACCCACGAAGCACGTGCGGCGCGTCTCATCCGGCAGCGCTGGCCGAACGTCGCCGTGACCGCGTCGCATGAACTCACACGGGAGTGGCGGGAGTACGAGCGCACCAGTACCGCGGTGCTGAACAGCTACGTGAAACCCATCGCCGGGCGGTACCTGGACCGGCTAGACCGCGAGCTGACGCGCATCAGCGTAGGGGGCGCCCGCTACGTGATGCAGTCATCCGGCGGTACCGCGACGTTTGCCGCCGCGCGCGAGGCGCCGATCAACATGGTAGAGTCCGGGCCGGTGGCCGGCGTCCTGGGCGCCGTGGCCATCGGCAAACTGGTGGGCGAGTCCAACCTGATTTCGCTGGATATCGGCGGTACCACCGCGAAGACGTCGCTCGTGGAGCGGGGCGAGGTGAAAGTCACCACCGAGTACAAGATTGAATGGACCCGCACCTCAGCAGGGTATCCGATCAAGGCTCCGGTCGTCGACATTGTGGAGATTGGCGCAGGCGGCGGCTCCGTCGCCTGGATCGACGAGGCGGGCAGCCTGCACGTCGGTCCCCAGAGCGCGGGAGCCGTGCCCGGTCCGGCCTGCTATGGCCGCGGAGGACGGGAGCCGACCTTGACCGATGCCAACGTCGTGGCCGGACGCATCAACCCCGGCTACTTCTTGGGCGGCGAGATCGCCCTCGACGCGAACCTGGCGCGCGATGCGTTGCAGCCGGTGGCCAGGCACTTCGGCATCAGCGTGGAGGAGGCGGCGCTGGGGGTCATACGCCTGGCGAACGCCAACATGGTAAACGCCCTGAAACTGGTCTCGGTGCACCGCGGCTACGATCCGCGGGATTTCACGCTGGTGGCGTTCGGCGGCGGCGGCGCGATGCATGCCACCGCCCTGGCGGCGGAACTGCGCATTGCCCGGGTGCTTATTCCGGCCAATCCCGCTGTGTTCTCGGCGTGGGGCATGCTGATGACCGACCTGCGCTACGATCTCATCTGGACGTCTATCCTGCGCACGGCGGCCGCGGCCCACAACGGTCTGGATCCCATGTGGGATACTCTGGAACGACAGGCGCGCGACTATTACACTCAGCAGGGGGTCGCCAAGTCACGCCTCGTGTTCCAGCGATTTGCGGACATGCGGTATGCCGGCCAGGAGCATACGGTGAAGGTCCCGGTGCCGGCCGGGGCCATGACGCCCTCGGCGATCGGCGAAGTGGAGCGGCGTTTCCATGCGCTGCACGAGCAACATTACACCTTCCGGCTGCCTTCTCCGGTTGAGTTTGTAAACTTCCACCTCACCGCATTCGGCACGGTGGACAAACCGCGCCTGCCCCGTTTGCGCGGGAAGGGAACGGCGCGCGATGCGCTCAAGGGCCGGCGCGAAGTGGATTTCGACGTTCGCGGCCGGCTGATGGCGACGGTGTATGAGCGCGGGCGGTTGCGGCCGGGCGCACAGGTCAAGGGCCCAGCCATCATCGAAGAGCCCGCGGCGACCACCGTGGTGTTCCCCGGCCAGCACGCGTCGGTGGACGCGTACGGGAATCTGATCATTGCGATGAAGGCGTGAGCGCGCAGGCGGTGGCGCGGCGGACGGGACGTGGGCCGCGGCCCAGACGGCGAGCCGGAGAGAGCGTCGATCCATTCACCCTGGAGATCATCAAGAACTCCCTCGTGGCGATCGGCGATGAGATGTTCGTGGCGCTGCAGCGTACCAGCATGTCCACGATCATCTATGAAGTCCTGGACTACGCCACGGGACTCACCGACGCTCGCGGCCAGCTCATTACCCAGGGCAACGGCGTCACCCTGTTTCTGGGGACGCTCTCACACGCCGTGAGCTATACGCTGCAGAAATTCGGCGACGACTTGTCCCCCGGCGACGTGATCATCACCAATGACCCGTACACCGGTGGCGGAACACACCTCTCGGACGTCTCGCTGATCATGCCCGTGTTTTACGGGGGCGAGATCGTCGCATTCGCGGCCAACAAGGCCCACTGGACGGAAGTCGGGGGCAAGGATCCGGGGAGCTGGACGACCGACGCCACCGAGGTGTACCAGGAAGGTCTGCAGTTCCCATGCATCAAGCTGTTCGAGCGCGGCACACCCATCGACAGCGTGGTCGACTTGATCCGCGCCAACGTGCGGCTGCCGGACATGACCCTGGGCGACATGTGGGCCGGCGTGGCCGCGCTGCGGGTCGGCGACCGGCGCTTCCGAGACCTGTGCGACAAGTACGGGGTGAAGGTCGTCAAGCGCGCGATCGACAAGTTGCTGCGCGATGGAGATCTGCTGACACGGCTGGAGCTGCGCAAGCTGCCGAGGGGGGAGTATACCGCCGAGGACTTCATTGACGACGACGGCATCGGTCACGGGCCGTTTCCAGTGCGCGTCACCATTACGGTCACCGAAGACGAGTTCCGTGTCGACTTCACCGGGACGCATGCCCAGGTGCCCGGCCCGGTGAACTGCACCATGACGGCGCTGGTGAGCGGGGTGCGTGCGCTCTACCTGGCCATAACCAACCCAGGCAACCCCGTGAACGATGGCGCCTTCCGCAGCCTGCGCATCACCTGCCCGCCACGGACCATTTTCAGCGCGGAGCGGCCGGCGCCGGTGTCGACCTACTGGGAGACGATGTTGTACGTCGCCGACCTCATCTGGAAGGCGATGGCGCCGGTCGTGGTGGACCGTCTCACCGCTGGCCATTTCCTGTC
>VBAL01000028.1:52380-71565 GCA_005888595.1 Candidatus Segetimicrobium genomatis
CGAGACCCGCTACGGCGTGCTCGTGGACCAGTATGCCTTCAATACCGACCCCGGCGGGGCCGGGACTTTTCGCGGTGGGAAGGGACTGATTCGGGACTATCGGATCACCGCCGAGGAAGCCTATCTGACGACGACGTTTGGCCGCCATAAGTATGTGCCGTGGGAGATGGCTGGAGGGCAACCGGGCTCGCGCAACTATGTGAAGATCCTGCACAAGGACGGCCGGCATGAAGTTTTTGGGAAGACCGCGCGCTACCGGCTTCTGAAAGGGGAAGTGGCCCGCCTCGTTACCGGGACGGGGGGCGGTTACGGCCCGCCGTCCGGCCGGCCGCCGGAGAAGGTGGCGGCCGATGTCCGCAACAGTTATCTCACCACGGCGCAGGCCGAGCGGGAGTACGGCGTGCGCGTTGATCCGAAGACGTTTGGCGTACTGGAGGTTAGTCGCGAACGAACAAGGCCGTGATTGGGACCAAGCGACCACGCTACCAGGGGACCACGGTGGTGTAAATCAAGAGGAGGTGGAGGTCGTGAGACTGCTGGCAGTGCTGGGGGTTGGAATACTCCTGCTGGTGCTGGCTACAAACGGGCCGTCCGCAGGCGGGCCCCGCGAACCGATTGTCCTGCGCATCGACGAAGTGGCCGTGGCCGAGATCGATCCGGCCAAGAGCACCGACTTCATCGACTCGATCCTCTTCTATAATCTCTATGACACGCTGGTTGCGGCCGCACCGGGTGGCAGGCTGGCGCCGTCGGTGGCGGAGTCCTGGACCATCAGCCCGGATGCTCTCACCTACGTCTTTAAGATCCGCCAGGGCATCAAGTTCCACGACGGCACCCCTCTCACCGCCGCGGACGTCGAGTTTTCGCTGCAGCGCATGATGGCGCTCCGGCAAGGCTTCTCGTACCTCTACGATGGATGGGTGTCGGCGGTGAAAGCCAGCGGTCCGTCCACCGTCGCCATCACATTGGCCAAGCCGTACGGACCTTTCCTGTCCACCCTGGTGCGGCTGGGCGTCGCCAGCAAAGCGCTGGTGCTCAAGAACAAGAAGGACGGCAAGTTTGGCGAATTCGGCGATTACGGCGATGCCTTCCTCAGTGCCACGGACGCCGGCTCCGGCCCCTACCAAATCAAATCTCACAACCCGCAGCAGCTATCCGTGATCGAGAAGTATCCCGCCTACTGGCAGGGATTCGCCGCGAACGCGCCTGATGAGGTGCGCGTCCTGCTGTCGGTAGAAGCGGCGACGATTCGCACGTTGATGGTGCGCCGGGAGCATGACGTCACCAGCCAGTGGCTGCCCACCGAGATCTACCGCGCCCTGGACGACACGCAGGGTATTGCCCTGGCCACCGAGCGCGGTCAGAGCAACCTGTTCTTGAAGATCAACACCAAGCGCGCGCCGACCGACGACATCAATGTGCGGAAGGCCATGGCGTTGGGGTTTGACTACGACGAGGTCCTGCGCCTGATCCGCATCAACGATCGCGTCACCGCCGGCAAGACGGCGCGCGGTCCGATTCCCGAAGGGTTCCCGGGCTTCGATGCCACGCTGCCCGTGCCCAAGCGTGATGTCGCCGCGGCCAAGGCGGCGCTGGGGCAATCGAAGTACAAGGACGTGGAGATGGAATTCGGGTGGGTGGCAGAGGTCCCGCTCGAGGAGAAGATTGCGCTGCTCTTCCAGCAAAACATGGCCGAGATCGGCGTGAACGTGAAGGTCGTCAAGGTGCCGTGGGCCCTGATGACGGAGAAGGCCACCAAACCGGACAGCACACCCAACATCGTGCCGATCTTCTTTGCCGGGACGTATCCGGATCCGGATTCCTTCCTGTACAGCACCTACCACAGCACCGCGGCCGGCAGCTGGACGTCGATGGAGTGGCTGCTGAGCAAGGACGTGGATGGACTGCTGGACAAAGCGCGGACGACCGCCACCGCCGACCAGCGGCTCTTACTGTACAAGCAGGCCCAGAAGATGATCGTGAACCAGGTGCCGGATATCTACCCCTATGAGCAGTTTGCGGTCTTCGCGTACCAGGAGTACGTCACGCCGGCATTTATCGATCCGGCCAAAGCCATTCCCGTGCAGGGCGCACATTGGAACTTCCGCCTGTGGCAGGTCGACATGGCGAAGAAGAAGGCCATGGGGGGGAAATAGCGCGAACAGCCAGGATCCAAGGTCCAGGATCTAGGATCCAGGATCCCGCATGCGGTACTCCACGTTCCTGATCCAGCGGGTCCTGCTCTCGGTCCTGGTGTTGCTGGGACTGTCGATCCTAATTTTTATGATCGCGCGGGTCATTCCCGGCGATCCGGCACGCATCGCCCTGGGCCCGCTCGCCTCGCGCAGCCAGATTGAGGCGCTGCGGGCCCAGATGCATCTCGATGAGCCGCTGTACGTGCAGTACGCGTATTATCTCGCCGGGCTGCTGCGGGGTGATTTCGGGGAGTCGCTGTACACGCACCGGGCGGTGGCCATCGACCTGCGCGACCTCTTTCCGGCCACGCTCGAACTCGTCTTCTACTCAGGGCTGCTCATGGTCGTGATCGGCGTTCCGCTGGGCATCGTGGCCGCGGTCTGGCGCGACCGGTGGGTCGATCATACCGTCCGCCTGGTGTCCCTGGCCGGGGTAGTCACTCCGGCCTTCGTGTGGGCGATCGTGCTGATGCTCGTCTTCGCCTACGCACTGGGCGTGCTGCCCGTGGCCGGCCGGTTATCGCCGGGTCTCGTCCCGCCGTCTGCGGCGACCGGCACCGTCACCCTCGACGCCTTGCTTGCAGGGAACCTGCGAGCCTATCTTGATTTCCTGCGGCACCTGATCCTGCCGTCGGTGAGCCTGTCGCTGGCCGGCGTGGCGCAGGCGGCCCGGCTCACCCGGGCCAGTATGGTAGACGTCGCCGGCCGTCCCTACATCGAGGCCGCGCGCGCATTCGGAATCTCCGAGTCCCGCATCGCCCTGAAGTACATGCTGAAACCCTCGATGATCCCGACCGTCACGATCCTGGGATTGGATTTTGCCGCTCTGCTGGGCAACGCGTTTCTGGTCGAATCCGTCTTCGCCTGGCCCGGTATCGCCCGGTATGGCGTGGAGGTCATCCTGCGCAAGGACCTCAACGCCATCGTCGCGGTCGTGATGATCATGGGTCTGTTCTTCGTGGTCATCAACTTCTGCATCGACATGCTGGTCGGGTACCTGGACCCGCGCATCCGGCTGCGCCAGATGGAGGATGCGGCGTGAACGCCGTGGCAGTCGCCCCGGCCCGAGAGCACCTGCGGCGCACCTGGTACGCGTTCTCGCGCAATGGTGGTTCTGTGGTCGGCTTGGGGATTGTCGTCGCGATCGTGCTGCTGACGACGTTCGCCCCCTGGCTCACGCCGTTCCCGCGGCATGCCCGCGCGTTCACCGACTTCGAGCACGCCGGCCTTCCACCCGGCCGGCCGTACGCGTTGGGCACAGACACGATCGGTCGCGATATCTTCACGCGCGTCGTCTTCGGCTACCGCTTCTCCCTGCTGCTGGGCGTGGTGGTGTTGACGGCAGCGGTGCCGACCGGCGTGCTCCTGGGGTTGCTGGCCGGATACTACCGCGGCTGGCCGGAGACGGTGATCATGCGTATCACCGACATCTTCCTGTCGATTCCGCCGCTGGCGCTGGCGCTGGCCATCATGGCGGTGCTGCAGCCCAATCTGCAAAATGCCATGCTGGCCGTGTCCGCGATGTGGTGGCCCTGGTACACCCGTCTGGTGTACGGGCTGGTCTCCTCGCTGCGCACCGAGGGCTACGTGCAGGCGGCGCAGATCGTCGGCGCGTCCCCCGCCCACATCCTGCTGCGCGAGATCCTGCCCAACTGCCTGCCGGCGGTGCTCACGAAGATGACGCTGGACATGGCGTTCGTGATCCTCATCGGCAGCAGCCTGTCCTTCCTCGGCCTGGGGGTGCAGCCACCCGATCCGGACCTGGGCACCATGGTGGCCGACGGCGCCAAATACATGCCGGACCTGTGGTGGATCTCGGTCTTCCCAGGGCTGGCGATTCTGGTCGTCGTGTTGGGTTTCAGCCTGCTGGGCGACGGCCTGCGCGATGTCTTCGGCGTAGAGGTCTGACCGGTGACGCCCGAGCCACTGCTCCAGATCCGCGACCTGCACGCCAGCTTCGTCAGCTACCGCGGTCTGGCGCGCGTCCTGAACGGGGTCAATCTCACCGTGGGCCGGGGTGAGAAGGTCGGGCTGGTCGGCGAGACCGGCTGCGGCAAATCGCTCACGATGCGGGCCGTGCTGGGTCTGCTGCAGCCGCCGCGGGCGCGGGTACGCGGGGAGATCTGGTTTGCCGGCCGCAACCTGCTGGCGCTCCCCTCACGTGAGCTGGAACAGATCCGCGGCCGGGAGATCGCCATGATCTTTCAGGATCCGATGGCGGCGCTAAATCCCGTGTTCACCATCGGCGATCAACTGCTGGACGTGATCGCCCGCCATCCCAAAGGCCGGCCGTCCGCGACGGAGGCGTGGGAGAGGGCGCTCGCCATTCTCCGGGAAGTGGCCCTGTCTGACCCCGAGCGCGTCATGCGGGCATACCCGGTGCAGTTGAGCGGCGGCATGCGCCAGCGCGTGCTGATCGCCATGGCGCTGGTGAACGAGCCGGCCCTGGTGATCGCCGATGAACCCGGTACGGCGCTCGACGTGACGATTCAGGAACAGATCCTGCTGTTGATGCGGTCCCTGGTGGACGCCAAGGGTCTCTCCGTGCTGCTGATCACGCACAACCTGGGGGTGGTGCGCGCACTCACCGACCGCGTCTACGTCATGTACGCCGGCAGCATTGCCGAGACCGCGCCGACCGCCGATCTGTTCCGGACGCCGAAACATCCATACACCCAGGGGTTGCTGGCGTCGGTTCCCAAGCTCAGCGGCGAGGGCGTGCCCCGTGGAATTGAGGGGATGATTCCAGATTACCTGGCACCGCCGCCGGGGTGCCGGTTTGCGCCCCGCTGTCCGTTCGCCCAACCGCGATGCCAGCAGCCGCCGCCGTGGGTGACGGTGGATACGGACCACCAGGTCGCCTGCGTCCTCTACGATGCCGCACCGGCGCCGCGGCTCCCATGAGCGAACCACTGCTGCGCGTGGACAACCTGGTGAAGCACTTTCCCATCCGCGCCGGCTTCTTGATGCGCCAGGTCGGTGTGGTCCGGGCCGTCGACGGCGTCTCGTTCTCGCTGAGCCCGGGCGAGACGTTTGGGCTGGTGGGCGAGTCCGGCTCCGGAAAGACCACGTTGGCGATGACGTTGCTCGGGGGGTACCGGGCGACCGCCGGAGAGATCTGGTTTCGCGGGGACAACATCGCCGACCCCGTGGCCCGGCGGCGGAGGCCCGCGCTCACGAAGGAGATCCAGGTCGTCTTTCAGGATCCCGGGTCATCGTTGAACCCACGGCGCACGGTTCGACAGACGCTGGAAGTGCCGCTGCGCGTGCACCGGCTGGTGTCCACGCATGGAGAGGCAGCACGCCAGATCGCCAGGCTGTTGGAGACGGTGGAACTGCCGGCGGAGTTTATGCACGCTTTCCCTGCTGCGCTCAGCGGCGGCCAGAAGCAGCGCGTGGCCATCGCCCGGGCGCTGGCCACCGAGCCGTCATTTATCGTGCTGGACGAGCCGACGTCGGCGCTGGACGTCTCGGTCCAGGGCAAGATCATCGCACTCTTGCTGGACCTGCAGCGCCGGTTGAACCTGACCTATCTGTTCATCACCCATGACCTCAGCCTGATGCGCAACGTGGCCACCCGGGTGGCCGTCATGTACCTGGGGAAGCTGGCGGAGCTGGCCGATACGGCCTCGCTGTTCGGCAATCCATTGCATCCTTACACGCGCATGCTGCTGTCCGCCATTCCCGTGGTATCAGAGGCGGAGGAACGGCTCAAACCTCGCTGGGTCGTCCCGCGCGGGGAGACCCCCAGTCCCGCCCGGGTGCCCCCGGGCTGCAGTTTCCACCCCCGGTGCCCCGATGCGTTTGCGGTGTGCCCGCGGATCGATCCTGTCGCGGCAAGCGCCGACGGCCGCCACGTCGTGCGCTGCCACCTCTATCCCGGCTGTACGCCCGCGGAGGTGGCTGATGCCGCGCGGACCTGATCCGTTCACCCTGGAGATCATCAAGGATGCGCTCGTGGCCATCGGCGATGAGATGTTCGTCGCCCTGCAGCGCACGAGTAAGAGCCCCATCATCTACGAGGTACTCGACTACGCCTGCGGACTCACCGACGCGCGCGGGCAGATGCTCGCCCAGGGTCAGGGCGTGACGGGATTCCTGGGAACACTGGGGCAGGCGGTCGCCGAGACGCGGCAGAAGTTCGGGGACCAGCTGCGCCCCGGGGATATCATCATCACCAACGATCCGTATGGCGGAGGCGGGACACACCCCTCGGATGTCTCGCTGATCCTGCCGGTATTCTTCCGCGGGCGGCTGGTGGCGTTCATGGTGAACAAGGCCCATTGGACAGAGCTGGGTGGCAAGGATCCTGGCAGCTGGACCACCGACGCTACGGAGGTCTACCAGGAAGGTCTGGTCTTTCCATGTGTCAAGCTGTTCGACCGCGGCAGGCCCCTGGCCGGCGTGCTGGATCTGCTGGCGGCCAACGTGCGGCTGCCGGATATGACCCTGGGCGACCTGTGGGCCGGTGTCGCCGCGCTGCGCGTGGGGGAGCGGCGCTTTGTGGAGCTGTGCGCGAAGTTCGGCGCGGCCACGGTGCACGCGGCGATCGATTACTTGCTCGGTCACGGCGAGCGGCTGACGCGCCTGGAGCTGCGGAAATTGCCGAAGGGCGTGTTCGAAGCGGAGGACATGATCGACGACGATGGGATCGGTCACGGTCCATTCCCAGTGCGCGTGCGGGTGACGATCACGGATGAGGAGTTCGTCTGCGACTTTACCGGCACGCACGCGCAGGTGCCTGGGCCCATCAACGCCACCCGGACGGGTCTGATGTCCTCCATCCGAACGATCTTCAAGGCCGTCACCGGACCGCAGATCCCGGTCAACGAGGGCTGTTTTCGAGCGGTGCGCGTGATCTGCCCGCCGCGCACGATCTTTACCGCGGAGCGGCCCGCGCCGGTGTCGACCTACTGGGAAACGAAGGCCTACGCGATCGATCTGGTGTGGAAGGCGCTGGCAAACGTACTGCCCGATCGCCTCACCGGCGGCCACTTCCTCAGTGTCTGCGGAACGATCATCTCGGGCCGGCACCCCGACACCGGCGACTTGTTCATCCTGGTCGAACCGCAGGCCGGCGGGTGGGGCGCAGGCGCAGGCAAGGACGGACAAAGCGGGCTGGTGTGCTCTGGGGATGGTGAGACCTACGTCATTCCGGTCGAGGTGACGGAGGCCCGGCACGGCGTCAGGGTGGATCAGTTTGCGTTCAACGTCGATGACGGCGGCGCCGGACAGTTTCGGGGAGGCCGGGGGCTGATCCGTGACTACCGCATCACCGCCGAGGAGGCGTTCCTCACCGCCACCTTCGGCCGGTTCAAGTTCCCGCCGTGGAGTGTGGCTGGCGGCCGCCCCGGGTCGCCGAATTTCGTGAAGGTGCTGCACCAGGACGGCCGCGAGGTGATCTTCGGAAAGTGTGCGCGCTATCGGCTGACCAGAGGCGACGTCGCCCGCCTGGTGACCGGCAGCGGCGGCGGGTGGGGCGACCCCGCGAGGCGCGATGCGGCCCGGGTGGCGCAGGATCTCCGCAACGAGATGATCACGCCCGACGGCGTTGACACCCCCGGACTGCGCCGTTACAATGGGCGGCAAGCGATGACGGAACGGGAGTAGCCGCTGCGCTGCTCAGAGCGAGCCGGGTCTGGTGCGAGCCGGTGGGAGCGCGGTGGTGAACATGGTTCCGGAGCTGCAACCCAAATCGTGATTCGTGACTCGTGATTCGCTTCGGATTGCCCTAAGGTCATTCGACGAATCACTAATCACGAATCACTAATCACGCAGTAGGGTTCGCCGGCGGGCCCCCGTGACAGGGCTAGTGCAGAGGCGCGACGTTCGCGCGAATCTGGGTGGTACCACGAGAGGCACTTCTCGTCCCATGGGATGAGAGGTGTTTTTGTTTGAGGTGAGGATCGTGGACGCGAAGCGCTACTACATTACGACCGCCATCGACTATGTCAACGCGAGCCCACACATCGGGCACGCGTACGAGAAGATCATCGCCGACGTCCTGGCGCGGGTTCATCGGCTGCGGGGTTTCGAGGTGCATTTCCTGACCGGCACCGACGAGCACGGACAGAAGAACGCCACCACGGCCGCGGCGGCGGGCAAGGCCGTGAAGGCCTTTGTGGATGAGAATGCCGCGAAGTTCCGTGACCTGGTGGGGCTGCTGAATCTATCCATCGATGACTTCATCCGCACGACCGAACCGCGCCACGCCCGAGGCGTGGAGACGATTTGGCGGCGCGTCAGAGCCGCCGGCGACTTCTACAAGAAGAACTATCAGGCGCTGTACTGCGTCGGCCATGAGGCGTTCATCACGAAGAGCGACCTGGTCAACGGCAAGTGCCCGGCGCATGACGCCGAACCGATCGTGATTGAGGAAGAGAACTATTTCTTCCGCCTCTCGAAGTATCGATCGCAACTGCGCAGGTTGTTTGAGGAACGGCGGGACTTTGTGGTGCCGGCCTCCCGCTACGGCGAGATGCTGAATCTCATCGACACGCTGGAAGATATCTCGGTGTCGCGGCCGGTGGAGAAACTTTCGTGGGGCATCCCGGTCCCCGACGACCCTACGCACGTCATCTACGTCTGGTTCGACGCGCTGACCAACTATATTTCGGCGGTGGGCTTTGGGCAGGATGAGGCGCAATTCGAACGATGGTGGCCGGCCAGCCACCACCTCATCGGCAAAGACATCAACCGGTTCCACTCCCTGCTCTGGCCGGCCATGCTCATCTCGGCCGGGTTGGCTCCACCGCGGCAGGTCCTTGTTCACGGTTTCATCACGGTGGAGGGACAGAAGATCAGCAAAACATTGGGGAATGTCATCGATCCCGGCGCCGTGGCACGGGAATTGGCCGCGGAATCCGGCGCCGCGTTTGAGGTGTGCATCGACGCGGTCCGCTACTTCCTGCTGCGCGAGATCCCCTTTGGAGAAGACGGCGACTTCAGCCGGTCGGGACTCGCGCACCGCTTCAACGCCGACCTGGCGAATGACTATGGAAACTTGTTGAACCGCACCGTGCCGCAGTTGGAGCGGCACTTCGACCGGCAGGTGCCCGCGCGTGGACCGGAAGCCGGGAAAGATGCCGCGCTCCGTCAGACGGCCGTCGAGGTCGCATCCTCGATCGAACGATTCATTGATCGCCTGGACTTCAAGGGCGCGCTGGAGGAGATCTGGAGGCTGCTGGGGACGGCCAATAAGTATATCGACGAAGAGGCCCCGTGGCAGGCCGTTCGAACAGACCGCGCTCGTGCTGGCACCGTCCTGTCCAACACACTCGAGACCGTGCGCATCGCCACAATCCTGTTGTCGCCCTGGCTGCCGACGGCCACCGCGCGGGTGTGGGAGCAGCTGGGCATCGCGGCCTCACTGCACACCCAGCGCCTGGACGATGCCAGGCGGTGGGGCGGGCTTCCGGCGGGGACGCGCGTCAGCCCTGGTGCGCCCATCTTCCCGCGGATCGAGACAAAGGTGGGGGTCGCGCCCGGTCCCGGGCGATCCGCAGCCGCACCGGCTGCCACTTCGACGGGGGGGAGGGGGACAGTGAGCACGATCTCGATCGATGAGTTTCGCAAACTCGACATCCGCGTGGGCGAGGTAGTGTCCGCGACCCGGGTGCCGGGGACAGAAAAACTCATTGAGGTGAAGGTCGACATCGGCGGAGAGGTGCGGACCCTCGTCACCGGGCTGGTTCCCCAATACCAGCCCGAGGAACTGATCGGCAAACGCATCATCGTACTGGCGAACCTCGAGCCGCGCCGCGTGCGCGGCGTGACGTCCCAGGGCATGCTGCTTGCGGCGGAGTGGGAGGGCGAGGTGGCGCTGCTGACCGTGGAGAAGGACGCGCCCAAGGGGGCGAAGATTACTTAGCTGACGGGAAAGAGACTTTTTGTCAGCGTGGCGGTCTCTTGGCGAAGGGGATTGCCACGGCGCTTCGCGCCTCGCAATGACAGACGCGAGCATGCTAGACTTTCCTTGAGATCGTGGAGTTGTTCGACTCGCATGTGCATCTCGATGACGAGGCATTTGCCGCTGACCTCGACGCGGTAATCGACCGCGCCCGGCAGGCGGGCGTGATCGGGATGGTGACGGTCGGCTCGGATGTCGCGTCCAGTCGCGCTGCGGTTGCTTTGGCCGAACGCTTCCCGATGGTCTACGCTGCCGTGGCCATCCATCCGCACGAGGCAGGTGACGCCACCCCGGAGGCGATGCGGGAACTGCAGGAGCTGGCGGCCCATCCGAAGGTTGCCGCGGTCGGTGAGACCGGGCTGGACTTCGCAAAACACGATGCATCCCGCGAGGCCCAGCGTCGTGCATTCGTCGAGCACATCGGGCTCAGTCGTGAACTGGGCTTTCCTCTCATCATCCACTGCCGCGAGGCGTTTGCCGAGGTGCTGGAAATCCTTGAACGCCAGCAGGCCACACGGGTGATCATGCACGCGTTCTCCGGTTCCGTAGAAATCGCCGCGAGGTGCGTCGCGAGGGGTTACTATGTGTCGCTGGCCGGCCCCGTGACCTTCCGCAACGCCCGCACCGTGGCCCAGGTCGCACAAGAGATTCCATTGGAGATGCTGCTGGTGGAAACCGACGCGCCGGTGCTGACACCGGAGCCGTTTCGAGGCCGGCGGAACGAGCCGGCCCATCTGCGGCATATTGTGCAGCGCATCGCCGAGCTGCGGGGCCGCGAACCCGAGGAGATCGCGGCCGCCACCGCGGCGAACGCGCGGCGCGTGTACGCCGTTGGCTGAGAAACAGATGACGCGACTCGTGGCAATCTGTCTAATCGGGTTCTGTGCGATGTTGCTGCCGGCTGCACCGGTGCGTGCGCAGAGCACCGCCGACGAGGTCCGGCTCGGCCAGGTCTATGCCCGCCGGCTGGAGTCTCAGTACAAGCTCGTGAAGGACCCGGCGGCGGTGGAACGGGTAGCGTATGTCGGCAGCGCCGTCGCGGCGGCGTCCGATCGGCCCGAGCTCCCGTATACCTTCAAAATCCTCGACCTCGACATCCCCAACGCCCTGTCGTTACCCGGCGGCTTCATCTATATTACGAAGGGCCTGCTGGCATTCGTCCGGTCCGATCATGAACTCGCCGCCGTGCTGGCTCATGAAGTCACACACGCCGCGCACCGCCACCAGCTGCAGATGATCCGCCGCAGCAACGAGGCAGCCTTCTGGACACTCCTGATCGCGGTCCTCAGCCGGGACGCGGCGATCGCGGTGGGCGCGCAGCTGGTCGGCGTGAGCTTGATGTCCGGATACTCGCGCGACCTGGAGCGCGAGGCCGACCTGACGGGGATCAGCTACCTGGTGAAGACTTCCTACACGCCGGTGGCGATGCTCACAATGATGGAACGGTTGGCGCACGAGGAGCAGCTGCAGCCGCGGCAGGATCCGGGCGCATTCGCCGACCATCCCACGGCGCAAGAGCGCGTGGCCTACATCGAAGCCGACCTGAAACGGAGGGGCATCACACTCCTCCGGCGGCCGGCGGCAAACTACCTGAAGATGATTGTGCGGACTGTGCCGGAGCAGGGCCGGCAGGTAGGCGAGATCCTCGTGAATTTCCTTGTCGTCCTGCGGCTGCCGGATCCCACACGCGTGGGGACGATCGCCGGCCGGTTGGATCGGTTCTTTGACACCGATCCCGATCCATCGGAGGTCACTGTGCTGCGTGCAGCCGGCGGATGGGAGATCGTCGGTGGCCGGATCCTCCTGATGACCCTCACGCCCGACGACGCCGCGTTCCTGGGAGTGCCGGTAGACGATGCCGCGGGGCAGTTGCAGGCCCGCCTGCAGTGGGTCATTCAGCAAGACTTGCGTATGCGGCAGTTCAACGGATAGGCGCCATGCGGTTGCACGTTGCATTTCTCCCGTCCCTCGCCGCTACCGGCCGGCCCGGTTCTGAGCTGAGTCAGGTCTGTCTCGTTGTCGACGTGATCCGTGCCAGTTCGTCGCTGGTCACCATCGTAGAGCGAGGTGCATCGCGGATTCTCATCGCGGGCGACGTCGAGTCCGCACGGCAGGCGGCGGCGTCCTGGGTCGATGTCGTCCTGGCCGGTGAAGAGGAGGGCCTGGCGCCCGCGGGGTTCGATTATGGGAACTCTCCGGTGGAGCTGGCGCGGGCACCGCTGCGCGGCAGACCGGTCGTGTTTGTGACGACCAACGGGACGGCGGCCATCCGTGCGGTGAAAGACGCCGACGCCGTGCTGGTGGCCGCCATGCGAAACGGCGCGGCGGTGTGCCGCGAGGCATGGAAGGAGTCAACGGCGCGAGGCGACGATCTCGCCGTCGTATGTGCCGGCCGGGAAGGCGCTTTCAGCATCGATGACGCCTATTGCGCCGGATACCTTGCCGACGCCCTCCTGACCCATGGATCGGCGGATCTGACTGACGGTGCGATCGCGGCGCTCCGCTTGTACCGCAGCGAGCCAGACGCGCTGGCGATTTTCTCCCAGTCGGCCGCTGCCAGGAACGTTGTCAGGCTCGGCCTCAGGGATGACGTAGCGTACTGCGCACAGCGAAATGTGTCGGAGGTCGTTCCCAGACTCGGTCGGGAGCTCTATCTGGTGGAGGAAGCTGTTAAGACGAGTCGGCTTGGCACCCCTCCAAGAGGGAAAGCGACATGAGGGTGATGATCGGTAGCTTTGCCGCAATCCTGTTACTCGCCCAGCCGGTGAGCAAGCTTGTCATCCAGCTGGACGCGCTGAAGAAATCGTACCTAAAGTCCCCGGCTCTGCAAGTCTTCGTCCTCCCGGCGGAAGGCAATTAGGGAGACCGCGTCGCTGTGCAGGCTAGCTAAGGTCCCGGTAAATTAACCAGAAGGCCAGTCCGGTCGTAGCCCCGCCCAGGTGCGCAAGCGCGGACACGGAGCTCGCCCCAACAATCTGCAGGTAGGCCCCGAAGAACTGCAGTAGGATCCAAAACCCGACGAAGACATACGCGGGGATACGGAACCACCGGATGGGAATCAGCCAGATCCGGAATAGCACGCCCATCTTTGTTTTCGGGAATTTCAGCGCGTAGAAGGCAATGACACCGGAAATCCCGCCGCTGGCGCCGATGAGCGGGACATTCGATCGCGGATCCATCGCGATGTGGGCGACGTCGCCGAGCACGGCGGCGATCAGAATGAGCGCCAGATAGCGCCCTTTGCCGAGAAAGTCCTCCACGTTATCTCCAAACACATAGAGGAAGTACATGTTTCCCACCAGGTGCCCCAGGCTGCCGTGCAGCAGGAACGAGGTCAGAAAGGTGAGGCCGAAATACCGGGCGTACTGTGTGGGGACGAGGCCGAACTGCGTGACCGCCGCCTCGATGTTGGAGAAGGCGCGGATGCTGAACGCGCAGATGAAGGCGATGAGCGCCCAGGTCAGCCAGGGAACGCTCTGGAACACCGACTGCTCGTACTCCACGGGCATCCCCAACAGCGCGGGCAGGTACTTCCACAGCTCGCGCGGCGCGTCGGCGCCGAACGCGCGCTCCGCGCGCTGGGCGATCGCTTGCGCCTGCGCCGTGGCCAGAATCTCTGTGGCCCGTTCAGGCCGCACCGGCTCGGCCGGGGGCGCCGGGATGGCGGGAATCTGTTCATACTCGGTGGGGTCGAGCCACACAAAATGACACACGCGGCACACATCGACCGCAGGGCCGGACGGGCCGCTGCTGACCTCGTGCATCGGATCGTGGCAGGATGGGCACGGACGGCCACGGGCCACCCGCTGCTCCCGGGCGGCGGCCCAGATCTGATCCACCACCTCTTTGGCGACTGTCCGCTGAAGCAGTCCCAGGCCCACCGCACGCCCGCTGCACATTGGACAGCTCCAGTAGATGCCGTTGGGGCCGGAGCGGCGTTGCAATGGGCACTGATCGCGAGGGCAAACGAACACGGCTGACCCCCCGTCAGCAGTCTGCGGTCAGCAGTCTGCAGTCAAGAGCTATCGGATTGGACTGCCTACTGCTGACTGCCGACTTGTTCTTTGCTGGTGTCAGTCCGACTCGTGTGTGAGCGGGTGCTCGCGGAGCCGCTGCACCACGACCTCGAGCATCTTGACGGCAAGATCGGGGTTCTCCTTCAAGAGGGCGCGAAAATCCCAGCGCACCAGCTGCAGGCAGCGCGTGCGCTCCTTGGCAGTGACCGTCGCGGTGCGGATGCGTTCTTCCATGAGAGCCATCTCGCCGAAAAACTCGCCCGCGCCCATGTCGCGGATCCGGTGTCCGTCGTGAGCGACCTCCACCCGGCCTTCGGCGATGAGAAAGAACCCTACCCCCGGCTCGCCCTGCTTGACGATGGCCGCGCCCGGTTCATACACGCGCTCTTTGACGGACCGGGCGATGAACTCCAGTTCCCTGGCCGGCAGTGCGCGGAAGATTGGCACTTTCTTGAGATAGACCAGCGTCGCAGCGGCGTCCGCCATGCGTACCCTCCGGAAGAATGGGGGTTCATTCGTCGGCCGGCGGAGACTCCCTTCTGGCCCGGCCTCCGACGGGATGGTCTACTTCGGCTGCCACGAAAAGACCGGTAACTGGCTGAGGTCGCCCGCCGCGACGGCCAGACGGTGCTGATCGCTCCCGTCGGCGCGCATCACCCAGAGCGCGAGATCGCCATTGCGGTTGGCGAGGAAGGCGATCTGGGTTCCGTCAGGCGACCACGTCGGCAGTAGATTCACCGACGACGGGGTGAGTTTGAGGGGGGCGGTGCCATCGGCGTTGGCCACATAGATCTGTGCGTCACTGTGCCGCGCCACGACAAACCCGACCTTCCGCCCATCCGGCGACCAGGCGGGCGCGTAGCCCGTGGCGAATCGGCGGTAACCGGTGCCGTCCGTGTTGATGGTCGAAATCTGTTGCTCGAAGCGTCCGATCCGCTCGACAAACGCGATGGCCCGGCTGCCCGGCAACCATGCCGGCTGAACGATCCCGGGGCGCAACAGCACGCCGTTTCTCGTCAGACGCCGCTGGTCCGTGTCGTCAGCACTCATGACGTACAGGTCCGGGTGCTCCCTCCGGGGTCAGCGCTGTTTCTCCCGGCCGATCGACGTTCGCGACGACGATCCGTGATGCGCTGCCCAGACGCCTGACAAAGGCAATCCGGGTGCCGTCGGGCGACCAGGCCGGCAGCAACGCCACGCCCGGTGAGCCGGTGAATCTGCGGCGGCCGGTTCCGTCGGTGTTGATCAGGTAGATCTGTGACTCGCTGCCCTCGATGTGCGTGTAGGCCAGCCGCCGGCCGTCCGGCGCCCAGACCGGTGTGACACTGTGTCCGGGTGCTGCGGTGAGCCGTCGCAAGCCGCTGCCGTCGGCGTTGACGACCGCGACCCACATCGCGCCGCGATCGACCGTCGTGACGGCCAGTCGGCTTGATGGTGCCGCCGCGCTGCGCGCCGCGGACTGAACCGTCAGCCCCAGCGCGCAGCAGAAGACGATCGTGCGGACACGCCATGCCCTCATGAGTGTGCTCCCCGCCCTCAATGACCATCTACATCCTCCATGGCGCGGGTCCTGTGGGACGTCAGGGAACCACCGACACCCCGCAGCCGTTACCAGGAGGAGCGGTGTATCATGATCAATGAGGTGTCGGTGTGCGCGTCTCGTGATTGTGACGATGGTGGCCGTCTTCTTGTCCCAGGCGGCCCGAGCCGCCGCACCCGAGCCCGTCCTTGCCCTCTCAGATGTAGGCCATGCAGTGGATGGCGATACGCTGATTATTACCGGCTGGGTGACCAATCGAGGCGTGTCGCCGGTGTCCGGTCTGGTCATAGATGCCAGAGGATTTTCCCCCTCCGGAGACCTCATCGCTTTTGGCAGCGACGGCATTCCGTGGGGGATTCTACCGGGGCGGGCCGAGCACTTTTCCGTGCTTGTGCCGATTCCGGGGACCCTTATCCGAGACTACACCCTCGCGGTGTCGGTCCCGCGGGTTCCTGTCCGCCCGCTCGCAGGAGTTCGGCGCAGCGTGGATGTGGCGCTCTACCGCCCGCTGGTGCTGTCGCGCGTTCGCGTCGTGGGGGACGTCGATGTCGGACAGTTGACCCTCCGCAGTGACGTCCGCGGCCTGCCGGTGGCCCAACTCACGGTCGAGGCGACGGTCATTCTGCAGCAGCCGAAGATCAATCTCCTGCAGTCGCTCACCGTGACGCTCCTCCCGGACGCCAGCGAGGTCTTCGAAATCGGAGGGAAGAGAGCCATTCTGGTGTCTATCCGCGTCGTTGATGTGCTGCTCCGGACCATGTGGGATTGAGGGCAGCAGTCAGGGCCGCCCCGTTCTTCTCCATCTTCCCCGGCTGCGATGTGGAAGAGGAGTCCTCTGGCGATGTCCAGAAGGGCTGCTCCCGACTCACGATGCGACCGGTCATTGTGCTCTCTGAGCCCATCCACGAGGCCGGGCTGACGGTGTTGCAGGCCGCGGCCGAGGTCCGGGTGCTCTCGCAGTCGACCGCGGCGATGCTCCGCCGGGCGATCGCGGACGCGGATGCCGTGATCGTGCGCCTATTCCCGCTGACCGCCGACCTGATGGCCGCGGCGCCACGACTGCGCGTGATCGGCCGCCACGGCGCCGGGTTGGACAACGTGGATCTCGCTGCCGCGACGCAGCGGAAAATCCCGGTGGTCTATGTGCCGCGTACCCATGGGATCTCCGTGGCCGAGCACACCATCATGTTGATGCTCGCGCTGGCGAAGCGGGTGCTGCGCCTCGACGACGCAGTGCGCACGGGCAACTTTCATCTTCGGAACCAAATTTCCGGCGCGGAGCTTGACGGAAAGACGCTGGGCGTGATTGGGCTGGGCAACATCGGCCGGCTGGTGGCGGAGAAGTGCAGAGGGGCGTTCAGAATGCGGGTCCTGGGCTACGATCCATTTCTGGCCCCGGATCTGTCCGTGCCGGCAGACCGGGTCGCAGACCTCGACGTGCTGTTGCGCGAATCGGACGTCGTAACTTTGCACGTCCCGCTGACCCCGCAGACCCGGAGCCTGCTGGGGGCCCGGAAGCTCGCGCTGTTGAAACCTACCGCGCTGGTGATCAATACCTCTCGGGGCGAGGTCATCGACGAGGGGGCGCTGGCGCAGGCCCTGCACGCCGGACGGATCGGCGGCGCGGCGGTGGACGTGTATGCGACCGAGCCGCCGCCATCCGATCATCCGTTGCTCTCCGCGCCCAACACGGTGCTCACGCCACATACGGCGGCGCACACTGAGGAAGCATTGCAGCGAATGGCCGTGTCGATTGCGGACGATGTCCTGGCCGTGTTGCGCGGAGCGCGGCCGGCGCATCTCGCCAATCCCGACGTGTACGCACCATGAGGAGGTCACGTGTTCACCAATAAGACCAAACAGCGTCTGCTCGAGGGGCACTTGGCCATCGGCCAGTGGATCAGTCTGCCTTCACCTCCCGTCGCCGAGTTGGTGTCCGGTTTTGGTATGGATTGGCTGGTGATCGATGCCGAACACGGTCCGGCCGGTTGGGAGACCGTCGAAGAGATCGTCCGGGCGATGAAGGGGACGGACGTGACTCCCTTGATTCGCGTCCCCGGCAACGACCCCGTCTTCATCAAGAAAGCGCTCGACCGCGGCGGGTATGGCGTCGTCGTCCCCATGGTAAATACGGCTGCGCACGCCACCGCCGCTGTCGCCGCCGCGAAATTCCCTCCGGAAGGCATCCGCGGTGTGGCCGGGACCCGGGCCAGCCGGTACGGTCTCGATCTCGCAGATTATGTCGCGCACTGGAACCAGCAGGTTCTGGTGATCTGCCAGCTGGAGACCGCCGAATCCGTCCAGAATGCCGAGTCGATCGCGGCAGTACCCGGCGTGGACGTGTTGTTTGTTGGCCCGAATGACCTTTCTGCGACCCTGGGAGTCTTCCGTCAGTTTGAGCACCCTGACTATCGGCGTGCGGTGGACCGCATCCTCAATGCGGCCCGGACGCACCACAAAGCGCCCGGCATCATGGCGTCCGGCGCGGACGATGCGCTGGTCCAGATTGACCGGGGATTCCGGTTCGTGTCTGTCGCGTCGGACACGCGCATGCTGGCCGCGGCGACTGCCGCGGCCTATGAAAAGATCAAGAGTGGGCTAATGGAACGAAAGCGTTCGTGAACTCGGGAGGCCGTGCCGCGGGTAGTAAGCATCTAGGAGGGCGAAATGCATGCCCAAGCTGTGGAGCGAGGCACCTGGCGCCCGGGCGCGTGAGATCTCCGCGGATGCGGCGACGCTTATTTGGGTAGGATTCTGGGCCGTCCTCTGCTCGCGCCTCTACGCCTTTCTTGCAGGGCTCGCGAAAGCCGGGCGGGCGATTCGGGAAGGTGGCGTAGGCCTGAACGCAACCGGGGAGCAGATCGGTGAGGCTCTCGGTCGCACCCCCGTTATCGGCCATCGCGTCGGCGAAATGATCCGGTCCGCTTTTTCCGCCGTATCAGAACGGTTCGTGGAGACCGGCGGGTCCCTCGAACGGATCATCCTGATCATGGCCGCCCTCCTCTGGCGATTGCGCTGACCGTATGGCTCCAGCGGTACCTCCCCTGGCGGTTAGAGCGTCTGAGGACGATTGGGGCGGCGCATCGTGCCATCCGCCTGGCTCCCAGAACGGCCGACTTAGAGATGGAGCGCCTGCTGGCATCGCGGGCGCTTCACCGGCTCTCGTACGGGGAACTGCTGGTGCATACTCCGGATCCGTTCGGCGATTGGGCCTCCGGCCGCTACGACCGCCTCGCCAGGGCAGAGCTCGCCAGCGTCGGGCTGCGGCCAGGCACCGGCGTACGTCGCTCGTAGGGAAACTAATCCCCTCGGCTTCGACCGGGCGCCCCGCTCGTTCGCGCTTGATAGGTAGCGTCCCCCTGAAATTCCGCGTATTGCTGGTACCTGGTACCGTTATCCAACGTTTTCGGTACCAGGTACCGTTAATGGCGTATTGCTGGTACCTGGTACCGTTAACCGATGTTCTCGGTACCAGGTTCCGCTAATGCGGAAAGCACGAACTCCTCGTAGGCGGCGCAAGCACGT
>VBAL01000325.1:0-425 GCA_005888595.1 Candidatus Segetimicrobium genomatis
CAACACAGGGAGGTGGAGATGCGTTCTCCGCTTCGTTGGAGCCGTGCCGCGCTCGCGTGGAGCGCCGGCATCCTGCTGTGCTGCGCGTCCCTCGTGGGCGCGCAAGGTACCGGCACCGTCCGGGGCACCGTGACCGATGCGGTCACCAGACGCCCCGTGGACGGCGTGCAGGTCTACGTAGCGGGCACCGATCTCGGCACGTTGACCAATTCCCTCGGGCAATATCAGCTGAACGTGCCCGCCGGCACCCTGGAACTGCGGGTACGGCGGGTCGGCTACGGCAGCACGTCTAAGCGCGTGACCGTAGCGGCCGCGGAAGTCGCGACGACGGACTTCCAAGTGTCGACCGCGGCGATCGGGCTCGACGCGGTCGTGGTCACCGGCACTGGCGCCGAGACCGAACGGCGGAAGGTCGCCAATACGGT
>VBAL01000325.1:614-1381 GCA_005888595.1 Candidatus Segetimicrobium genomatis
GGCACCGGCGGCGGCGGCAACCCGTCCCGCCTCGACGACATCAACCCCGAGGCGATCGAGCGGATCGAAGTGCTCAAGGGCGCGGCGGCCGCGACGCTGTACGGCACGGAGGCGTCCGCCGGCGTGATCCAGGTCTTTACGAAGAGCGGCGCCCGCGGCGCCCCACGGTTCGACTTCACCTCCGAAGTGGGGTTCTCGAATTTCCCCAACGATCGCTACAAGCAAAACTATGGATTCGCGCGTTATGCGAACCTGGCGGACTGCGTCGCGCGGCTGCCGGATACCACCTCGACCCAGAGCCTGTGCCGCGCGCAAGGGGTCAAATTCGCCGACTACCTGAGCCAGTTTTACGGCACGACGATTCAACCCTATCAGGTGTTCTCGCGGCCGTTCATCACGTCGTTGTTCGAGACCGGCATCAACAGCAACTACTCCGCTTCCGTCAGCGGTGGCACGGCCGCGGTCACGTACTTCGTGAACGGGCGGCTGCAGAAAGAGAACGGCCCGTGGGGCGCCAGCCAGCTCGGTCCCGCCCAGGACATCGACCAGAAGGCCCAGGGGTCGGCGTCGCTGGTGGTCGTTCCGACGGACAACGTGAAGATGCACGTCAACGTGGCGTACGTGGACTCGCACCACGAGACGCCCTCCAACAACAACAACATCTTCGGCACGATCTCGGTCGCGATCTTCGGGCACCCCGAGCAGGCGACGTGCTACGCCGGCTCGCTGCCGACCGGCACGGGCAGCTGCACGGCGGACGGTAATCC
>VBAL01000325.1:1612-1815 GCA_005888595.1 Candidatus Segetimicrobium genomatis
GGGCTACAAGTTCCTGGACGATCGCACCCGCCGGGAGATCACGGCCGAGTTCAAGGGGACTTGGAGCCGGCTGTTCGGGCCGACCCTCAACTCCCGGCTGGTCGCGGGCGGACAGGGCTTCATCGCGAAACTGGAGGACGCCGCCGGCTCGGGCGAGTTGTTCCCCGGCCCCGGCCTCGAGGTCATCGGCGCCGGCTCGATCC
>VBAL01000053.1 GCA_005888595.1 Candidatus Segetimicrobium genomatis
ACATCCGCCGTGGCGATGGACCTCGCGCTCGGCTTCTCTCTCACGATCGCTTGGATCGCCGGGGTGTCGAAAGGCGAAATCTCGGATGGGACGAAGCGTGGCATGTTCATTTTCGCGACCGTCTTCCTGGCGGTGTGGCTCGTGTTTTCGTTCTCCATCTATTCGATCTTCCGAGCCCTGACCTTCTTTTGATAGTGACTCTCGCGATTATCGCGGGCCCTTGCGGAGTTCGGACCGGGCGAAATCCACGGCGATCCGTCCACGACACAGAACCGCGCAGGCCGTCTCCCTGCCTGTCCCGCGAAGGTGTGGTAAGGCGGGGACCGAAATGACTTAAGCGCCGGTGGTTCATTGCCGGGGAGGTTGGGGCGGGGAGGAGCGCCGGCGTACAACACGGCGTCGGCGAGCGAATCCCTGACTCAACCAGCGTAGGCAAGACCGCTGGGTCGTGGGGAAGATGTCAACGCCAAGCCAGGTGGAGGCCGCGGCTCCTGTTGCGCCGCGAAGTCGGAGAAAAATCATCGCCATCGGCATCGCGTTCGTCCTAATTCTCGTCGCAATCGCGGCCGCCGCGGTCTACTACTTGACCCTGCCGCCCGGTTTCTCCGGGACCATCAAAATCGGATTCACGATTTCCCAGACCGGGAACTTCAACGTCGAAGGGACGAACTCGCTGAACGGCATCAAGACGGCGGCGAACTGGCTCAATAGCCATGGCGGCATCGCCGTCGGTGGCAAACTGTACAACGTCAGCCTTGACTACTACGACGATCAGAGCATGCAAGGGAACATCGGGACGCTGTACCCGCGGATTATTCAGCAGGACGGAGCCCAGTTCCTGTTGGCGCCGTACAGCAGTCTTCTCACGGCCCCCGCCGCGCCGATCGCCGACCAGTACGACCGAGTCATGCTCTCCCACGGGGGTTCTTCGGACCTGATTTGGACGCAGACCTCGCGGCGAAACCTCGTGGAGGTCTTGAGCTCCGCGTCGATCTACCTAAAGGGCGCCGTCGATTGGCTCAAAGCGAACCACCCGACCGACAAGATCGCCGCCCTCTATGCGAGCGATTCGTTCTCTTCGTTCGCCACGCAGGCCGCGCTCGGGTACGCGCAATCGCTTGGGCTGACGGTCGTCTACAATCAGTCCTACCCACTGACCGTGACGGATTTGTCGACTCAACTCACCGCGGCAAAGAACGCCGGGGCGGACGACCTCATCGGAGGCGGACACTTCAACGACGGGCTCCTCATCATGAACGATCTTAAGACGGCTTGGACGATGCCGGCACCGAAATTCATCTCGTTGCTCGTCGCGGTCACGGAGCCGACGTTCCAGACGCAACTCACCAATTACGCGAACTATGTGACGGGGCCTTCCCAGTGGGAGACGGTGGTCAGCTACAGCCCATCTCTGGCCCAGTCCCTCAGCCTGCCCTGGTACGGCCCGACGCCGGCGGAATTCACCCAGCTGTACGGCACCCTGAACGGCGGGGCGACGCCCGGCTACCATGCGGGTGAAGCCGGGGCCGCGCTCTTCGTCTTGGCGGATGCGATCCAGCGAGCAAACAGCCTGAACACGACCGACGTCCGGGCGAAGCTGGGCACCATGCACGTCATGAACTTCTTCGGCCAGTTCCAGCTCGACTCGCGGGGGCTCCAGATTGCGCACTCGATGGTCCTCGTCCAGTGGCAGGGGGGAGTGAAGAAGGTCGTCTTGCCGAGCGACGTCGCCGACGGGACCTGCCAGTATCCGTACACCGGGACATAGGCTGGAGACATTCGGAGGCGCATGGCCGACGCGGCGTTGTTCATCGCCGACCTCGCCCTCGGACTCCTCCTCGGCTGCGTTTTCGCGGTCGTCGCGCACGGCCTGAATCTGATTTGGGGCGTCGCCAAAGTCGTCAACGTCGCGCACGGCGAGTTCATCATGCTCGCCGCCTACGGAGCGTATTTCCTCAACGTATGGTTCGGATTCAATCCGCTCCTGAGCGTGCCCCTCGATGCCGCGATCGGCCTAGCGGCTGGGGTCGGCTTCTACTTCGGGTTCCTCCACCGAGAGCTCCGAGGCAAGGAGTCGATGGGCCCGCAGAGTGAAATGGTCACACTCGTCGCCACTTTTGGACTCTCCCTGGTGCTGATCAATACCGCGCAGACACTCTGGTCGACAACCGTCGTCGGCATTCCGTGGAGCCCCGGTGCCCTGGTGTACGGACCGTTCCAGCTTCCCCTCGGCGGGCTCTACGTGGCGATCCTGTCCGTGGCCATCATCGCCCTTTCGCATGTGTTCCTGAGCAAGACCTACCTGGGGAACGCGATTCGCGCGTACAGCCAGGACATCCCCGCGACCCAACTCGTGGGCATCAGTCCCACGTTCATCGCCGCGATCGGCACCGCCCTTGGGTTTTGCATCACGATGGCGGGTGGCGCGCTTCTGACCGTCTGGCTCCCGACCGGGATCCGCCCTGCCATGGGAAACCTGTACGCGCCGATCAGCTTCGTCATCGTCGTCCTCGGCGGTCCAGGGAAAATGTGGGGCAGCCTCGTTGGCGGACTGACGCTGGGCGTGATCATCAACGTCGGACAACTCTTCGTGGGCAGCCTCTCCTGGGCCTACGCGATCGCGTTCCTCGTGCTGATCCCGGTCCTCTTGTTACGGCCCGAGGGCATCCTTCGATGAGATTGCCGGCGATTCGTTCGTTCGGGCCGACCGTGTGGGGTATCGGACTCTTCCTCCTCCTCCTGGCCGGATCGGCGCCGCGGATTCCCGTGTTCCTGCTGACCCTTGTCATCGGCCTGCTGATCTGGGCGACGCTCGCCTACTCCCTGAATTTGATCACGGGGCTGACCGGATACGTGAGCTTCGGCCACGTCGTGTTCATGGCGTTAGGAGGATACGCCCTTGCGTTCGGGGTCGGTACCTGGAACCTGCACCCCGTCGCGGGGGTCGCGTTCGGGGCAGTGGTCGGCGCGGCGCTGGCCCTGGGGATCGGCGTCGTAACGTTGCGGTTCCGGGGCGTGTACTTCGCGATCGCCACCCTCGTGGTCGCCATCGCGGCCTTGTACATCGTGCTCGAGGTCAAGGAACTCGGGGACGGCACAGGCCTCTCCCTTCCCGAGAGCGTCGGCTTCCAGCCCCTCCCGATGTTCTACACGATCTGGGTCATCCTCGCAGTCGAGATCGGTTTGACGTACATCATCACCCACGGCCGGATCGGGTACGGCCTCCGGTCCATCAAGAGCGATGAAGATGCGGCGAAAACCCTTGGGATCAACGCCGCGCGGCTCAAGCTGTTCGTGTTCGCCCTGAGCGGACTCTTCGCCGGTGCCGCAGGCGGGGTCTATGCCTGGAACGCGTCGAGCGCGTTCCCCTATCAGGCGTTCGATCTCGGTTTCTCGCTGCAGATGCTCGCGATGATCGTCATCGGAGGGATGGGCACGCTCCTCGGACCTCTCATCGGCACGGTCGCCGTGTACCTCCCGTCCCAAATCTTCTTGACGATCCCGGTCCTGAGTGGGCTGCAGGCCATCGTCATCGGCATTGTCGTCGTCGTGATCGCCCTGTTCGTCCCGGGCGGCATCGTCGGCACGCTTCAGAAGTACATCCCCGAG
>VBAL01000068.1:0-4582 GCA_005888595.1 Candidatus Segetimicrobium genomatis
TCCAACAACCGAAGTGCCGTGTTATACACGGGCAACTGGTACGCGGCTGAATCCCCCAATTCGGGTCTCACCTGGAGCTACATCGATCCGTTCACGGCCTTCCCGGGCGCCGACAACGGGTTTTGTTGCGATCAGAACACCATCTACGACCCGGTCAACAACATCACGATCTGGCAATTGCTCTATCTCCCGGTGCAATCGGGCAGCACCGCGGGAGATAACCGCGTGCGCCTGGCGGTCGCCAACGGCCAGGCCGGGGTCACCGGCAATGTCTGGCATATCTTTGACGTCACGACGGCGAGCGTTGGCGCCGCCACGGGTAGCTGGCTCGATTACCCACAGCTCGGAATCAGCCAGAACAATCTTTTCCTGACGGTCAACAACTTCCAGGGTCCCCCGGGCGATCGGGGTTGCTACGTTTCCGTCACCCAGTGCGTCCAGCTCAACTCCTATGCGATCCGTCTGCCACTGGCGTCGCTAGCCGCGACCGCGGCGTTTCCCATTCAATACTTCAGCAGCCCCTGCACGACGTTTTGTCTCGACACGCTGACGCCGGTCCAGCAGGTGGGGAACATCATGTATTTCGGCGCGCATGGCGGCACGACCAACCCCCCGGATACCACCATCCTCCGGATCCTGGAATGGCCCGACAGCTCGAGCCAGCCTACGGTGTCTCACGACGTTCCCGACTCTGGCTTTACCTACATGGTGGGTGCCGACGGCGCGTGCGCTGGTGCAGGCGGTTTCAACACATGCGCGCGCGACGATTCGCGCGTAAGGGCAGGCTGGCTGAAAAACGGCGAGGTCGCGTTCGCCTGGGACGCCCGTCAAGATGGCGCGTTTCCTTATCCGTATGTTCGCGCGGCCCGCGTCAATCTCTCCACCTTCACGGTGATCCAGGATTTCACGGTCGCGTTCCAGACGGTCGCCGCCGTTTATCCGGGCATCGCGGCCAATAATCTCGGCGGGCTTGCGCTGACCTTTACCGAGGCAGGCGGCGTCGACGCCTCGCCAAAGGCCGATATCGCCATCTCTGACACCCTCAACCCCGTTTGGGAACTGCGGTCGCTGGCCAGCGGCTCCGGTCCGAACCAGGGCAACTATTGGGGCGACTACCTGACCATCCGTCCGGCGTCGGGGACCGGCAACAGCTGGGTTGCGACCGGATACACGGTGCAGGGTGCCGGCGTGCAGCCGATCTTCGCATGGTTCGGTAGGCAGCGGGACGATCCCTTCCGTGCCCAGGGTCTGACCTGTGTCTCGATCGCCAGTGCGATGGGCGCCCAAACCAACCAGGCAGTCGCGAACTTTGTCGCGCCCAGCGGATCTTTGAGCGATTACAGCGCAACCATCGATTGGGCGGATGGCACCGGGCCGACCACGGTACCGGCGTCCGGCACGCCCACCGCCGCGACGGTGATGGCGACCCACGCCTTCACCTCGGCGGGCACCCTGTCGGTGACGGTGACCGTCACCGACTCCAGCGGAGGAACCGCCACCTGCACCGCGTCCGCCGTGATCACGGGATCGGTGTACACCATGGCGAGCACGAGCCAGTACCAGCTGAGCGACAGTGACGGCACCACCTGGCAGACGATCGACGCCACGCACCTGGTGCTGAAGATCACGCCAAGCGCCGATTCCACGGCGGTCATCTCCGCCAATGCCGATCTCTGGACGCAAAACGCTGGCATCAACCAGGACATCGGCATCGCGGTCTCGGGAGGTACCGGACTTGGAACAACCTATCCAACGATGGCCGGACAGCCCGAGGCGTGGAAAGAGAGCGGCGGTTTTGCCGGGACCTTTTCACCGAACGCCGCTTACTTGCAGACCGCTATCGCATTGAAGGCCGGGCAGGCTTACACCATCACGCCCGTCTGGAAGGCGAACAAGCCCGCGGCGGGCAAGACGATCATGATCGGCGCTGGCCCCCTGAGCCCGCCGCTCCCGGTGGGCTACTCACCGGTCCGCGTGACCGCGCACGTGATCGCCGGTCTGCCGGCCGCGAATCCCAATTTCGCCGGCAAGTCGATCAAGACCCAGCCCGTCTTGCAGAACAGCAACGGCAGCACCTGGCAGGACATGACCGGCCTCAGCCAGTCGTTCACCGCGCCCAGTGATGGCACCCTCGTAATCGGCGGGAACGCGGACCTGTGGACGGCGAACGCGGGCTACAACCAGGACCTCGGCATCACCATCTCAGGCGGAACCGGCGCCGGGACGACGTATCCCTCGGTCGCGGGCCAGCCGGAGGCGTGGAAGGAAAGCGGAGGGTACGGCGGCACGCTCTCGCCGAATGCCGCGTTCGTGCAGGCCGTGATCCCGGTGAAGAACGCGGCAACTTATCTGGCCAAGCTGCAGTGGAAGACGAATCGTCCCAGCGGCGCGACCATCGTGGCAGGTGCGGGTCCGATCGGCAGCGCGTACTCGCCGACGACGCTCACGATGCAGTTCTTCGCTGCGACCAATGTCTCGAACGCACCGAGCATGGGCCAGCCCGGGAACGCCAGTAGCGACGGCGCCACCTTCTTGCCCATGGATGCCGGCGGCGCGCTCAGCAGCATGATTCCCCCGTCGACCACGAATAATTGCGTCGCCATCGTCGGCGGAAATGCCGATCTCTGGACGGCGAACGCCGGCTACAACCAGGACATCTCGATCTGGGTCGACGGCAACCTCGTCGGATGGAAAGAGAGCGGAGGTTTCGCGGGAACCTTCTCTCCCAACGCGGCCTTCGTGCAGAGCGTGATCGCGGTGCCGATGAACACGTCGCCTGGATTGACCCTGCAGTGGAAAACGAACATCGATGCGAGACCGAGCGGCGCCCGCATCTTTGCCGGCGCCGGGCCGATCGGCGGCCGCTACTCTCCGACGCGCTTGAGCGCCGAGATTATCTGCTCCTGAGTTATGAAGCCTCCCATCTGGTTAGGGTAGGTGGGGGCGTAATTTACTCCTCCCCCGCTTGCGGGGGAGGGTAGGGTGGGGGCCCATCTCGCTGCGGTGGTTTCTTCACCCAATTCGTAACGGGCTGTTACCCGCCTTTGAGGACTATCCGCGGGCGGCTGGCAACAATCAAAGGGTGATGTGGGGGGGCATCCCGCGTTCCATTGTTAGCGCCAGCCTAGTGCTACTGCTCGCCACGCTGGGCGCTCAGCAATTGCCAGGAACGGCGCCCATCACCGCGCGTGCGGCTGCCACCTTCGACAACAACGCGGCTGAACAGCAACTCTTCGACTTGATCAACCAGGACCGCGCGCAGAACGGGCTCGGCCCGCTGGTCGCCAACCCGACCTTATTCAACATCGCGCGCAGCGCGCCACACCAGGTCTGCGGAAACGGCCAGACTTACAACGGGCGCGCGCAGGACATGATCGAGCGCCAGTATTTCTCACATCAGATCCCACCGTGCGGCCAGTATGTCTGGCCGGTCTTGACGAGCTACGGCGTGCAATGGACGTCGGTGGGGGAGAACATCGCCTGGAACACCTACTCGCCGCAGTCGACGAGCGTCACCAGCGCGAACACAGCGTTCATGAATAGTGCTGGCCACCGAGCGAACATCCTGGGGGCCTACAACCAGGTAGGGGTTGGCGCCTTCGCGGCACCGGGTCCCTGGTCCGATGGAAGCGGCGGCGGGCCCTGGAATGGTGTCCAGATGTACGTGGAGATCTTTGCCAATGGGCCGCTGCCCGCGCCGACCGCGCCCGCCAATGCGGTCGCCACGCCCGGAGACGGCGCCGCCACGCTGTCCTGGACCGCCCCAGCCCAGAGCGGCCTTGGCGTCAGTAGCTACACCGTGACGCCTTATGTGAACGGCACGACCGCCGGGACACCGATCGTCTACGGCGCCGGATCGACCACCGTGCTGGTCACGGGTCTCGCCAACGGCACCGGCTACACCTTCACCGTCACCGCCACCAACGCGGCCGGGTCGAGCCCACCATCCGCGGCCTCCAACCTGGTCGTTCCGAGCGGGACCTATCCCCACCTGGGGTTGGGCACCGCGCAGTACCAGCTGGCCGGCAGCGACGGCGCGACGTGGACGGATATCGACTCGACCAACCTGGCGTTCACCGTCACACCCAGCGTGAATCGGCAACCGCCGGCTACAACCAGGACCTCGGCATCAGCGTCAACGGCAGCATCATCGCCTGGAAAGAAAGCGGTGGGTTCGCCGGCACTTTCTCGCCGAATGCCGCATTCGTCCACGCCGTTGTCCCCATGAACGCCGGGACGTCGTATGCCGTCAAGCTGCAATGGAAGACGAACAGGCCAGCCCCGGGGATCAGCATCTTCGCAGGCGCCGGATCGGGCGCGCCCTATTCGCCGACACGGTTGACTGCCGCACTCGTGCCGGTGTCGGCCGCAACCGTGGCAACCGCCGCCACGGCACGTCAATACAGCCTGCTGGGCAGTGACGGCAGCACCTGGGCCGACCTTGACAGCGCCAACCTGACCTTGTCCTACACGCCGACGACCAGCGGCACTGCTCTCCTCAGCGGCAATGCCGACCTGTGGACAGCGACCGCCGGCTTCAACCAGGACCTGGGCATCGCCGTCAACGGCGTGATCGCCGCCT
>VBAL01000068.1:4771-5750 GCA_005888595.1 Candidatus Segetimicrobium genomatis
AGTGCCGCGCAATACCACCTGACCGGCAGCAACGGCATCGGATGGAGTGACATCGACGCCGGCAACTTGAGCCTGAGCCTGACGCCGAGCGCCAGCTGTATCGCCATCCTGAGCGGGAACGCCGACCTCTTTACCAGCCGTGCCGGTTTCAACCAGGACCTGGGGATCGACGTCAACGGCACGATCGCCGGGTGGAAAGAGAGCGGAGGCTTTGCCGGCGTCTTCTCGCCGAACGCGGCATATCTGCAGACTGCGGTCCAGCTTTCGGCAGGCACCACCTATACGATCAAGCTTCGCTGGAAGACCAACATCCCGGCGTCCACCGCCACGGTCTACGCGGGCGCGGGAAATGGCCCGTACTCGCCGACCCGGCTCACCGCCGAGCTCTACGGTTGCTAGTGAATTTGGGAGCACAATTCCCTCTCCGACGGAGATCTCCTCGCGTGCGGGGGAGGGTAGGGTGGGGGCCCTCGGACGGGTGGGGGCTTGGTATCCTCGCGTCGGACCTCGTGATACCTGTTGCCATTCGGCGGCTCGCAGCCGCGCTATGCGTTGCGGTGGCGGCCATCCCATTCGCCGTCAGCCTTCCGGTAGAGGCGGAGACGCCCGCTGTGCCTTTGGCTCAAAACGGACCCGCGCCGTGCACCAACCTGCCGCTGAGCTCCGCCGAACTGCAGCCGACGAGCTGCTGGGTCACCGGGCCGACCTCGATCGTCGTCGCCGGGGTAGACGTGCGCAACGCCGCCGACGGCGCGGTGTATGTGGTCGACGGCCAGAAAAAGCGGCGCACCGACCTCCCCGGTGCGGGACGGCTCACCATCGCGTCCGTGTCGGGATCGATGGCCTGCCTGCGCGATGCGGCCGGCCACTTCACCGGGATCGACCGCACCGATGGCACGCCGACCAGCGGTTGCGGCGCCACCTCCGCCAGCAGCACCCCGCGCGGCGGGGTGAAGGCGGCGAGTATCGGTCCCGCCGC
>VBAL01000069.1 GCA_005888595.1 Candidatus Segetimicrobium genomatis
CAGGTCGCCGTCACGGGCACGAAGGTGCTGCTGGATCCGACCGTATGCTTGACCAGGTTGCATCCCTCGCTTCGGCCGCTTGTGAGCGAGCCGGTGACATTTGCTGTGACCAGCGGTGGCGGGACCGTGGGCGGTGGGGCCTCTGTGATCGTCAACACCGATACGGAGACCGGTTGCGCGCACGCCCAGTGGATCCTTGGAACAACACCAGGGCAGAATAGTCTCCTCGTCACGGCCCTCGCGGACGGGAGCCCCCAGACGTTCACGGCGACGGGGCTTGGCACACTCGTGGTCAGGCCCTTGAGCACTGGACTGACCGCGCAGGGTGTGTCCCTGCCACTCACCCAGACTTCAGGCCTCAGCATACAGGACAACACGGGCATTCAGCTCGAGGTCTCCCCTGCCACAGCGGTCACCTGGTCCAGCTCAGATCCAACCGGCAACAAGGCCAGCGTGAACACCACCGGTCTCCTCGCCGTTGTGCAGGGGAACGATGATCCTAACACGGCGAATGGGGGGATCATCAGCGCGACCGGCGCCACCGCTGTCGGGTCGATCAAGGTCAATTCGTTCAGCTTCGACCACTTCCCGCGTTTCACGACGCTTGTGTGGCGTCCCGTGACGGGCGCGGCGACGTATGACGTGTTCGTGGAGTTCGCCAACGGGTGCACCGCCGGCACCGCGAACTGCACAACGTGGGCGCCGCTGCTCTCGACGACGACCCCCAACTTAGGCCTGGTGTTCCAGTTTGTCGGAGCGCAACCGGGCAGGTGGCACGTGGTAGCCAATGACGCCAGCGGCGCGGTGATCTCCACATCGGAGCTCGTGTACTTCGTGTACGTCATCTAGGCGGAGAGGAAAGGAAGAACCCGGGGGGCGGCTCTGCGAAGCCGCCCTTCGTCGTTTACGCACCTCGCCCACCAAATGTGATGTAGATCACCTTTCAACCCGGTCTGGGGTCTAGCGCTCTCCTGCAATCTGTCAACCTTACCTGTGTTCCTCTTCGAAGCCCGTAGTTGCGGCGCTGCCACACCCTCTCCTAAGGCGTCTCTCCCGGGCTCACGCGTGCGCCAGGAGCCCGCCATGAAGTGCCTCGCATTCGTTGTCGCTGTCACCACCGTCTTCTCCGTTGGATGTACGAAGGATCAGCCGCTGCAGCCCCCGACGACCGGGGGCCCCGCGTTCCTGATCTCGGATGGCACGCACAATGGGGGGAACCCGGACTTCTTCTTCCTTCCGGCCCTCGTCCCGGACCCCAGCGGGAGTCCCAACTTCCTAGTCGGCACGTTCAATTCCAAACTCTCGCCGGTCGTGGAAGTTTGTACCCTGGGGAAGGACCCGCAGTTGGACCCCAACACAACCTGTGTCGGCAGCCCGGTGTTCGGGCCGGTCACGATGGCTCTGGACTTGACGAACGAGCAGTACACTCGCAACTGGGACACGAAGTCCCCGCCGCTCGACGCAGCAATGTTCTATCGCATCACCGTCCGCGGGGCGCCCGGAGGCAAGGCGCTCGGCTTCCTCGATGTCGATCCGGTCGATCAGGGCATCAAGACCCTGAGGACGGGCGACGTCGTGCAGTTCCAAGACGGCCGCACGTTGCCGATCAAGGTGCGGATCCAGGAGGGAGCCTTCGGGGCGACCAACCCGGATCACGTCGAGCAGGTAGTGCCGAACACCATCACGACGCCGACGGGCACGCTGGATGTCACCACGACCACGGGCTTTGCGGGCGCGCGGTTCCCGGACGGCTGGTTACCGAGCGGCTTCGACCAGGTCGTGGTGATCATCGAGCGGATTGCGGTGAACGACGGGTCGCCGGGGACGAGTTGCCTCCAGAGCGGCCTCGTCGAGCTGGAGGGCTGCTATCGCTTCCGGACCGACCCCGATCTCAACCTGTTGGAGCTGCGGTTCGCCAAGCCGGTGATCTCGGGTGTGTGCTTCCAGATGCCGATCCACTCGAACGCCCCGTACCAGCTGCATCGGCGGGAGGAGAATGCGGCGGGGACGCCGGTTGGAGCGACGGTCGCCCTCGTGGACGTGGAGGCCCCGTTCCTGACCTGCGACAAGTTCGCGCCGACGCCGCCGCCGTCGCCGCTGGGGGCTCTTCGATCAGGCCACCTCCTGGAGTTTGCGAGCGCCGGCTGGCAGGCGCTGGTGCGCGGCATCAGCCACCTCGTCACGCCGCAGGCGCTACACGCCGTGGATCTCGGAGCCGGCGGCAGCACGGACGGCTTCAGCCGCTTCGGCTATGCCCGGGCGGGGACGATGACCAAGACCGCGGGGGATAACCAGATCGCCAGCAGCGGGACGAGAGTTCCCGTGGATCCGACGGTCTGCTTGCTGACCTTACATCCTACTCCTGCAAGCCTCGTAGGTGAGCCGGTGACGTTCACCGTCACCGCTGGGGGTGGGACCGTGGACAGCGCCGTCGTCCATACGCACGAGGATGGGTGCGCCCACGACGGGTGGGTGCTCGGGTCGAACACGGCCCCGGGCGGGCAATCGCTCAGCGCGAGCGCCACTGTGAGCAACAGTCCGCTGACGTTCACCGCGACCGCGACACCCGTCCTAACGGTCTTCACGCCGGGGCCGACCACAACGACGGCAGGCCAAGCGCTTCCGGTCCGCGTGGCAGTGCAGGGCGCCACTGGTGGCGCCATCAAGAACTTCCTGGGCAGCGTGACCGTGTCCATCGGCAACAACCCGAGTGGGGGCGCACTCTCGGGGACCACGACGGTGAGCCTGGTTTCGGGAACGGCGACCTTCAGCGACCTCAGCATCGCCCAGGCGGGAAACGGGTACACGCTCGTGGCCACCGCCACAAGTGCCAACGGCGTGACACCGACTCCCGCCACGAGCGCGTCGTTTGACATCAATGCGCCGCCGGTCCCCATCGGCGTCAACAACTTCGTGATCGACCTGCGTGCTGGGATGATCGCGAACGCGTCGATCGTTAACGGGGGCGGGTTCTACAAGGGCACGCAGGTGTTGTTCGCCTCCGGCTTCGCCTACGGCACGAGTGGCAGCGACATCCTCGTGGGCTACAATACCAGCACCGGGGCCTCCAGCTTCGACCTCAGCACGCCACCCGCGGTTGTCGGCGCCGATCCGCTGCATACCGCGGCTCAACTGGCGCCGAGGTTTGCGGGCAGCGGCATCCCCGGGGTGAGTGTGACGCAGGAGTCGTTCGCGTTCTCCAGCGCTCCCGACGCGGACTACGTGTTGCTCAAGTACACGCTCACGAACACAGGTGGTACTGGCGTCACTAACGTGTTCGCCGGCTACGTGGCCGACTTCGATCTGCAGTTTCCCAACAACCAGGGGACCCCGCTCGAAAACATCGCGGCATTCGACGGTACCCTGAACGTCACGGAAGCGTATCAGTCCACTGGGGACCCAA
>VBAL01000070.1 GCA_005888595.1 Candidatus Segetimicrobium genomatis
AGCAGGTGCGTAACCTAGCGCGACAGTTCGGACTGCCGGTGGCGGACAAACCGGACAGTCAGGTGATCTGTTTCGTCCCGCGCGGATCGTATGCCGACGTCGTGGCGCGTTTCCACCCCGAAGCACTGCAACCGGGCCCGATCCTTGACACCGCCGGGCGCGTGCTGGGTCAGCATCACGGCATCGCACGCTACACCATCGGGCAGCGCCGCGGCCTGGGACCTGCCCTGGGGCGGGACTCCGCGCGGGAGAGTTCTGGCGGGCGGGCCGACGGCCAGCCGAAGTTCGTGGTCGCCATCGACGCGCAGCGCAACGCCGTCATCGTCGGCGAGGAGCGGGACCTCCTGTGCGACGAACTGACGGCATCGGAGGTAAACTGGATCGCAATTGAATCCCTCGACGCTCCGCGCGGGGTGACGGCCCGTGTGCGCCACGCCAGTAGAGACGTCGCGGCGACCGTGTGTCCCGGCGGCAGCGTCGGCGAGATCACCGTACAGTTTGCGGAGCCTCAGCGGGCCCCATCTCCAGGGCAGGCAGTCACCCTGTATGATGGCGACCGCGTGCTGGGCGGCGGCACGATCACACAGATCAAGACGCCGGCACGCCCCTGCGCGTCACCCCCTCACTTGAAGGAAACGCGGTCCAGTGTATCTCTCCATTCCGGCGGGCAAACCCGTTAGAGTAGAGGTATGATGCGCGTGACCGTGCGGTCCTGTCTTCTGGCCGCGCTGGCTGCGGCCGTGCTCTCCGCCGCTTGGCCTGGGGCTCTTGCGGCGCAGGTCTCTTCCGACCTGGCGGATGCCCTCGTCCGGGAAACGTACGAAGCGATTCGGGAAGACGCCCTGCGGCCGCCTGATGTGCTGACCCTGCTGCACGAGACGGTCCTGACCGCCCAGCAGGCGCTGGCCGCGGCCGGCGTCACCGAGCCACCACCGCTCCCCGCCTTCATTGGACAGGAAGATCGGGACCTGACGGCTGCCGCCGCGTATGTCCAGGCCGCGGCCACCGCGGCACCCCGCGACTCTGACCGGATCGTCGCCACGGTGCTCCGGGCGATGATCCGCGCGGTCGCAGACCCACTGGGTGCCGTGTTCATGCCGCTGGAGTTTACGCGCTACCATCGGGAACTGCGGGGCGAACACACGGGGATCGGCGTTCAAATCGACGTCGTGCGCGGGCAGATCGCCTTCAGCGACGTGACCGTGGGCGGGCCCGCAGCACGGGTGGGAATCAGCCCCGGTGACGTGCTGCTGGAAGCCGACGGCCGTCCGGTGGCCGACAGCACCCCGGATCAGGTCATGGACCGTCTGCACGGTGCCGTAGGCACCACGGTCGCGCTGGTCGTGCGCCGCGCCGCCGGCGGGATCGTCCAACTGTCGCTCGTCCGCGAGCCGGTGCGGGAGAACCCAACTCGCTGGAAGATGGTGGAGCCACACCTTGGTTACCTGCGCCTGCTGGAGTTCTCCGAGGAGACGTCGTCTGACGTAAGCCGCTCGGTCGGGGGCCTGCTGGAGGCGGGAGCCACCGCGCTGCTCCTGGATCTTCGCGAGAACGGCGGTGGCCTGCTGGATGAGGCTGTCGCGGTCGCCAGCGGGTTTCTCTCCGACGGCATCGTCGCCATGGAGGAACGACGCGGGTCACTCAATGCATTGTCCGTCATCCCGCAGGCCCACCGATTTTCCGGCCCGGTGGTCGTCCTGGTCAACAACTTCACCGCCAGCGCGTCAGAAGTCGTTGCGGGCGCGCTCCAGGATACCGGCGCGACACTGGTCGGCGAGCGCACATTTGGCAAGGCGACTGTCCAGACCATCTACCCGCTGCGCGGCGGATGGGGCCTTCGTCTGACCACGGCACGATATTACACGCGACGAGGCCGTCAGATTGACGGCCAGGGACTGCGACCGGATTTGAGCGTGCCAATGGATGAGGAGCTGATTCAGTCGCCGCGTGACGTCCAGCTCCGAGAGGCGACGGCCGTGCTGCGGGCGCAGCTGGCCGCCGGGACCGGCAGGCGACCATGAGCGCGATGACGCTGCGGGAGGGCGCCGTCGTGGTGGTGCGCCGGCTGCGTGAGCATGGATGCACGGCCTATTGGGTCGGCGGTTGCGTGCGCGATCTGGAGATGGGCCGCGAGCCGCACGACTACGATGTCGCGACCAACGCGCGGCCCAGCGAAGTGGCGACGCTGTTTCCGAATGCCGTGCTCGTTGGCGTGAAGTTTGGCGTGGTCGTGGTCCCCCTGAACGGGCACCATTATGAGGTCTCGACGTTTCGAACGGAAGGTCCGTACGTGGACGGCCGCAGACCCAGCCGGGTGGAGTTCGTGGACGCGCAGTCCGACGTGATACGGCGGGACTTTACCATCAACGGCCTGCTCCATGATCCGCTCACCGGTCAGACCATCGACTATGTCGGCGGACGCGCAGATATCGCCAGGCGGATTGTCCGGACGATCGGGCCGCCGCGGATCCGCTTTGCGGAAGACCGGTTGCGCATGCTGCGGGCGGTGCGTTTGGCGGCGGAACTGCAGTTTGACATCGACGACGACACCTTCCGCGCCATTGCCGAACAGGCGAGTGCGATCACCGAGGTAAGTGCCGAGCGCATCCGCGACGAGTTGCTGCGCCTCCTGATAGCCCCCGGGCGGGGGAGGGGAGTGCGGCTGCTGCACGCCAGCGGTCTGTTGCAGGTGATTCTGCCGGAGGTCGCCGCAATGGCCGGCGTCCCGCAACCTCCCGAATTTCACCCCGAGGGTGACGTCTTCATCCACACGGTGCTGGCCCTGGAGCATCTTCGCGATCCATCGCCGGTCCTGGCGATAGCGACCCTGCTGCACGATATTGGGAAGCCGCCGACGTTGTCTGTGTCGGACCGGATTCGCTTCAACGAGCATGATGTGGTCGGCGCGGAGATGGCTGAGGCGGTCTGCCGGCGCCTGCGCCTATCCGGACAGGACACGGAGCGGGTGGTCGCGCTGGTCAGGGACCATCTCCGGGTGAAAGACCTGCCCAAAATGCGGCCTGCCAAAGCAACACGGTTCCTGCTGGACCCCGCCTGCGCCGACCACCTGGAGCTGCACCGCGTAGATTGCCTGGCCAGCCACGGGAACCTGGACGTGTACCATTGGGCCACAGCTGCGCTGCAGGAACTGGCCGCGCAACACGTGGACCGCGAGCGACTGATCTCGGGCGACGATCTGCTGGCGTTGGGCTACCGCCCCGGGCCCCAGTACAAGACCATCCTAGACTACGTCGAGGACGCCCGCCTGGAGGGTAGGGTCAGAACGCGCGACGAGGCCCTGGCGCTTGTTCGAGAGTTGTTCCCGCAGTCGGAGTCCACTCAGTCTTCACAGTCTCCCCAGTCTTCACGGTCTACTGCCAAAGATCCGTAGTCACGAAGACAGTGGGAACCGGGAGGACCGTGTCTTTGCGTGGGGAAATGACTAGACGGGTGAATTCTTTGTGAACGAGCTGGCCATCGTATATGTGTTCCTTGGGCTCCTGGCCGTCTTTGTGATCGTCGGCGCCCTGATCCCTAAGTACCTACCCTGGCTGGTGCGGTATCTGGATTCCACCGTGTTGAAGGAAGAGAAAGGGTCCGACGGGGGAAAGCCCCACTGAAGGAACGTTGAAACGTTGGATCGTTAGAACGTTGAAACGTTGGATCGTTGAACCAGAACGTTGAAGCGTTGAATCACAGCAGACCCAAAACACGTTGGCACGTTGAAGATTCGGTTCAACGTTCCAACGCTTCAGCGTTTCAACATCAGTTACTCCGTCCCTGCTGGCGCTTTGGCAGCCTCCTTCCGCACCACGAACTCCTGCTCCAGTTTTCGCAGCCGTGCCACGATACCTCCGTATTCGAGTTCCGACATCGGCAGCATGGCTGGTTCGAAGAACCCCTGCCTGCGCATCTCCATCGCTTTCAGGGCGATGTGAT
>VBAL01000055.1:0-25997 GCA_005888595.1 Candidatus Segetimicrobium genomatis
TAGTTCTGGGCTGGCCTAATAGGCCTTGGACACGGTGGAAAATCTGCAACCTCGTTACCCCTCCCTGTTACGAAGAAATCTCCCAACACCCCTCTGTAGGCTGGTTTTGCCTGATCCGCGGCTGCAGACGGATTAGGCTCGTTCGATGAGCGAGGTTGCCGAGGCTCCGTTGCGGGTGGGGTCGTGACGGGAGCACGAACCCGAAAGGGCCCGACAGAGCGGGTCACTGCGACCGCCGTTAAACCAACCGCAACGGCTATCAGGACGGCCAGCCGGGGGACAAGCCTAGCAGTCACCATGCCTGTAACGCCTGCGACAGGTCCTCGACCAGCGCCTGCGGCTCTTCGAGGCCGATATACAGACGGACGAGACCGACCGGGTACCCGCGCTCCTCCGGCTTGACGTCGGTCACCGCAATCGGCAGCGCGAGGCTTTCGTACCCGCCCCAGCTCACGCCGATCGCAAACAGGCGCAGCGCGTTCGTGAACGCCCGCACGCCATCGAGGTTGGCATCCAGCTCCACACTGAGTAGCCCGCTGGTCCCGCTCATCTGCCGCCGCCCCAACTCATGCTGCGGATGGCTTGGGAGCCCAGGGTAGTGCACCTTCCGCACTCGCCGGTGCGCCTCCAGGAAGCGGGCGACCTCGATGGCGGCGGCCTGATGCGCGTTCATGCGGACGGGCAGTGTGCGCAGTCCCCGCACCAGGAGCCAGGCTTCAAACGGCCCGATGTTGCCGCCCAGGATGGCGTGCTCGTGCCGGACGACCTCGTCGACGATCTTCTGGCCGGCGATCAGCGCTCCGGCAACGACGTCGCTATGCCCGGAGAGGTACTTTGACGCTGAATGCACGACGACATCGATCCCCAGTTGAATAGGACGCTGGAAGATGGGCGTCGCCCAGGAGTTGTCGATAATGGTGACGATGCCCCGTTCCCTCGCCAGTGCCGCGCAGGCCGCCAAATCTTGTAGATCAAACAGTAGGCTGGTGGGCGATTCCAAATACAAAATCCTGGTGGTCGGGCGGATCGCGGCGGCGATCTCTTTCAGGTCCCTGCCGTCCACAAATGAATGATCGATGCCGAAGCGGGGCGCGAACTCCTTGAGAAACCGATACGTCACGCTGTACAGGCTGCGCACGGCCACGACGTGATCACCCTGTCGGAGAAATCGCAGCAAAGCGCTACTGACCGCCGCCATCCCGGAGGCGAAGATCTTGCAGGCCTCGCCGCCCTCCAGCGCAGCGATTTTCTGTTCGGCCAGCCGGGCGGTGGGGTTCCATCCCCTGGTATAGATGTAGACGCCGGGGGCTCCGCGGAACGCCGCCTGCGCGGCCTCGAAGGTGGGGAACGTGAACAGCGATGTCTCGTAGATCGGCGGGGCGACTGCTCCCTGCCACGCCGCCGGCGTGTCCCCCTCATGAGCCGCGATCGTGCGAGGCCGGTACTCCTTGGTCATCTCAACCCTCCAGTGGGCTGCCCGCGCGAGGGATCCAGCGCGTCCCGCAGCCCGTCGCCGACCAGCGTCAGCGTCAATACCATCAAGGCGATCATCACTGTCGGCGCAATCCCCAGCACGGGATACACCTGCATGTAGCTTACGCTCTCGCTCACCATCTTGCCCCAACTCGGCAGAGGATCGTTGATGCCCAGGCCGAGAAAACTCAGGCTGGCCTCGGCGAAGATCATGCGCGGGATAGTCAACGTTATTACCACGATCAGGGGACCCACGGTGTTTGGCAGAATGTGACGCCACACTAAATGCCCGGTGCCGGCGCCAAGCGCCCAGGCGGCTTCCACGAACTCCCGGTTTCGCAGCGCCAGCGTCTGCGCCCGCATCAGACGGCATGGCTCGATCCAGGCCACGACCGCCAGCGCCAGAATCGCATTGCCGATGCCGCTGCCCAGCACGCTGATCAACAGCATCGCCAGCAGGAGAGCCGGCAGGGCCGTGGAGATTTCCACGAGCCGCACCACGGCGTAGTCGACCCAGCCTCCGGCAAATCCTGCCGCCACCCCCAGCGGAACACCAACCAGCACGGCCAGGGCCACGACGGCCAGGGCCACTTCCAGCGACGTCCGGCCGCCATAGAGCAGCCGGCTGAGTACGTCCCGCCCGATCGCATCGGTGCCGAGCCAGTGGCGGGGGCTGGGCTGCTGCAACGACTCCGCAATTTCGGCCACGTCGTACCGTGTGGGAGCGACCAGCGGGGCCGCGACAGACGCGGCGACAATCACCAGCGCGGTCCCGGCGGCCAGCACGCGCACGCGGTTGCGCGCGTAGCGCCACCAGGCGGCGGCCCACAAATTGCGAGGCGCTGCCGGGAGCATCCGGACCGCGGCCACGCCCTGCAGGCTCATCGCCCGCGTGCTCCGAGCCGGACCCGGGGATCGATGAGGACGTAGAGCACGTCGCTGGCGAGATACGTGAGACTCCACAGCACGGCCACCAGCAGCACGGTGGCCATGATCATCGGGTAATCTCGCTGGAAGATACTGGTGACGAAGAACTTGCCCAGCCCGGGGATCCGAAAGGTGAACTCGATGAAGATGGAGCCCGTGAACAAGTCTGGAATCATCGGCCCCAGCAGCGTCACGATCGGGATCAGCGCGTTGCGCAGCACGTGCCGCACCACCACCTGAGCAGGAGACAATCCTTTCGCCAGCGCCGTGCGCACGTAGTCGCCCGCCATCGCTTCCAGCACCGCCACGCGCGTGTAGCGGGCGACGATCGCCAGGGGTTGCAGGCTGTATGCCACCACGGGCATGATCAGCAGCCGCGCCTCTCCCCATCCTCCGGTGGGCAGCCAGCGCGCCCGGATGCTCAGGATGTAGATGAGCCAGATGGCGATGACAAAGTTCGGCACGGTCATCCCCAGCGTGGCCACCGAGGTCAGGAGGTTGTCGAGCCAGGTGTTCTGGCGCAGCGCGGACAGGACGCCGAGCCCTAGCCCCAGCGTGAAGCTGATGCCGACGACGATGGCGCCGAGGAGCAGCGTGACGGGCCACACCCGGGCGAGGAGGGCCAGGACCGTCTCCGTGGGGCTCTGGTAGGGAGTGCCGAAGTCGCCGTGGAGGGCGTGCCAGACGTACCGCGCGTACTGCACCCAGATCGGCTGGTCGAGTCCATACTTTCGCAGGATGTTGGCTTTCGCGGCGGGCGGGAGGGGCGACCGCGTTTCGTCAAATGGCCCCCCTGGTACCGCATGCATCAACAGGAAAGCCAGGATCGAGACCGTGACCACCGCGACCACGAGCCCGCTGATACGGCCAAAGAGATAGCGCGCGGTCACCCGGCCTCCCGCCCCGGCCCAGAAACCGAGCGACCAGGATACCAGGGGACCAAGCCTGATGGTCGCCTGGTCGCCTGGTTGCCTGGTTCCCTGGCCACCCGGTTTAGACTACCGGCGATACTTACTGACGTCCTTGGTGACGTAGACGGACTGGTGGAGCGTGCTGAGACCGTCCCAGCCGGGCCAGTGCCACGCCGTCACGCCGATCTTGTCCGCGGATAGCGCATCGCCCCGCAGATACGGCTTCCACATGAACCCCGGGGTCACGAAGTAGATGGGGATAAACCCGACATCCGACACCAGCACCTGCTCGGCCTGATGGAACATCGCCAGACGCTGGCCTGGGTTGCCCACCATGCTGGACGCGGTCTTCACCAGAGAGTCGAACTTGTCGCTCTTCCAGGCGTGCCGGCCGCCGGAGAGCCAGATCCCCAGCATGTTCGCCGGATCCAGGAAGTCCATGCCGTAGCTGACGATGTAGAACTGCAGCCGGTGGCCATTGAGTTCATCCATGAAGAGTTTGGTCTCGCGGTTACTGACCTCGACCTCGACGCCCAGGTTCTGTTTGAGCATCGCGGCAATCGCGTTGCCGATGGCCTGGCCCAGGGCCCGCTCATTGCGCAGCCACAGCTCCAGCTTGGGCAACCCTTTACCGCCCGGGAACCCGGCTTCCGCCAGCAACTTCTTCGCCAGCGCCGGGTCGTACGTCTGGATGCCCTTGAGCGCGTCGTTCTGGCTGCCGGGGAACCCAGGCATCAGGAACCCGTACGCGGCGATGCCCTGCTGCTTGATGACGCTCTTGATCAGCGCTGCGCGGTCGATGGCATGGCTGAAGGCCTGGCGCAGCTTGAGGTTGCCAAAGGGCGCGTGCAAGGTATCGAACCCGACGTAGTACGTGCGAAAATCGCCAAACCCCTGATGGTACTGCGCGCGCAGCGCCGGATCGTTCTCGATGACCTGCAGGTCGGCCGGCGAGAAGTTCGCCGCCACATCGACCTCGTTCGCCTGATAGGCTGAAAATTCGGTCTTCAAATCGGCGAACTTCAGCACGAGCTTCTGGATGAACGGCCGCACACCGCTGTACTTCGGATTCGCGACCAGCACGATGCGCTGATCCTTTGCCCACTCCTGCAGGACATACGGTCCGCTTGACACGCTGGTGGCGGGGTCGGTGTTGTAGAACGGACCGGAGGCAGCCAGCGCCTTGGCCTGCAGCGGCGGTGAGTACAGCATCATCCCCGGCAGGTAGGGGGCCGGCACCGTCGTCGTCACCACCAGCGTGTAGGGATCGGAGCCCCGTTGCACCCCGATCTGATCAACGGGAATCGTTCCCTTCACCGCATCGTCCCATCCCTTGATGGCGCTGAAGAACCAGGCGAAATCCCAGGCCTGTTTGGGATCGGCGCCGAGGCGGAAGGTACTGACGAAGTCGTCCGCAGTCAAGGGCGTGCCGTCCGACCACGTCACCGACTTGTCCAGATGGAACGTCCAGGTCAGCCCGTCTTTGGAGGCCTCCCAGCTCTTGGCCGCCGCGGCCACGAGGTTGAAGTTCTTGTCCAACCGGACGAGCGGGGTGGACAGCACATTGCTCCAGCTGTTCCCGTCGACATTCTGCGGACGTTTGTACACGCTGACAAAGAAGTCCAGTGTGGTCGCCGGCTGGGTCAGGCCGGTCAGTACCTGCTGTTCCGGCGGGGCCGCATCCGCCGGGAGCGGCCTGCCGACGGCGTTGGTGGTCGCACTCATGACCCCGGCGCCCCAGAGACTGAGCAGCAGGATCACCACCCCCGCGAGCAATCTGGACACTGCCATCCTCATCCCTCCCTCAGCGCTTCCGCATAGCGATCCGCGGTGAAGTAATACAGCGTACTCCGTCGCGTTCCGTGAAACCTGCCAGTTGTGCCAGTAGGAGCCCTCTGTGGGCGGCGAGAAGCCGGAAAGGCATGGAGGCCACGCTGCGGGAGTGGCTCAGCCTGCTGCTGCGGTGGATCCACGTCATCGCCGGCATCATGTGGATCGGCGACTCGCTGCTGTTCATGTGGATCGACAGCCACCTCTCCCCCGATCCCCAGGGGCGCAAAGACGTAGCCGGCGTCACCTGGCTCATCCATGGCGGCGGGTACTACCATCTGGAAAAACGCCTGCTGGTTCCCGGGCGCCTCCCGCCCAGACTGCGCTGGTTCTGGCTGGAAGCGACCGGCACGTGGCTGTCCGGCTTCCTGCTCCTCATCCTCATCTACTACATGAGCGCCGATGCCTATCTGATCGACCGCAGCGTCAGGAGCGTGACGGCGGGTCAGGCGATCGCGGTCGGCCTGGGGATGATCGTGGGGGGCTGGCTGCTGTACGACGGCCTCTGGCGTACGTCGCTGCGTGACCGTCCTCTGGTCTTGCTGCCGGTATCGCTCGCGCTGCTGGCGGCGGCCGGCTACCTGGCCACCCACGTGCTCAGTGCACGGGCCGCGTTCCTCCACATCGGCGCGATGCTGGGCACGATCATGGCCGCCAACGTCTGGGTGCACATCCTGCCGCCGCAGTACCGGATGGTCCAGGCGGCGCGGGCGGGACGCGAGATCGACTACTCGCTCGGCGCGCACGCCAAGACACGGTCGACGCACAACACCTACATGACGTTCCCCGTCATCTTCCTGATGATCAGCCAGCACTTTCCGGCGGTGTTCGTCGCGCAGCCCGGCTGGCTCGTGCTCTGGCTGTTCTTCGTATTGGGCGCCGGCGCCCGGCATCTCATGCTGGTCGGGGTCCGCGCCGGGCGGACGACGGCCGCGGTCACTGCGGCGGCGCTGGTGATCCTGGTCTACCTGACGGCTCGCCCGGTGCTGTCCGCACGGAACGTATCGCCCGTGGCCTACGGCCCCGCGCCGCCCTTTGCGCAGGTCCGCGCCCTTCTCGTGGAGCGCTGCGCCGTCTGCCACTCGGAGACGCCGGTGATGCCGGGATTCATCGCGCCGCCGCTCAACGTGAAAATGGACACCCCCCAGCAGATCCGTGCGCTGGTAGGACGGATCAGGGTCCGCGCGGTAGAGCAACAGACGATGCCGCCGGGGAACATCACCCATATCACCGACGAGGAACGCGAACTGTTGCGTCGCTGGATTGATGCGGGGGCACCACTAAAGTGAGGCGGTCGCGCAGTCGCGGAAGCGACCACTTACGGAACCGGAGCAGCCGCGACAAACACGCCGAGCCGGTCTGTTGTGGCGAACACCTGCAGGGTCGCCTGCACCACCTGCGCCTTCAGAGATACCCAGCCTCCCGAGTATCGCAGCAGATCGGTGGCATGCACCGGATAACGCATGACGATCGTCGCCGGCTTGCTCAGCACCACGGCAGCCTTCGAGATCGAGTACACGGCCTCGACCCGGTACGAATTGCCATCGAACCGCATTCCCAGTGGAGGAGGCGCACCGTTGCTGGGATCCAGCGGAGTGATCTTTACATTTGCCTGAGACTCTCCTTCCCGCGGGGCGATGGATCCTTCCGGAAAGACCACCACACACTGCCCGTCTCCCGTGATCACCTGGCCCGGGTGCTGTCCAACGGGAACGGTGGCGGCGCCGGTCTCCGGGGGCAGGTTGCTGCCGGCCAGCGCGGGTGGCGGGGCGACCCACCGGTAAGGGACAGGGGGCGCCTCGCCCTCGTAAAGAATCCTGACCGGCATCACGCGGCTGACCAGCACAGCGGTGATGACGTAAAGCAGCGCGGCAGCAACGCCCCAGGCAATCGCGCGTCGGCTCACGAACTCCTACGCTCCGTCTGCGCTGCCATCACGATGGGCTAGCGAAGGACAATGGGATGCGTGGAAAACGCCGGCGGCCACACCACGGCCCGCGTTTTGGGGCGAACCCACTCCCAGATCACGCTGGTGGCGTTGAGATTGGATCCTGCATCCGGATTCCCGGGAGGCGCAAAAAACAACCCGCTCCCATTGGGAAGGGCGCCGGGCGGCAGGCGGACCTGACCGGCGGCCCGCGCCACCGCCGCGGACGAGAGAACCGGCGCACTGGGCAGGACATGCCGAAACAGTGCCAGCCCGCCCGCAAAACCCTCAAGCAAGGGCGCGCTGACCCCCTGGCCGTACCGGCGACGATACTCCTCCCTCACCCATTGCAGTGCCGCCGCCGCATCAGCCGATAGGGCATCGGCCCGCAGCACATCCCCATCGGGTTTGTCTGAGGCGAACAAACCGACCGCGTCGTCCCCAAGAATCTCACCAAACACCAGATGGCAATAGCTCGAACTCGTCCCGATACCGATAAGCAGCGGCACCCGCGCCAGGACCAGCGCCCGGCGCATCGCCACGGCGTCGTCGAGATAGGCGGCGACGATCAAGATGTCGGTCCGGGCCCGCGCGATCTGCGTCGCCAGCCCGACGTAGTCCACGCCGGGAAGCGCATACGGAAGCGCCGCGGCCAGGGTCAGCCCTGAATTTTTCACCTCTTCCAGCGCGCCTTCCGCCACCGCGCGTCCGTATACATCATTCACATAGGCCACGGAGTAGCGTAGCCCCCTCCTGACGCGTAGCCTGGGGGCCAGCTGCTCTCGGACAAATGCCACCGCGGCACGTCCAAGAGATTCCCCCGTTGGCGCGAAACGAAAAACCAGGCGTCCTGATGCCGATTCCATCCCCAACTGCCCCACAGCGCCGGTCTCCCAGAACACCAGGCCCAGACGCGAGGCCATCTCAGCGGCAGGTCGCGAGATGGTGCTCCCATAACTTCCCAGCACTATCGTGATTCCATGCTGCGCCAGGCGTTGGACGGCAAACGGTGCGGCGTCCCACGAATCCGCATGTTCAAGGCGCAGTTGGATGGGCCGTCCCTGCCACCCGCCTGATCGATTCGCATAGTCGGCGGCCAGGTCCACGCCCCGAAACTCCTCCGTCCCGCCCGGCCCCTGCCCGCCGCCGGTAGGATAGACAGCGCCGATCACGATAGGCGCGATCGCGGCAGCCGGAGCAACGGCGCCTACTCCGAGGAACAGGATCATCACTGCAACGGCGTGACGCATCGAGTCTCATCCACTCCCATCATCGTTGTATGTCGGCGCATTTAGCGTCTGCATCCATGCTGCTAGAGCGTTTGCAACAGATTCGCAATGGCGTGTGTCGCCGCCGCTGATGACCAGCGGCCGGTGGCCCATCGCTGCCAGCCGAACAACAACCCCGCGGCCAGATTCACGGGAAGGCTCCACAGCCCGTACCCGCGCAGATGCACGGCGGCAAATGCCGTCGCCGCACCGGCGACCGCCACGCCATCGCCCCACCGGGCCAGCCAGCCGTAGACGACCCTGCGGAAAAATGCTTCCTCCGATACCGCGGCGATGCTGGTCGCCGCAAATGCGAGCAGCGTGCCGGGAACCGGCGCGTGCATGGCAAGCATCCTGGCCGCCGTGAAGGCCGCGACCCCCACAGCCACCGCCCCGATCCACCAGACGCGGCCCGCGCGGGGGCGGTCCTGTCGTGCCGGCGCCAGAATCCCCAGCGCACCCACAGCCACAATCACTCCCCATCCGGCAGCCGTCGCCACCGGGCGCACAAACAGCGCCAACCACCCGACCGCCAGGACCACGGCCCAGATTACACCGGGAAGTAGATGCGGACGCGTGCTCATTGCACCACGATGGTCGACACAACAATCACGCGAGGGTTGAACGGGAAATGATCGTTGGCCACGTACTCGGCCTGCAGGAGATGCGCACCCTTGGCCACCTCTACCTCCTGATCCAGGCCGTACGTCATTGACACGATCTGCCCGTCGACCAGCAGGTGGATATGCCCTTCATCGGGTGCGAGGCGGGTAGTGGTTTCCTGAATGATGCGGCCCCCGCTCAGTGCCAAGCGGACCCGCACCTTGCCTGCAAGGATGGAACCGGGTAATGGCTCCAGGATCTGCAGTGTTGCCGTGGAGCGGGGACGGGGCTGGTTCACTGCCGGAGCGGCTGCCGGCTTTCCCACCATGCCGCAGCCGGCGACGACTACCAGAACAAATCCCATCACGGCAGCGACCGCTGCCCGTGACGCGGCCGGCCTTTCGTTGGGGCATGCCCTGCCTGCTGTAATAAGCATCAAATTTCATGATCGGCGGCTCGCGTCCTGCCGCGTTTGTGTATAATCCTATACTAAGGATGGCGCTCGTAGCACAGTCGCCAGCGCCGACCATTCGAAGTGACAACCAGCCCTCGGATTTTGGGATTGGCCTTGCTTGCCGTTGCTCTAGTGCTCCCCCTTCTTGATCCCCATGCCCTGGAGGGTGACCCGTATCACGAGCACATCGTAGTAGGCGGAAGCCCCATCGATCGGGCCCGGGCTCTGGCGGCGCACCTGCATCACCTTTCCGTTCCTCTCCGGCAAGAGTCATCAAACCGCGTGGTGACGGTCTCCTGCGCCCCCCCAAGTACGGACAACGTTCAGGTGGTATCTGTACACAGTGGCTCCGTCGGCTCGGCAGTGATCGGCTTTCCGAATACCATCGCGGCGGCCGGACAGGCGGGCGTGCCGATCCCAACACTCACGTCTCCGGTGATCGTTCCATCCCCTCTTCATACGCTTGAGATCATCTTGCTTGTTCCGGACCCCCCACCGCGCGGATCCTAAAGCCGACCCTCTGCAACTCCGGGTGCGCTCTCACCCCGGTTTCATTCCACCACGGGGAAACGGAATAGACACGAGAGGGAGGATCAAAGATGCGTATCTCCTCCGCGCTATTCGTAGTGTTTTTGGGACTCGCGCTTCCGCTGGTGATACTGAACACGGCCACAGCGCATGAAGAGCGAAAAGAGGGTTCGTATGAGCTGGCCGTCGGATGGGCCGATGAGCCCACATACGTGGGGTTCAAGAACGCCGTCGAGGTATTACTCAAGGACGCCAAGGGCAAGCCGGTCTTGAATCTCGGGGACACCCTCAAGGTGGAAGTCATCTTCGGCGATCAGAAGAGCGGTCTGTTGCCCTTCGAGCCCGCGTTCGACGTCGAAGAGGGGTTTGGCACACCGGGGGACTACCAGGCATCGCTCATACCCACGCGACCGGGCACGTACACGTTCCATTTAGTGGGGTCCATCAAGGGGCAGAAGGTCGACCAGACATTCACCTCGTCGGAGAAGACCTTTGACTCCCCCCGCGCCCCATCTGAGGTAGAGTTCCCGGCCAAGGATCCGTCAACCGCCGATCTGGCATCCCGGGTGGAGCGGCTCAGCCCCCGAGTGGATACTGCACAAGCCGCGGCGACTGCGGGACAAGCGGCCGCGGCGCAGGCCAGGGTTCTCTCCGTTGTCGCCGTTGTTCTCGGGGTCGTTTCACTGTTCGCTGCCAGAGGGCAGAGGCGCCCCGCCTGACGTGAAAGGACTCGCCGTCGCCGGAATCAGTCTATTGGTAGTGCTGGCAGCGGCGCCGGCTGCCCTCGGGCATGCCCTGCTTCGCCAGTCGGAGCCTCCGGATGGCGCCGTGCTTGATGCGGGGCCGGAGCGCATCGTGCTCACCTTCACGGAGGAGCCCGAGCCGGCGCTCTCACTAATCAAAGTAGTGGATAGTTCCGGCCGTGAACTCGAACGTGAGCCGGCACGACCCGTTGCCGGTCAAGCCCTGAGTCTGCAGCTCCAGATCCCAACGCTGCCAAGGGGCATCTACACCGTCACATGGCGGACCGTATCGAGAGTGGACGGCCACGTGACCGGCGGTGCGTTCGCCTTCGGAGTAGGAATCGCGCCGGCTGGGCCCACCACCCAGCCGGCCGCCCCACCACCATCGATCCTGGATGTGGTGGCGCGGTGGATCTTCTATGTCGGGGTGAGCGTGCTCGTCGGTGGGGCATGGGTATGGGGTATCGCATTTTCGGCGGTGCCCTCTGGCGGCGCACGCGTACTCACATTGGGATGGATGGTCTCGCTGTTCGGGATCGTGGCACTGGCTGAGTCTCAGCGTGCCGACGCGGGCGTGACGCTTGGCCAGCTCCTCGGCACCGGGGTGGGCAGAGCGCTGATCTGGCGCGCTGGGGCCATCATGCTGGCGGGGGCCGCCCTCGCAGTTGCCGTTCGCGCTCCGCCGAGGCGCCGGCGCGTCGCGCTGATCGCCGTCGCGACCTGCGCGCTGGCAGCGATCCTTGCTCATGTGCTGGCAGGCCATGCCGGCGCGAGCAGCGGAGGGTGGCGGTGGGCAAAGATCCTCTTCCAATGGACTCACATGGCTGCCGCGGCGGTCTGGATCGGTGGTCTGGCGGCGCTGTTGCTTGGCATTCGCGGTGGCCCCATAGAGGCGAACGCCGTCGCCGTCAGGCGTTTCTCAGCCGTCGCGGGGGTCGCGCTGGTCGTGGTCATCGTGACGGGGGCGGCTCGCGCCATCGATCAGGTCGGGGCCTGGGCGCTGTTGATCAGCACAGCATTCGGCCGCCTGGTTCTCGTTAAGATCGTGTCGTTGTGCGCGCTTGCAGTGTTGGGCGCGGTCAACCGGTATCGCCACGTTCCCCGAGTCCCTCGCAGTCTGCCCGGACTTCGCAAAGTAGGAACCGCCGAGCTCACCATCGCCCTGGCCGTATTTGCGGTCACAGGGCTGCTCACCTCGATGGCCCCGGCGAGCTTGCTGGAGGTCGCATCCCGACCCGCACCTCTGGTCGTGACGGGAAGTGATTTCGGAACCACCGTGCGCGCCCGTTTGGAAGTGACCCCTGGGACAACGGGGTTCAACGCATTTGTACTCCGCCTGACCGACTACGATACGGGGCAGCCGATCACAGCTCAACGTGTGAGTCTACGCTTCTCGTCACTGGATCATCCAGACGTCGGGTCTTCAACGTTGACCCTCAACGCCTCCACCGGCGGAGCGTATGCAGGACGGGGCAGCAACCTCTCGATCGACGGCCGCTGGCAGATTGCGGTGACAGTGGAGCGTGGGGTGAACTCTGTGGAAATCCCCCTGGCGCTCGCTCTGAAGAGTCCATCTGCAGAAGTCGAGACGGTGCGGCTGCCAGGCCAGCCCACCCTGTATACCGTCAAAGTCTCTGGAGCCGCGGTGCAGGTATATCTCGATCCGGAACAGGCCGGCCCGACAAACGTCCATGTCACGTTCTTCGACGCCGCAGGGAATGAGCTCTCGGTTGGGGCGCTGACTGTGACGGCCGCTTCCCAGCGCGGAGAGCAAACCACCTTGAAGGTTCTCCGGTTCGGCCCCGGCCACTTCGCGGCCGTGGGTACGTTACCCAGCGGCGAGGTGCAGTTGCAAATTACAGCCGAGCTCAGCGCGGGGCAAAGGCTGCGCACCTCCCTGACGATTCGCCTGTAGCCTCGGGATGCTCGACGGGGTCAGGGAAGGCGCGGAGCCTCCCATGTAATGGGGAGTGAGATCCGCATCGTCGTCCCCCGGCCGGGTTCACTCTCCGCGGAGATCTCGCCGCCGTGCGCGGCGACCAGGTTTTTGGCAATCGTCAGGCCCAACCCGCTGCCGCGGGAATCGCGGGACTTGTAAAACCGGTCAAACACGCGCGGTAGGTCGTCGGCCGAGATCCCCGGGCCGTTGTCACTGACGGTCACCTGGATCTGCGGGCCGCTTTCGGGCGGCGCGATGCCGCACCGGACCCGGATCTCGCCGCCTCGCGGTGCATGCTGCAGGGCGTTGACCACCAGATTCTCGAGCACCTGGCGGATGCGGAACGCATCAACCGGCACCTGCGGCAGCCCCGGCGCGACATCGGCCGACAGCGCCACGCCCGCGCCGGCGGCCTGTCCCTGGAACGAGGCGACGGTTTCTGCGATGAGCGCGCCCAGGTCCGTGGGCTCGCGCTCGAGGCGCAGCGCCCCTGTCTCGGCCAGCGCCAGGGTGCGAAGGTCGTCAACCAGACGAGCCAGCAGACGCGTCTCCTCGAGCACCGGGCCCAGATGCGCATCGTCGCGCGGATAGACGCCATCCAGCAACCCTTCCAGATTCCCCTGGATCACCGTAATGGGCGTGCGCAGGTCGTGGGAGATATCGGCGAGCAGGCTGCGACGCCGTTCGTCGGTCGCCCGCAGCCTGCTGACCATGGTGTTGAATGCGCGCGTCAACTGGCGGACCTCCGGGGGGCCGCGCTCCGGCACGTGCACCACATAGTCGCCTTCCGCCACGCGTTGCGCGGCGTCCATCACGTCGCCGATCGGGGCGGCCATGCGGCGCACACCGCGTCCCACTGCCAGCATCGCCAGGAACACCGCCAGAAGCAAGATGAGGCCGCCAAACGGCCTGATCAGGAAGAACGGGCGCGCGCCGCCAGCGGAGATGCCGGATGCGATCCAGTAGGCGATGGTCGACGCGCCGAGCAGCAGCAAGAAGACGAAGCCAAAGAAGAAACCCAGGCGCCAGAAAAACTTGTACCGCATTCCCCGCCATGCCCAGGGCGGTCCCGCCGGCGGCCAGGGCTCTCCCTCTGGCCACCACGGCGGCGGACCATGGCGGAAACGATGATGTCTGGACCAGGTCATTCTTCGGCGAGTTTGTAGCCCACGCCGTAGACCGTCAGGATGTACCGCGGCCGGCGCGGATCAGACTCGAGTTTTCGACGGATGTTCTTGATGTGCGCATCAATGGCGCGCTCATACGATTCAAATGCGACCCCGTGGACCTGGTCGAGGAGTTGCCCACGCGTAAAGATTCTCCCAGGCTGCCGCGCCAGCGCCACCAGGAGCTGGAATTCTGTGGAGGTCAACGTCACCGCGCGGCGCCCGACGCTGACGTGCATCCGCGGCACGTCGAGGGTTAACTCGCCCACGCGGATGGTCTCCACGCCCAGGCGCGCGGCCTCCGTGCGGCGCAGCACGGCGCGGATGCGGGCCACGAGCTCCTTGGGGCTGAACGGCTTGGTTACATAATCGTCGGCCCCAAGCTCCAGCCCGATCAGCTTGTCGGTCTCATCAACCCGTGCTGTGAGCATGATGATCGGCACACTGCTTGTCTTCCGCAGTTCGCGCGCCACGTCCAGACCGTCCATCCCCGGCAGCTTCAGGTCCAGGACGATCAGATCGGGCTTGGCGGCGCGTGCGGTGGCCAGCGCCCCCGTGCCATCCGAGGCGCTGACCACGCTAAACCCCGCCCGCTGCAGGTAATCACGGGCAATCTGCACGATTTTCGGTTCATCATCGACAACGAGAATGGTCCTCATGCCGCAAGGGACGGCGGTAGGCGTAGAGAGGGCCTGGGCGAGAGCGGACGATCCTCGGATACGGGACCCGTAGCTAAATCACTCCATAGCCGCCCTTTCGGGTCCAGTATCCGAGGACCGCCCGCTCTCGTCACGCTCCTCCGTCACGCCGCTCCGGTGTCCCGCTTTTCCTCGTGCGCCCGGCGATGCCATTCTTCGAACATCGGAGGCACACCTTTCCCATACCGTCCGTGGTAGCCGCCCCACGGACGCCAGAACAGCCCCTTCAGGAGACCGAAGAAGAGGAAGAAGAACAGCAGCGGGAAGAGAAACCCGAAACCGAATGGGTGAAACCCGTAGAACGGACCGTAATATGGATACGGCATGACCCCCGACGGTGGTGGAGTAATCTTCCCGCTGTCAGCGACTCCACGCGCGATGCCGGCGTTATAGGCAATCCCCGCAACACCAGCGGCCAGCAGCAGCACCAGCACAATGCCGACAATGCCTCTCGTCCCCATGGTACATCCCCTTTCTCCAATTGACTTCGACCACATTGTCGCTGGGAAAGTTGAATGGAATGTGAATGCATGCGGGATGAATTACGCAGGATTCACTCCGCGCATGCTCGAAGGCGCCAAGTTACATCCCATCAGTGCCGTCGTTCCACGTGATCCGGCGACAGATGCGTCGTACGCTGTTCGTGCTGCTGACCGCCGCCCTGGGTATCGCGCTCCCGGGATGGGCGGCACCCAGCGGGGGAACCCTGCGCGTCGGCATCGACGTCGACGCGGGAACGCTCGATCCCCGTTTGGCCAACGACACCACGGCCCGCCGGGTCATCGAGCAAGTCTACGACGGTCTGATCGAACTCGACCCACAACTGCGACCTCGTCCGGCGCTGGCGGAGTCCTGGACGCAACTCACACCCACCGTCTGGGTGTTTAAGCTGCGGCCGAACGTACATTTCCACGACGGCACGCCGTTGACCGCCGCCGACGTGGTGTTTACGTACTCCACCATCCTCGACCCAGGACTCCGGGCTCCATTGCGAGGGCTCTACACGCCGATCAGCCGGGTCGAGGCCGTGGACAACGAGACCGTCCGGTTCACGCTCAGCGCCCCCTACGCCCCGCTGCTGAAGTACGCGGACATGGGCATCGTCTCGAAGGCCGCCGTAGAACGGCTCGGCGCCGATTACGCCACGCGGCCTCTGGGAACGGGTCCGTACAAATTCGTCTCCTGGCAGCGCAACAGCCGGATCGTGCTGGAGGCAAACCCTGAGTACTGGAAGGGCCAGCCGCGTTTGAACCAGGTGGTCTTCAACATCATCCCGGACAACACGACGCGCTCGGCGGCACTGGAATCCGGCGACGTGGACCTCATCCACTCGCCGCTGTCGCCGCAGGATGTGGCGCGGCTGCGGAGCGCGTCGCGTGTCAGCGTGACCGAGATGACCGGCCTGGGCATTACCTACCTCAACATGAACACGGTGGACCCGATCGTCCGAGACGTCCGGATCCGCCGCGCCCTGGCCCTGCTGATCCCCCAGCAGACGATTGTGCGCCAGATCTATCGCGAGATGGACAAGCCCGCCACCTCGGTCCTCCTGCCGGCCTGGGCCGGGGTCTTTACCGACGAGATCGTCCAGCCCGGCCACGATATCACCCGAGCAAAAGCGCTCCTCGCAGAGGCGGGGTGGACCGACTCGAACCGCGATGGCGTATTGGACAAGGACGGACAGCCACTCTCCCTGACCATCCGAACACACAGCGAAGATCCTAACCGCGTCCAGGTGGTCGAGTTGCTGGTGAGCATCCTTCGCTCCTCGGGCATCGACGCGCGCGCGGAGATCACGGAATTCCCTGCCCTGGTCCAGGCGCTGCTCGCGGGGAACTACCAGGTGGCCCTGCTGGGCTGGCTGGGCCTGGTCGACCCCGACCGGGGCATGTACAACCAGTTCCACAGCAAGGGGAGCCAGAACTGGGAGAAATACAACAACCCGCGCGTCGACGCCCTGCTCGACGAAGGACGGCAGAAGTCCGACCCCGCGGACCGGGCGCGGTCCTACCGCGACGTGGCGCGCATCATCGCATCGGATCTGCCCTACTACGTGCTGACCTATCAGGGGTACATCGTGGGCATCAACCGGCGGGTCCAGGGATTCGTGCCGATTCCCAACGGGAGCTTCCGATCGCTCTGGGGAACGAGCGTCCCCTGAACTGGGCGGAGGGAGGCTGGAGCGACCGCTGCCTCCTTCCTGTGCATGGTCCGCTACGCCGTCCGCCGCCTGCTCCTCGTGGTCCCCGTCGTCTTGGGCGCGGCGGCTGTGGCGTTCGCGCTGTTGCTGCTCCTGCCTGGGGATCCCGCAGTCGCGCTGCTGGGACAGGAAGCATCGGCCGCTGAACTGGCGCGCTTTCGCCAGCTGCTGGGGCTGGATCGTCCGGTTCCCATCCAGCTCGGCCTGTACCTCTGGCGGATCGTCCACGGGGATTTTGGCCGGTCCGTCACACTGAGCGCTCCCGTCCTGCAGCTCATCCTCTCGACGCTGCCCGCCACGCTGGAACTGGCGATCTCTTCCATCATCCTGGCGATCGCAGCCGGCATCCCTCTTGGGCTGCTGGCCGCGCGCCACCGGGGGACGCCGGTCGACACCGGCACGATGCTGCTGGCCCAGTTGGGGGTCTCCATGCCGGTCTTCTGGCTCGGGGTCCTGCTTATCTTGCTCTTCGCAGTCAAACTGAACTGGCTGCCGTCATTCGGCCGTGGAGCCCCGTTCCTATCCTCGGTGATAACAGCAGACCTGCCCGCGCTCGCGGACAGCATCCGGCACCTGTTCTTGCCGGCGTGCACGCTGGCCTTCTTCAACCTTGCCTTGCTGAGCCGCCTCACGCGGTGGGCCCTGCTCGAGGTGCTGGAGGAAGACTATGTGCGCACCGCCCGCGCAAAAGGACAGCGCGAGCGCATCGTGCTCTACCGGCACGCGCTGCGCAACGCGCTCCTGCCGATCGTCACCATCGTCGGCCTGCAGTTTGGCAATGCGCTCGGCGGCGCCGTGGTCACCGAAACGATTTACGGCTGGCCGGGAATGGGCCGGCTGGTCGTGCAGGCGATCGGGCAGCGAGACTTTCCGGTCGTGCAGGGGGCCGTGCTGGTGCTCGCGCTCATCTTCTCACTGGTCAACATGGTAGTTGATCTGACCTATGCGCTCATCGACCCGCGAATCCGCTACGAGTAAGCGACCGGCACGCCGCCGGCACCTGACCCCCTCGGCGCGCGTCGGCGCCGCGGTGCTGGTCGTGATCGCCCTGGCGGCGGGGGCGCCCTGGATCTTCACACGGGCCAGCCCCGATCAGGTCGACATCCTGGCCCGCCTGGCGCCGCCGTCCCATGCGCACCCCTTGGGCACGGACAACATCGGCCGCGATCTCCTGGCCCGGCTCGTCCATGGCGCCCGCATCTCGCTGACGGTGGCCTTGATATCAGTCGGGGGCGCCGTCTGCATCGGAGTCACGCTCGGGCTGCTGGCGGGATACTTTGGTGGATGGACGGAGTCGGTCGTCATGCGGATCGTCGACGTCTTCCTGGCCTTTCCCGCCATTCTGCTGGCCCTGGCCCTGGTGGCGGTCTTGGGCGCGGGAGTCACCAGCGTGGTGACCGCGCTGACGTTGGTGTTCTGGACGCAATACGCGCGCGTGGTGCGCGCCACTGCGCTCGCGGAAAAGCAGAAGGTCTACGTCGAAGCCGCCAGGGCCATCGGGGCGGATAGCGGCCGCATCGTCATCCGCCACATCCTGCCCAACATCCTGTCGCCGGTGATCATCCTGGCGACCCTGGGAATGGGAACCGCTGTGGTCGCCGAGTCGACACTGTCCTTCCTGGGGATGGGCGTGCAACCGCCGGCGCCGTCGTGGGGGTGGACGCTGGCGTTTGGGACCCGCTACCTCCGTGACGCCCCGCACATCGCCACTTTCTCGGGCCTGGCGATCATGCTGACGGTGCTGGGATTTAACTTGCTCGGTGATGGTGTGCGCGACATGCTCGATCCAAGGTTCCGCCCGCAGTGACATCGACCCAGGAGGATGTGATGCCTACCCGGACCTACCGCCCTATTCACGTAGCCACGCTGGCTTCAGGCATGGATCTCGTCCTGCCGCTCCACGAGATCATCGGAGACAAGCCCGGCCCCACGCTCGGCATCTCCGCCGGCATCCACGGTGAGGAGGCCGTGGGCGTGGAGATTGTATATCGCTTCATGCAGACACACGACCCAGGCGCCCTGCGCGGCCGGTTGCTCGTCTTGCCGGTGGCCAATCCATTCTCCTACGCCGCGATCAGCCGGCACACGCTTATCGACGGCGGCAATCTCAACCGTGTGTTTCCTGGGAATCGCGACGGCCAGCTCACGGAGCAGCTGGCGTTTGCCATGACCGAGCAGTTCCTGCGAACGCTCGACTACTATGTGGACCTGCACGCCGGCGGCGCCTATCCCACCGTGGACTACGTGTACATCCTGAATGCCGAGCCGCTGTCGCGGGCATTCGGCTCACCGCTGCTGTACCGGGCGAAGGAGATGCTGACGGGAACGTCGGTCACGGTCACCAGAGAGCGCAACGTACCGTCGGTGGTCGTGGAGTTGGGCGGTGGCGATGTCGAGCAAACGTCCTACGTGGCGCGGGGCCTGCAGGGGCTGGCCAACATCCTGAAGACGCTGGGGATGCTGCCGGGTGATCCAACACCCCCGCCGCCGCAGGTCGTGCTCCAAGAAATTACTACGCTCCGGCCGCACCACGGTGGTCTGCTGGTGCCGGAGGTGACCGAGCTCGGCATCGAGGTGAAGGGGGGTCAGGTGTTGGGCCGGATCGTCAGTCCCTATTCATTTGAGGAACTCGAAGTGCTGCGGTGTCCGTTCGATCGCGGAATCATGGTGCTGACCCACCGCACCGCCGACGCCGTGGAGCCGGGTATCTATGCCTACATGGTCGGAAACTTAGCCACCGCCGAAAGGTGAAGGCGCGGGAGCGCCCGCGTTACTGGTCGCCGTAAACGGTGTAATGCCAGGGCTTGCGAGCTTCGCCCGTCAACTCTACCATGACGTGCTTCACTTCAGTGTAGTCTTCGAGGGCGTACGCCGACATGTCCTTACCGAAGCCGCTCTGCTTGAAGCCCCCGTGCGGCATCTCGGCGGTGAGGGGGAGGTGGTCGTTGACCCAGACCGTGCCGAACTTGAGGACCCTGGCGGCGCGCATCGCTTTGTGTACATCACGGGTCCAGACTGAGGCCGCCAGCCCATAGACCACACTGTTGGCGCGGGACAGCACCTCGTCTTCTGCGTCAAAGGGCAGCACAACCACGACCGGGCCAAACACTTCCTGCATGACGATCTCTGCATCGTGGGGCACGTTCGCTACGATGGTCGGCTCGTAGTAAAATCCCCGGGACATCCGAGGCGGTCTGCGGCCTCCGCACAATACCTCCGCCCGGGCCCCTCGAGCACGCTCGACGAATCCCTCGACGCGCTCACGCTGTGCGGATGAGATCAGCGGCCCGAGGTCGGTGGCACGGCTGGCGGTGGGTCCAAGCCGGATCCGCTTGGTTGCCTGCACGAACCCGTCGACGAAACGCTCGTACGCCGGCCGCTGCACATAGACGCGCGTCGCGGCGGTGCAATCCTGTCCTGTGTTGACGTATCCGCCCACCACGGCACCCTGGATGGCCGCGTCCAGATCGGCGTCGCCGTAGACGATAAACGGCGCCTTGCCACCCAACTCCAGGTGCACCCGCTTCACACCGGCGCTGGCGGCAGCCATGATCTTCTTCCCCGTCACCGTGTCCCCGGTCACCGAGACCATGGCCACGTCGGGATGCGTGACCAGAGCCGCTCCGACGTCCCCGCCCGGGCCGGTCACGACGTTGAGCACACCCGCCGGCAGACCAGCTTCCTCCGCGGCCCTGGCGATCTCCAGGGTGGAGAGCGGCGTCCAGCTCGCCGGCTTGACGACCACCGTATTGCCGGCCGCCAGCGCGGGACCGATCTTCCAGACGGCCATCATAAACGGGTAGTTCCACGGCGCAATCGATGCGACCACGCCCAGGGGTTCTCGGCGGATAATGCTGGTGTGCAGGGACGAGTATTCGGAGGCGCCCTGGCCTTCCAGATGTCGTGCCGCCCCCGCAAAGTACCGCAGATTGTCGAGACTGAACGGGATATCGCTGTCGGCGGCCAGCTTGACCGGTTTGCCCGTGTTGCGGGACTCCAGCGCGGCATCTTCCAGAGATGCGATGCCCGGGCGCTCGGTGTCGTCCTCGACCATGCCTCAAACGCATCTTTCGCCGCGGCCGCGGCGCGGTTCACGTCCTCCGCCCCGGCCCTGGGCACGGTGGCGATGTCTTCCTCGGTCGATGGGTCGATGACCTGGGTTGTTTCCTCTGAGGCCGCATTGACCCACCTGCCGCCGATGAACATCTGATACTTTTCCATCGTTTCCCCTCCACAACGATCCTTCAAGAATCTTTGGGCTGGTTCCCTCCATCGCTGAAGGACTCCCTCCCGCAGGCGAGGAACGAGGATTGCTCAAGGCGCAGGACGGATCTGGAATGCCGTACTGCGCCCAAAGGGGGGTCTGGGATGCGGAAACGGGTCGGGACGGCCGCCGTCTTGGCGGCGCTGCTCACACTGGTCCCATCTGCGGGCGTCGTGACAGGACAGGCGGGGATGAAGCAGTCCATCGGCAAAGGCGAAGGCGCACTGTCGATTATCGCCTGGGCGGGATACGTCGAGCGCGGTGAGACCGACAAGAATTACGACTGGGTGACCGCCTTTGAGAAGCAGACGGGCTGCAAGGTCAGCGTGAAGACAGCGGCAACCTCAGACGAGATGGTTGCGTTGATGAACGAAGGTGGATTCGACCTGGTCACCGCCTCCGGCGATGCCAGCAACCGGCTGATCTCCGGGAAACGGGTGCAAGAGGTCAACACCAAACTCGTCACCAGTTGGAAGAACGTCGATCCCCGGCTGCAGAACGCGCCCTGGCATACCGTCAACGGCAAACACTACGGCGTGCCTTACCAGTGGGGACCGAATGTCCTGATGTACAACACCAATGTCTTCAAGACCCCGCCGAAGAGCTGGGACGTCGTGTTCACCGAGCAGACGCTTCCCGACGGCAAGTCCAACAAGGGACGCGTCCAGGCCTACGACGGTCCCATCTACGTGGCGGACGCGGCGCTCTATTTGATGTCCCACAAGCCCGAGGTAGGGATCAAGGATCCCTACGCCCTGGATCGCAAGCAGTTCGACGCCGCCCTCAACCTGCTTCGCCAGCAGCGCAAAATCGTGCAGCGGTACTGGCATGACGCCTTTATCCAGGTCGACGATTTCATCAACGAAGGCGTCGTGGCCTCAAGTTCATGGCCGTTCCAGGTGAACCTGTTGCAGAGTAAGAAGCAGCCCATCGCCAGCACGATCCCGGCCGAAGGCGCGACGGGGTGGGCCGACACCACCATGCTCCACGCGGAGTCCAGGCATCCCAACTGCGCCTACATGTGGCTGGAACATTCCATCTCGCCAAAACTGCAAGGGGACCTCGCCGCGTGGTTCGGCTCCGTTCCCGCGGTTCCGGCTGGGTGCAAGAATAACGCGCTGCTCGGTCCCGAAGGCTGCGAGACCAACGGGTTCAAGAACTTCGACAAGATCAAATACTGGAAGACCCCGGTGGCCAACTGCGGCGGCGGCCGCGAGTGCGTGCCCTACTACGAGTGGGTGACGAACTACATCGCGGTCATCGGAGGACGCTGAGGCAGCCCTGCTTGAGGGATAGGCGCCCGGAGGCCCGGCTCTCGCGGCCGGGCCTTCGGTTCCCCCGGCGCTCCAATCGTCCCGCTGACGGTCAGAACCGTGCCTGAGTGTAGCAGCACCAGGTCGGTCCCCGCGGTCAGGTTCGACGGCGTCAGCCGGTACTTCGGTGATGTCAGAGCCGTCGACAACGTCAGTCTGGACATCTTCGACGGCGAATTTTTCTCGCTGCTCGGACCCTCGGGATCGGGCAAGACGACCTGCCTGCGCCTGATCGCAGGGTTTGACCAGCCCACATCCGGAACGATCCGGCTCCACGGGCAGGACGTGGCCGGGCTCCCGCCCTACGAGCGCGATGTGAACACCGTGTTTCAGGACTATGCGTTGTTCCCCCACATGACGGTCGGCGGCAATATCGCCTACGGCCTGATGATCAAAAAGGTTCCCGGACCGGAGCGTGTGGCGCGGGTCGCCGAGATCCTGGATCTGGTCCGGATGTCCGGCATGGCCGCCCGCAAACCCGCGCAGTTGTCCGGAGGACAGCGGCAACGCGTGGCGCTGGCACGGGCGCTGGTGAACCACCCGCGCGTGCTGCTGCTCGACGAACCCCTGGGAGCCCTGGATCTCAAACTGCGGCAGCAGATGCAAATCGAACTCAAGGCGATCCAGGAACAGATCGGCATTACGTTCATCTATGTGACGCACGATCAGGAAGAGGCCCTGACGATGTCTGACCGGCTGGCGGTGTTTAATCACGGCCGTGTGGAGCAGGTGGGCGCACCGGCCGACGTGTACGAGCATCCGTCAACCGACTTCGTGGCGGGGTTTGTCGGAGTCTCCAATGTGGTGACCGGCGAGGCGGCACGGGCGATCACGGGGTCGCCGCAGTCGTTCACGGTCAGGCCGGAGAAGATCGTGCTGCGCGACGCCGGCGCCGCGGTGGCCGATGGCTGGTGCACGGCGCTGGGCCGCATCAGTGAGGTCATCTACCTCGGCGCTCATACCCGTTTCCAGGTGGAGTTGGAGGTCGGCGGCGCGCTGGTCGTGACCCAGCAAAATGTGGAGACCACGTCGATGGACGTGCAGGCGGCGCAGGGCCGGCGCGTGCGTCTCGTCTGGCAGCGCAGCCACAACCGGCCCGTGCTGACGGGCACCTCATGACGGCGACCCTGTCGGCCCGGACCGTAGGATCTCCTGCCGGCCTGAGCCGGCGTCTCTCCACCTATCTGTACCGCCGCCCCACCCTGGCGCTCGTGCTGCTCTTGACACCCCCGCTGCTGTACCTGGGCGTCATCTATCTGGGATCGTTGGCGGCCCTGCTGGTGCAGAGCTTCTTTTCTCTTGATGGATTCACCGGACAGGTGGTGCGGAAGCTGACGCTGGCCACGTACCGCGACCTGCTGACCCGCGCCAACCTGGACATCATCATGCGCACAACAGTGATGGCCGCGGTCGTGACCGTGACGGCCGCCATTCTGGCGTTTCCAGTGTCCTTTTACATGGCCCGGTACGCGGCGCCCCGGACGAAGGCGTTCCTGTATCTGGCCGTGTTGCTGCCGCTGTGGTCAAGCTATCTGGTGAGGGTCTATTCGTGGAAACTCATCCTGGCCAAGGAGGGCATTCTCAACTGGTCGGTGACGCGGCTGGGACTGGAAGACGCGCTGCAATGGCTGCTGGGGCTGCCGGGGATCGGCGGACCCTCACTGTCGGTATCGTTGCTGGGCATGTTTTTGGTGTACGTGTACGTCTGGCTTCCTTACATGATCTTGCCGATCGAAGCTGCTCTCGAACGCGTCCCGGAATCCTACCTGGAGGCCTCCGGCGATCTTGGAGCGCGCCCCCAGCAGACCTTCCGGCGCGTGATTCTGCCGCTGGTGTTCCCCGGGGTGGTGGCCGGATCCATTTTCACCTTCTCCCTCACCCTGGGAGACTTCATCGTGCCGTATGCCCTGGGCAACTCTGCCCTGTTCATCGGGCAGGCCGTCCTGGCACACCAGGGAACCGCGGGCAACATTCCGCTGGCCGCCGCATTCACCGTCGTCCCCATGCTCATCATGGCCGTGTATCTGGCTGCGGCCAAACGGCTCGGAGCGTTCGATGCGCTCTAAGGAGGACCGTGCGACGCTTCGCTCGCGGCGGCGGAACGCGCGCCGTCCCTCGTGGCCCCTCATCCTGGCCACCGGAGGGGTCCTGCTTTACCTGCACTTCCCGGTGGCGATCATCATACTGTTCGCATTTACCACCGACGACGCCGCGTTTCGCTTCCCGCCGCCCGGGCTGACCCTGCGCTGGTTCGGCGTCGCATGGGACCGGCCGGATATCTGGCGGGCCCTGTTGTTGTCGGTTGAGGTCGCCGCGGCCACGACCGCGATCGCGCTGGTCTTGGGGACCCTCGCCGCCGCCGCCGTACACCGCAGCAAGTTCTTCGGGCGCGAGACGGTGTCATTTCTCGTGACCCTGCCGATTGCGCTGCCCGGAATCATCACCGGGATCTCGCTGCGGTCGGCCATCGGCCTGCTGAACATCCCGTTCAGTTTCTGGACCATCGTGATCGGCCACGCCACGTTTTGCGTCGTGGTCGTCTACAACAACGTGCTGGCGCGGCTCCGCCGTAGTTCCCTGTCCCTGATCGAGGCCTCGATGGACCTGGGTGCCTCCGCGTTTGAAACGTTCCGCTACATCGTCCTGCCTAGCCTTGCCACCGCATTACTCGCCGGCGGCATGCTGGCCTTCGCGCTCTCTTTTGACGAAATCATCGTGACGACGTTCACCGCGGGCCAGCAGGAGACACTGCCGATCTGGGTGTTCAACCAGCTGACCAAACCCCGCTACCGGCCCGTCACCAACATCGTGGCCATGCTCGTCATCGCGGTCACGACCATTCCTATTCTGCTGGCGAACCGGTTAACTCAGGAGAAGTCAGGGGTACCGCTCCGCCGAAGCGTGAGGAGGACGGCTGGTAAATTGCACTCGAACTCCGAGGACTTGCCACAATAGCACGGCAGCGCAATATCGAATAAAGTGATTTACCTCATACGAACCCGGGGGTTTGCCTGATTGTGCCCCCTGTGATGCCATCATTAGGATCAAAAGGGGTGAGGACAGTGCGTGGAAGAAAATGGATGGCCGTGGCAGCGACAGCAGGAATGATTGTCGCGCTCGGGGTCGCTATCAAGAATTCAGACCGCGCGATTGCGTTTCAGGGAAGTTATTGTGGGCAAACGAGTTTACCTCAGGGGGCACAAGTTGTTCAGGTCGGCGCGTCTGCTATGCGGAATACGATCACAATAAGTTACAGCACACCTGACGGAGGAAGCGGTTACCTTACCGTGCCGTTCGACACTATAGCGGCTACCTGTTCGGATCCTATGATCCGCAGCGTCGTCACTGGTGCGCAGAGAGGGCACAAGGAGGTCATTGAATCGATGTGCAGGTATGTCGCCGACGTGTTCGCGGGCCGAGTGTCGCTTCCTCTGGATAAGGTAGACCACTTCGATGTAAACTATGCGCGGCAATGGTACGAGACTACGTGCCGCTAGACGTTATTTCCAGTCAGGGCGTCTGCTCGCGACCTTTTCACATTAACTGACCAACCGTCAAGCAGGATCGTCTTCCCACATCACCGAAGGGCGCCTCAGAGTTCCATCGGGACATTCTCCAGAGGAGGCGACGGCGATGGAGACGCAGGAATTGCTGTACGTTACTTGCCGGTCGTGTTCATCGCAGGTCCCCACAGGGCTGCCGCTGACGGGCGCAGTGTATGAGATTCCCCTCGAGCAGCCGTACAAGCTTACA
>VBAL01000055.1:26096-26615 GCA_005888595.1 Candidatus Segetimicrobium genomatis
GGCGGGATGAGGACTTTAGACAGAGGGGACCAGTAACTAAGTCACTCCTTAGCCGCCTTTCTGGCCCCCGGACCAGGGTCCCCAGCCCGCCTCCGCGGCGGTAAGGTCGGTTCAGGAATACTTCAAAGGAAATAGCGCGGCGGCGCTCCACCGGGTCACCCAGGGTGATCGCCGGGGTGAGACCGGGCGCCCCTCGGACCGGGACCCGAAGGGCGGCTATGGAGTGATTGAGTTACGGGTCCCGTTTCCGAGGGCGGTCCGGTCTCACCCCGGATCGAACCCGCAGATCACACAAGGAGGCGGGATGAGGACATTGGACAGAGGGGACCAGTAACTGAGTCACTCCTTAGCCGTCCTTCTGGTCCCCGGTCCAAGGTCCTCAGCCCGCCTCCGCGGCGGTAAGGTCGGTTCAGAAATACTCAAAGAAGAAAGAGCCGGCGCGAGAGCCGGGTTTGACCCGGTCCCCGCGCCGCACGAATTGCTAGATCTTCACCTTCACCAGATCAGGGTCGACTTGTT
>VBAL01000140.1 GCA_005888595.1 Candidatus Segetimicrobium genomatis
GCACTCCGAACCGGACCAGCCCTCCGATTGGAAACGCCCAGGCATAGCCGTCGCGCACCTCGGGCAGAAAGTAGAAGTGCAGCCCTGGTTCGAACGCGCACTCCACCTCAGACTCGATGCCAAACGCCATCCAGCGCCGGTTCACATACCGCGAGCCGGGCCCTACGGCGAGAGCAGCCCGCCATCCGGTGGCGTCCACGCGCAAGGTTCCAGAGAAGTCTCCCCTCGCGGTGCGGACTGTGGATCCCGATCGCCCGGTAACCGCAGCCTGGATGAACTCGACCCCGGCGTGCGCGAACGCGAGTTCACAAAACCGCCGGTAGTCGAACGTGCAGAACGGCTCCGGCAGCGGCCAAACGGTCTCACCCGCCCGCGTATGCAGAACCAACCGGTCATGGACCAGTTGGATCGACGTTTCCGCACCCATCGCGCGCACGATCGAGACCGGGGCCCCGCAGGCCGAAGTGACCCCATCACCCACCGGCGCGCGGTCCAACAGAACCACACGTTTCCCCCGCAGGCGTTGCGCAACGGCCAAGCCGGCAAAGCTCGCGCCCGCAATCACAACATCATAGTGATTGGTGATTGGTGATTCGTGATTCGCCACTAGAGCGTCCGCTAAAGAGGTCATGCGATCTCGCCGGCCGCGCAGGCCCGCATCTGGGACTCAGTCGCGCCAGACGCTGCCGGCGCCCAACAGATCTTCAATCTCTGTCTGCAGCTCGGCGGTAGCAGCCACGCGCAGGTCGCGCCCGCTCATCACGACTTCGCGACCCGACGCGAGCAGATGCAGGAACACCGGCAAGTCGCCGCGGCGCCGGGCCAGCAATTCCTTCAACTGATGCAGACCTGTTTCGCCGAGTTGCGCCGTGTCCACCCGGAGGTGCAGCGCCGGTGCCGACTGACGGGCCTCGAGCTTGGGGCCTTGGGCCTCGTTGAGTTCAGTTGTTGCGCCTCTCTCGTCAGAGTCCGCCTTCTCTCCGTTCAACGAAACAGGAGGACTCAGGACGGGGAGCGGCTCCACCTCTTCCGCTTCCTCCAGCGTCATCACGCGGTCGGCCAGAATCTTGGCCTGTTGCTCCATGACGTCGACTTTCCCTCGCACTACCAGGACGGCATCCCGCTTCAATAGGAAATGCACCTGCTCGTAGGCTTTGGGAAAGATGATGACCTCGCAGCTGCCGGTGAGATCCTCCAGCGTAACGAATGCCATCGCCGACCCGCTTTTGGTCGTCGTGCGTTTGACCGCGGTGATGAGACCGCCGACGGTGACTTGCGTTTTGTCCGGCAGCTCCATCAACTGGTTGAGCGCGGCGTTGATGCGCGGTGCCAGCGTGGCGTGGACGTGGCGGAGGGGATGGTCCGAGATGTAGAGACCCAGCATCTCCTTTTCCATCGCCAGAAGTTCTTCCCTGGAGAACTCCTCCACCTGACTCGCGGGAACGGCCGTCTCTGGGGGCGGGGTCTCCCCGGTCACGTCAAACAATCCAGTCTGCCCGGACGCCCGCGCCCGCTGCACGCGCTGGCCTGCCTCCATGGCCTCATCCAGCAGGTGCAGCAGCTGTGCACGCGGCATGCCCAAAGAGTCCATCGCGCCCGCCTTGATCAGGCTCTCCAGCACGCGCCGGTTCACCGCCCGCGGGTCGACCCGCTCCACCAGATCGACCAACGAGGTGAAGGCCCCGCTCTCTTTGCGCGCCTGCAGAATCGCGTCGACCGCCCCAAGGCCGACATTCTTCACCGCGGCCAGACCGAAGCGGATCGCCTCTCCCACCACCGTGAAATCTACGTACGATTCGTTTACGTCGGGCGGGAGCACCCGGATGCTCATCCGCACGGACTCCGCGACGGCCGCGGCCACTTTGTCCGTATCTCCGGCCTCACTGCTGAGCACCGCGGCCATGTACTCAGCGGGGTAGTTGGCCTTCAAATACGCCGTGTAGTACGCGATCAATCCGTAGCAGGCTGCGTGGGCACGATTGAACCCATACCGGGCAAAGGGTTCGAACTGCTCGAAGATCTGCTCGGCCACGTGCCCCGAGACTCCCTGTTCCACGCACCCGGCCATGAACTTCGCGCGCTGCTGCTGCAGTTTATCCCTGATCTTCTTGCCGATGGCATACCGCAGCACGTCCGCCTCGGCGGGCGAGAACCCAGCGACGGCCTGAGCCACGGCCATCACGTCTTCCTGATACACCATCACCCCGTAAGTCTCGCGCAGCACCGGCTCCAGCGCCGGGTGCGGGTAGGCGATCGGCTCCTGACCGTGCTTACGGCGGATGTAGGTGGGGATGTTGGCCATGGGTCCTGGTCGAAACAGCGCTACCATGGCCATGATGTCCTGGATGTTGCTGGGCCGGAGTTCCTTCACGTAGCGCGTCATCCCCGCGCCCTCCAACTGGAAGATACCAACCGTCTCCCCCGCGGCGAGCAGTTCATAGGTCTTTTTGTCATCCAGGGGGATGCGCTGGAGGTCGACCCGATGGCTCCGAGTCTTTTCAATAATCTTCATCGCTGTGTCGAGAATCGTGAGGTTGGCCAGCCCAAGGAAGTCCATCTTCAGCAGGCCGATCTTCTCGACCGCGATCATGTCGTACTGGGTCATCACCAGATCGCCCTTGGTCGCCTTCTGCAGCGGGACGTGCTCGATCAACGGGTCTCGAGAGATGATCACCCCGGCTGCATGCGTGCTGGCGTGACGGGCCACTCCCTCCAGCTTGTGGGCCAGGTCCAGGACCCGGTGGATCTGGGGGGAGTCCTCGGCCACGCGCTGCAACTCCGGCTCGCTGCGCACAGCATCGTCCAGCGTGGCATTGAACGGGATAAGTTTCGCAATCCGGTCGACATCCCCATAGGGCAGCCCCATCACCCGGCCGACATCTCGCACGGCCTGGCGGGCGCCCATCGTCCCGAAGGTGATAATCTGAGCCACGCGATCCGCACCGTACTTGTCGATCACGTAGCGGATGACCTCGTCGCGCCGGCTGTCCATGAAGTCCACATCGATGTCCGGCATCGTGTACCGCTGGGGGTTCAGGAAGCGCTCAAAGGGCAGGCGATACT